>JAKPQU010000496.1 GCA_029555925.1 Bacillota bacterium
CTTCTGGAAAGAAAATAATATAGAAAAAGCACTGACATGTTTTATGAGGGTGTTAAAAATTAATCCTGATGACAGAACTACAATATTGAATTTAGGTGAAATATTAACAAGTTTAAATAAATATAAAGATGCTAAAAACCTTTATTCATCTTATACCGAAAGACACAGGGAAGACAGAGAAATAGCCGAATTGTTATTAGAACTGGAAGAAAAAATATCTGAAGAAGCTCAAAATCGTGATGTTCGGACATTAAAAGAAGATAAACTCCTTGGAACAAAGGTGAAGAATATTGTTATTTCAGGAACGAATTTCTGGAATCCCGGCGATGATTTTGTAAGAGATGGAGTTATTGAAATTTTAAAGAAATTATTTACAGATTATACATTAAATTTTTTATTTTACAATTTCAATCAGGACTTTTTCCCTCAGAGTAAATTTTCAGGTATATCCAATATGCTGGCAAAAGGTGACCTGAATAAATACAGTAAATTTATTGATGCAATCGTCATAGCAGGTTTATCGGCAGGCTTTGAGATTAAAGACCTTTATAGCTGGATAATAGAAAATAATCTTCAAGATAGAGTATATATGATAGGAGCCGGCTATGAAAATACTTATGTTGATAGATATATTTATGAAGAACCGGAAGCTACTATATTTAAAAAAGCTAAAATTATTACAGGCAGAACAAGAAAAACACCGGCATTCATTTCAAATCTTAATCTGCCATATCATCATATTAATTGTCCTGCCATATTATCTGTTAAGAATATAAAAAATGTTCCTTATGATAAGAAAATTGAAAAAATAGGGTTCTCTATTCAATTACCTCATGAAACCGGTATCAGTAATCACTCATGTGCTGAAAAAATGTACAGATTATCCGTAGACATACTTGTTGAATTATCCCGAAGATATGCTGTTGATATTATTGCCCATCATAAAAGTGAGTATTTTCATTTTTTAAAATTATTTAATGGTACTGTGCCTGTTATATTTTCTTCTTATTATCAGGATTTCTTTGACATATATCAGGATTATGATCTCTTTATAACAACAAGGCTTCATTCCAGTCTTTTTGCTAACGGTCATGGTATACCGGGTATTATTTTGAATGATACAGACAGACATACTCACTGCCTTGAAGGTTTCCCCCATTCAGTCTGGGTTGATAGTAAGGAAAATTTTTATAGAGAATTTGATAAGATTTGCAAAGCAAATTTATATGCTATATCAAGGGAAGCCGAAATTTTTAAAGATAAATTAATGAAAAAATACATAGAAGTTCTTTCCAGACCTTTCGGTGTTGATAGTAATATAAAGAAAAGTGGGGAAATAATTAAAGAAACTGCAGTAAAAGCCGGGCATATCGTTTCCGTACCTGACAGGAATGAAGATTTTACGGATAAAGGTTTATGGACTCCCCAGACCTTTATGCTTCAGGAGATCAGCAGATGGCTGAAGAAGACTGAATTTAAAGCTACCTGTGCATTGAGCATAGATACTAATCCTACCATAGATCCTTTAATACTTGAGAAATGGCCTGACCTGAATATTACCAGGGCGATTTATCCTGAATATGATGTGCAGAATCTATATCATTTAAAAGATAATACTTTTGATCTGGTATATTCTCATCAGGTTATGGAACATATACCCAAACCATGGGTTGCTGCCAGAGAGATAGTAAGGGTATTAAAAGCGGGGGGTATAGGTATACATACAACCTGCGCATTTAATCCAAGGCATGGACAGCCTGATTTTAATGATTATTACCGATTTTTACCTGATGGACTTGCAGAATTATTTGAAGGTGTGAAAATAATAGAAAAGGGCGGATGGGGAAATAAAGATGTTCTCGTATATAATTTGACTACTGATGATGGCCATGGGTTATTAGGAGGCAGACGGTTTGATAAATCTATAGGACAAAAGAATGATGAACTATATCCCTGGCATACATGGATTATTTTTTCAAAATTATAGAATTTTATTAGATTGAGGGAATTATATGGATAAAAAGATAATCATAAAAAAGACTGAAGTAAAACATATTGTAATATCAGGTACTAACGCATGGAATCCAGGTGATGATTTCGTAAGAGACGGGGTTATTGCCATACTGAAAAATCTCTTTGAAGGTTACAGATTAAATTTTTTATTTTATAATTTCAATCAGGACTTCTTCCCTCAGAGTAAGTTTACAGGAATAGCAAATATAGTATCAAAAGGAGATTTAAATAGTTATCGTGATTTTATTGATGCCATAGTTATAGCAGGCTTATCAGCAGGGTTTGAGATTAAAGATCTCTATAACTGGATTATAGAGAATAATCTGCATGATAGAGTTTATCTTATAGGTGCCGGGTATGAAAACAGTTATGTAGATAAATATATTTATGAAGAGCCGGAAGCTACTATATTCAGAAATGCAAAAATTATTACAGGAAGAACAAAAAAAACTCCTGAATTCATCCCGAAATTAAACTTACCTTACCACCATATAAACTGTCCGGCCATTTTGTCTGTTAAGGATGTAAAATATATTCCTCCCGGCAAAAAGATTAAAAAAATAGGATTTTCAATACAGCTTCCCCATGAAACCGGTGTGCTCAATCACTGCTGTGCAGAGAAAATGTATAAACTATCAGTTGAAATACTTAAAGAACTGAAAGATAAATATGATATTGATATTATAGGGCATCATAAGACAGAATATTTCCATTTCCTGAATTTATTCGACGGTACTGTTCCAGTTATATTTTCATCTTATTATCAGGATTTATTTGACATATATCCAAAGTATGATCTCTTTATAACAACAAGGCTTCATTCCAGTCTTTTTGCTAACGGACATGGTATACCGGGTATTATTTTAAATGATACAGACAGACATACCCACTGTCTTGAAGGTTTTCCTCATTCTGTATGGGTTGATAACAAGGATAAATTTTACAGAGAGTTTAACAGATTATGTAAAACAGATTTATGCCAGATTGCTGAAGAAGCAAAGAAATTTAAAGATAATTTGATGAAAAAATATATTGAAATACTTGAACAACCCTTTGGACTTGAGTTACATACCGATAAGCCAATCAATTTTGTGGAAAAATATAAAAAGACACTCCCTGAAGAACATATAATTCCTGTTCACTTTTTTACAATAGTTCTCAACGGACAGCCATTTATTAGATATCATATAGAGGTTTTCAAACAGCTATCATTTGACTGGCACTGGCATATTATAGAAGGTGTGGCAGATTTAAAGCATGATACTGCCTGGAGTTTGCAGTCAGGTGGCCATATTACTGATGAATTACATAAAAAAGGCCTCAGTAATGACGGTACAAGTGAATATTTAAACAGGCTTGTAGAAGAATTTCCTCATAACATTACTATATATCGCAAAAATGAAGGTGCTTTCTGGGATGGAAAGCTTGAAATGGTAAATGCTCCTCTGGTGAATATAAAAAAAGAATGCCTCCTCTGGCAGATAGATGCTGATGAACTCTGGACCGTTGAACAGGTATGTTCCGTTGTGGAAATGTTTGTAAAAGAACCTGATAAGACGTCTGCCTATTATTTGTGCCATTATTTTGTAGGGCCGGAGCTGGTAATAACCAGCCGGAATACCTATGGGAATCATCTGGATTATGAGTGGCTTCGCACCTGGCGCTTCAGACCTGGCGATAGATGGCTTTCTCATGAACCTCCAAAACTCTGCAGACAGGATATTAGCGGTCAGTGGATTGACCTGGGAAAATTAAATTCCTTCATTCATAAAGATACAGAGCCGAAAAACCTGATTTTTCAGCACTATGCTTATGTATTAAAAGAACAGCTCAGATTTAAAGAACTCTATTATGGTTATAAAAATGCTGTTAAAAAATGGAAGAAACTTCAAAAACAGAGTAAATTCCCTGTGTTTTTGAGGGATTATTTCCCATGGGTGGCCGATAATGCTATTGTTGATTCGCTTCAATCACAGCATATAGCCCCTGTCGCTCAAAAAGATATCTCCGGTCAGTGGAGTTTTAAACAGAAAGGTCTGGCTCCTGATAAAATATTAAATATTCTCTGGATAAGGACTGATTCTATAGGTGATAATATTTTATCTTCATCAATGTTGCCCTATATAAGAGAAAAATATAAAAATGCAAAAATTACTGTTGTCTGTCAGGAACATATTATGGAACTTTATACAGCCTGCCCTTTTGTAGATGATATAATAACATTTAACAGGCGACATTTATGCCAGGATGAGCAGTACAGGAATAATTTAATATTAAAATTACGTTCTATTAATGCTAATCTCTCATTAAATTCTGTTTATTCCCGTGAACTTATAACAGATGTACTTTCAATAGATTGTAATGCAAAAGAGAAAATAGCTTTATATGGAGACCTCTCTAATATGTCGAAAGAAATACACGATAGATATAACCAGTTTTATACTAAACTTTTGCAAAGCCCAGGAAAATACAAGACTGAGATTGAAAGACATATGGATTTCCTGCGGGGTCTTGGAATATATAAGATAAATATACAGCCAGTTATCTGGACCACATCTGAAGATGACAGATTTGCTTTAAACTTTATTAAATCTAATAATTTAGAAAAGGAAAAAATTATTGCCTTATTTCCTGGGGGGCAGCATTATCATAAAATTTATCCTGAATACCAGAGTGTTCTGAAAGATTTTAAGAATTTTGTTGTTATAATTTTGGGAAATAGTGAAGATATGGAAAGGGCAAAAAATATTGAGAATAATTTCCAGGGTAAATGTTTTAATCTGGCAGGTAAAACAACAATCAGGCAGATGGCAGGTATTATGCGTAAATGCCATTTATATATCGGCACTGATTCTGCAGGCGCCCATGTTGCCTGTGCTGTTGGGATTACAAATATTGTAATACTCGGTGGAGGCCATTTTGGAAGATTCTTTCCTTATTCTCCACTTACTTCAATTGTATGTCTTCCATTGGAATGTTATGATTGTAACTGGGCGTGTAAATATGAAAGACCACACTGTGTTCAGAATATAATGCCGGAGGTTTTTTCAGAAGCCATAAAGCAGACTCTTGAACATACATCACACAAACCTCGTATATTTGTGCAAAATTCTTCTTTATGGAACCAGAAGAGAGGGCAACCTGAATGGCAATTCTTTGATAAATACTTAAATGTTAATGAAGTTCAAATTATTATGGTTGATGAAATTTCTACTGCTATATCTGAGATTAACGAAGCCATTTTTTTAATTAACCAGTTACGAGAAATGGATTTATGGGAAGAAGCATATTCCACTCTAACAGCTATTATTATTAAATATCCTTTTTCTCCGGATTTACTCAATATTGAAGCAGAACTAAAATGTCAGATGGGGCAGATTGAAGAAGCGAAGTCCTTATTATTTAATCTTGTTGAAAAATTTCCTGAAAACTCAAAGATCTTAAACAATACAGGAGCAATCCTCTGGAGTGAAAGAAATGCCGAAGAAGCATTGCCCTATCTGATGAGATCTCTGAAGGTTGACCCTGATAACCGTCTGGCAAATTTAAATCTGGCAGATATACTTGTAAGTCTTGGTAAGTATGAAGAGGCAATAAATTTATTTTCTTCTTATCTGGAAAGAAACCCTCGGGATGAAGAGATTAAAGGGTTTCTTGAAATTGTAAAGGCAAAAATCATTACTCAGGAATATGAAAATAACATATTGGAAGGAATATCTGAAATCAATGAATTACGTGGAATGGAACTTCTGGAAGAGGCTTCCGCATCTCTTGCAGATTTAATCTCTATATACCCTGATACACCGGAATTACTCATTCTTGAAGGAGAATTAAACTTTCAAATGGGAAATGTTGAGGAAGCAAAAAATAAATTTCTTGGCCTTTCCCAAAAATTCCCCGGCTACAGTCAGATATTCAGTAACATCGGTGTGGTCTATCTTAATGAAGGAAATCTGGAAAAAGCTTTATATTACTATAATAAATCCCTTGAAATTAATCCTGACGATATGGTTGCTACTCTTAACCTGGCAGATCTTTTAGTGACACTTAATAAATGTGAGGAAGCGGAAAAGCTACTTTCTTCCTATCTCAATAAATACCCTGATGTTGAAGAAATATCGTTTGTCCTTGAAGGTGTTAAGGAAAGATTATCTTCCCGTGACATTCATACTGTTCTGACTGAAGGCTTAAAGGAAGTCAGGCAACTGGTGAATGAAGGAGAACTTGAAATAGCCAGATTTGCAGTGAAAGGTCTTTTATTTAAAAACCCTTATAATCAGGAATTACTCGAACTTCAGGAAGAGTTAAAATAAAAGTACTTTAAAATTAACAATATTGAATTAGAATGATACCCGTGATATATTTATATAGGAATTGTGAAGGGTGAAGTGTGAAGGGAGTAATACCTTCTCATTCTTTGTTGTGACCACCCGGTCATGGCTGTTAGGTAGAAAGATTATTCTTGCGGCATAAAGACTTTTTAAAAGATTTAATGGTAAATTTTTTAATAGGAGGAAAACAGAGATAGTTCTGATTGACTATAAAACATGAAAAATTTCCTTGATGACAGAGATAAGTTGATGGAAATCCTCAAAAAAATAGATAAATTAAGGAATGAAGGAAGATTAAAGATTGCCCTGCTGGCTTTAGAAGGGCTTATGCCTGAATATCCTGATTTACCTGAAGTTCTCAATCTCATGGCAGAAATAAAGTATCAGATGGGACATAAAGAAGATGCCAGGAATATATTTTTAGAGATTCTTGAAAAATTTCCTGATTATTCCAGGGCTTTAAATAATCTTGGTGTAATCTACTTCAATGACCATTATACAGAAAAAGCTCTTTATTACTTTAAGAAATCTCTGAAAATCAACCCTGATGATAGTTCTACTGTTTTAAATCTGGGAGATCTTTTAATAAGTTTAGAAAAATATGAAGAAACAAGAGATTTGTATACAGGTTATTTAGAGAGAAATAAAAATGATCGGGAAATAAGAAAAAGACTCGAAATGTTATATGACAGGTTAATACCTCTCCATACTGATAATGTTAATAAACCTTTTTTAATGAAAGAAAGAGAATACTGGAACGTAAATGATATCTATGAGGCTATGTTTAAAAGAGTAGTTACGGATGAAAATATAGATAAAATGACTTTTGAAGAAAGAATGAAAGCATGGGATTCTTCTGCAATTTCGTCAAGTAACCGTATTATTCAGGGCCTGCCGGTTAAACCTGAGTGGAAAATTCTGGAAATTGGATGTGGAGTTGGCCGTGTAATAAAACCTTTAAGAGCAAAATTTGCTCACGTTGACGGAGTGGATATTGCTGAAAATATGATTGAATTTGCAAGGCAATATCTGGCTGATTGCAGTCATAATGGTAATGTATATGTTAACAGCGGCAGCGACCTGGGTATGTTTTCTGATAATACTTATGACCTGGTATATTCTATGATTGTTTTTCAGCATATCAGATCAATCTCTGTTGTCAGAAATTATTTTAATGAAATTTTTCGTGTTTTAAAACCGGGCGGGTATTTTCGACTTCAGGTTCATCAGTGGGAGTCTAATTTCGGGAAATATGATGATGAGGCCCTGCCGGACAGACAATATGCCTTGGATGGCAATGGTTATACGCCGGAACAACTGAATTTATTATTCAGTGAACAGCAATTTAATGAAATAGATATCATAAGAGAAGGTAAGTGGTTGTGGGCTACAGCAAAGAAATCTGCTGATATTTTAGATAGCTTTACAGTATCTGCTATAGTTTCCACATATAATTCGGAGATGTTTATAAGAGGTTGTCTGGAAGATCTGGTTGAACAAACACTTTATAGAAAAGGTCAGATGGAAATTATAATAGTAGATACAGGATCTGAGCAGAAAGAAGGAGCTATTGTCAGAGAATTTCAGGATAAATATGGTAGAAATAATATAAGATATATCAGAACTGAAGATAGAAAAACCTTATATGAAGCCTGGAATACAGGGATAAAAGAAGCCAGAGGAAAATATATTACGAATGCCAATACTGACGACCGCCATCGTTTTGATGCATTGGAAATAATGTCTGATTATCTTGATAGGAATCAAGATGTTGCTCTTGTCTATGCAGATCAGCTGATTACAACAATACCCAATGAAACCTTTTCTGATACTAAAGCAAAGTTACGATGGAATTGGCCGGAATTTTCTTATGAAGAATTGGAAACCAGATGTATTATTGGACCACAACCTGTGTGGAGGAAGGAACTTCATAATAAATACGGTTATTTCAGAGGTGATTTTAAATCAGCCGGCGATTATGAATTCTGGTTAAGGATTGGAAAATATGAAAAAATTCGTCTCATCCCCGAACTTTTAGGATTATATTATGAAAATCGTCAGGGGCTGGAGAGAGCATCTTATGCTTCAGACAAAGAAACAGATTTAGTAAGAACTGAATATGGTATGAAAAAACGTGGTATACCGGCTAAAGCAACTATACCAGCATCAGTCTCGTCAGATGATTTGGCAAATTGTAAAAAAAATGTTTTCATTGATAAACATTTAGTATCGGTTATAATACCATCATATAATCATGGATGTTATTTATATGAATCTGTAGAAAGTGTTGTAAATCAGACCTATAGTAATATTGAAATAATTATTATAAATGACGGAAGTTCTGATGATACGAAAGTCATAGCAAATGCTCTCATGTCAGAACATAAAAATATAAGATTTTTTGACAGAGAACATGAGGGTATTGTGAATACCCGTAATTTTGGATTATTTGTATCGTCCGGTAAATATATATTATTTCTGGATGGAGATGATAAAATTCATCCTGATTTTTTAAAGGAAACTGTTGCCATTCTGGATAGTAAACCTTCTGTCGGCTTTGTTTATACTGCTGTACAGCATATTGGCATAAGAACTGATATCTGGAGTGGAGGAGAATTTAATCCTCAGAAATTTTTACGGGAAAATCAACTTACCTGTACAGCCCTCTTCAGAAGAGAAATTTTTGAACAGACAGGCGGAATGAAGCCTGTTATGGAAGATGGTTATGAAGACTGGGAGTTCTGGATTTCAGCTTATGAAAAAGGATGGCACGGTTATTTGCTGGATAAACCTTATTTTTATTATAGAAAGATTAATAATATATCAAGACTCGGAAAATTATATCAAAATCAACTGCTGGAAAATGTTTTAAAAGCAAGAATTATTAACCTTCATCGTGAGCTCTATAGCCCGTCAGAACTAGACTGGGCGAAAAATATTTTAAATAAAATAGAAAAACCTTCTATAAATAAAGTATTAATAATCCATCATAACAAAACTTCTTTTTCTCCTGATGGCATTCATAGCGGAGCAGAAATGGCAACTATCCATCTTGCCCGTGCCCTTGTTTTGCTCGGTCTTGATGTTAAAGTATATGCTGTATTGACAGAAGAGCCCGGCTTATATGATGGAGTTGATTACAGACATTATGCTTCCAATGAAGAATTATCTGCTATTATTAATTCACTTTCCGAACCGGTAGATTTAATGCTTACGCTTTCCGTTGAAGTACTAACATATACCGGAGGAAAGAAACATATCAAAACCAGGGCTTACTGGATGCAAAATCCGGCAAACAGTTATACTGATAATGTGGAAATACTTAACAATACAGATCTGATTGTTTATGTGTCGCACCATCAGATGGAATGTGCCGAAAAGATTGGTATTATGACAAAGGGAATAGTGCTCTATAATGGCTTTTTTGAACATATTTTTCATCCGTCATCTCTAAATTATAATCCTTACCAGATTACGTATGCAGGTGCTATAGTGCCACAGAAGGGAGTTCACATACTGATTAATGCCTTCCCTCTGATACAGAAAGAGTTTACCGAAGCAAGATTGTTTATCTGTGGTACGTCAGCATTCTGGGGGCATAAATCATATATTGATATAGAACATATAGAAAAAACAAATCATTCTATAAAATTTTTGGGAGCAGTGTCACAGAAAGATCTGGCTATAATTTTTCAGCAATCTGCCATTGGTGTGATTCCAACAGATAAGAAAATCTGGGAAGATCCCTTCCCTTTGACTTCTATAGAAATGCAGGCCTGTGGTTGCCCTGTAGTTGTATCACGGGCAGGTGGTTTACCGGAGGGTATTTTAGAGCATGAGACGGGATTTATAGTAGATAGCGATAATCCTGCAGACTGGTCTGACCGTATTATTTCTTTATTGAAAGACCGGTCAGGACTGGAAAATATGAGAGAAAAAGCTTACCATTCTGTCTATAACAGGTTTCGATGGACTAAACTGGCTAAAAACCTTCTTGAACTGGTTAAGGATGTGACTTCAGTAAATATAGAGCCAGAGGAAAGCATAAATAAAGCCATAATACATGACCGCTCGACTGTAATATGTGAAAAGATTGCTTTTTTATCTACTTACAATCAGGCCTGTGGTATTGCTACTCATACAGGATTTATTTATGATGCATTAAAAAAGGAATTAAAGAGATATCCCCAGTACGATGGGGAAATAATCATACTTGCTCAGAAAGATGTAAAGCTTGTTACAGAAGATGAACCCAATGTAATAAGATGCTGGAAAAAAGGTACATCAGATTCTAAAGAAAATTTTCATCATTTAATTCACGTTATAAAAGAAAAAAAAATAACAATATTACATATTCAATTCCAGGATGGGTTGTTAGCAGATACTGATATAGTCAACCTGGTTAATATTTGCAGGAATATGAATATAAAGGTTTTTATCACTTTTCATTCTTCTGAAGTGGCATTGCCTTTATGCGCGGAACTGATAAATGCTTCAAACTGCTCATTTGTACATTTAGAACAAAGTCTTATGAGATTTGTAATGGCAGGAGCAAATCCGGAACTTATCAGAATTGTTCCTCATGGAGTTATAGATGATTTGCAGTCAGCACTAAGTTTAAATGAAGCCAGAGTTAAGGCTGGAATATCATCCGAGTTGAAGGTAATCTCTTCCTTCGGTTTTTTAGATCCTCATAAAGGTGTATTGGAAATTATTCGAGCATTACCTGAAATATTAAAAAAACACAATGTAATTTTTATCTTTATTGGCGGCGGGCATCCCAATAATCCAGAGAGAGATGTTTATCCGAAAAAGTGTAAAGAGGAAGCAATACATTCAGGTATTTCAGAGAGAGTTTACTTCGTCGAAGGCTTTTTACCGCAGGAAACTGTCAGCCTTTATCTGAGTGCTTCAGATGTAATTGTTATGAATTATACTATAAACCGTAATGAAGCTTCCGGTGCAGCAGCTTTCGCACTTGCTCATCGCAGACCATTGATTACAAACTCTATGCCTCCTTTTAAGCCTCTTGTGAACTGTACATTGCAGACTTCAGAATTTGTAGGACTTGGTCAGGCAATTTCATATGTTTTAGGTAATAAAAAATTTTCTGATTACCTTATTGGTCAGATAAATGATTAT
Organism: Bacillota bacterium; assembly: GCA_029555925.1. The sequence goes on from JAKPQU010000496.1 coordinate 11,487, forward strand.
ATTGAGAATAATTCTTACGGTAAACTTGCACAGATATTAATTAATATGTATGGTATGTCATCCGGTCAGTTAGTAAAAGTGCCTGTTATAGGTATAGATATTCGAACTCTGCTCTCCTCAATGTCTACTGCTCGTGGCATTGGACATTATACCATTAATCATCTGAATGCTCTTATAGCTCAAACACCACAGTGGAGATATATACTTTATTTAGATTTATTAGATTCAATAGAGCAAAATAATTATATAGCAACATTACTTAAATACCCAAATGTTGAATTAAAATCTTTTTTAGATGCCTCTTATGATGATGCAGATATTTTTCATATACCGGATCCAATGAATATGTCATCAGGTTTTGACTCTCCATTTTTGAGGATAAGGGGCAAAAATACTACAGTATTATTTCATGACCTGATTCCTTTAGTATTGAAGTATATTAACAGCTGGGATTATGGCGCTAAAGCTGCTTATAATACAAGATTGGAACAGTTGAAACGTTCAAAAGCATTTATTTTAACCAATTCAGAATATACGAGATTTGATCTGAATAAATATCAGAATATACCTTTAGAGCGGATGAAAGCTGTTATGGCCGGACTGAATTGTGCCATTACCCACAGAAGCTATACCAGAAAACAGATAGAAGAAACCCTGAGAAAATATAACCTTAGAGAGCCGTTTTTTCTATATGTAGGTGCCCTTGATCCACATAAAAATTTTGTCGCTACTGCCAATGCTCTTATAGCAATGAATAAAACTAAAAAATATACATCTCAATTAGCTGTCATAGGTAAGTTTGACCCATATACCCGTAGTTTCAAGGAACAGCTTGAAGCGCAGGGAGTTAAAGAAATTATTTTTACTGATTTTGTTCCCCGTGAGGAGCTTGAACAGTTGTATTCTCTTGCCGTAGCCCTGGTTTTCCCAAGTCAGTACGAAGGATTTGGTTTCCCTGTATTGGAAGCAATGGCCAATGGTTGTCCTGTCATTACGAGTAATGTCACTTCCATACCGGAAGTTGCAGGCGATGCGGCCTTATTATTTGACCCTTCGGATATTAACGGAATTGCCGGTGCTATGTTGTTTTTAATTGAGAATAAAGATGAAAGAGCACAACTCATTGAAAAAGGATATAAACAGGCACAGAAGTTTACCTGGGAAAAGACTGCTGCCAGGACAATTGAAGTGTGGGAAGAAATCCTTAATAGAGGTAATGGTCTCAAAGAAAGCAAAAAAAGAATTCCTAACTGGCACGGCTCTGAAAATTATCCGGTTATAAAACCTGATGAATTCATAGTGGAAGGAGAAACAAAAAAAGCAGAAGTATTTTCCGTTCCTCTTCTATGGTTTGCCCCCTTCTTTAATCCCAGCGGCTATACCAGTGAAGCCTTTGCCTTTGTCCGGGGCCTTGTTGATAAAACGTACCTTTCTATCGCAAATATATCAAATATCCATTCACAGGGATTCATAGATGGTCTTACAGATGAACTTAAACGTATTTTAAAGAACAATATTACGGAAAAGCCTGATGTGAAGAATAAAATAGTTATATGCCATTTCCCTGCTTATGCTTTTTCCAGAGATAAAGAATCCCTTTATACAATCGGAAGAACTATGTTTGAAACAGACAGAATCCCTTCCGACTGGGTGGATAAGTGTAACTTAATGGATGAAATCTGGGTTCCATCTAAATTTAACTTCCACACTTTTCACGATGCAGGTGTTAAGAAAGAGAAACTCGTAATAATGCCTGAACCGGTAGATACAGACTTTTTTAATCCTGATGGAGTGGAACCTTGTAAAATTGAAGGGAAAGCCGGCTTTAATTTCCTTTCTGTTTTTGAATGGTCTCAAAGAAAAGGGTGGCCCATACTCCTGGAAGCATATTTCAGAGAATTTACACATAAAGACAATGTGTGTTTATTCCTCAAAACCTATTTACTCCATAAACCTGATAAGGATGTAAAAAAAGAATTAAAGGAAAGAATAATTTCTTTTGCTGAATCCATTAAATTAGATATACATAAACTTCCGAAATTTGAATTAATAACACAGCAACTTCCATTTAAGGATTTACCGTCTTTTTATAAAGCTTTTGATTGTCTTGTAATTCCTTCCCATGGAGAAGGATGGGGGAGACCTCACTGTGAAGCCATGTCTATGGAATTACCTGTAATTGCCACTAATTGGAGCGGAAATACAGAGTTTATGAATAAAGATAATTCTTATTTGATTGACGTGGAAGAACTCGTAGACATAAAAGATACGGAAATCCAATTTTATCAGGGCCACAGGTGGGCAAAGCCTTCCGTAAGACATCTCGGAGAATTAATGAGACATGTATATGAAAATCCTGAAATGGCAAAAGAAAAGGGTAGAAAAGCAAGGCACGATATGATTGCCTCTTATTCCTGTGAAGTAATTGGTAATAAGGTCTTAAGTAGATTGAATGAAATTAAGGGTATTATAAATAAAAAACAGGAAATAAGGGGTATGACAGATTTGAAGATTTTCTGGGAAGGTTCTCAATTTGTCTATCATTCCCTTGCCCTTATAAACAGAGAACTATGTCTTCAGCTTATAGACAGAGGGCTTGACGTTACAATAATACCCTATGAAAACCATCAATTCAAAGCAGATGTTGATACACGTTTCCGTAAGATTTCCGAAAGGCTCACTACAACCATTTCCCGTCCTGCAGATATTCATGTAAGGCACCAGTGGCCTCCGAAATTCACCGCTCCTCCTGGAGGAGGGCACTGGGTTATTATTCAGCCCTGGGAATACGGAAGACTCAGAAAAGAATGGGTTGAACCTATGAGAGATCTTATCGACGAAATATGGATACCAAGTAATTTTGTGAGAAAAACCTATATAGAAAGCGGCATTCAGCCAGAAAAGGTTTTTGTCATACCAAACGGTTTTAACCCTGAAATCTTTAATCCTTCAGTTAAACCTTTTCCTGTGAAGACAGATAAAAAATTCAAATTTCTATTCGTAGGAGGAACGATATGGAGAAAGGGGGCTGATGTCCTCGTTAATGCCTATATAAAAACCTTCACTGCTTTAGATGATGTTTCTTTAATTATTAAAGACATAGGGCATGATAGTTTTTATAAAGGTATGGGCATAGGGGAACAATTAAAGAAGATACAGGACAATCCGTCAATGCCTGAGATTATATATATTAAAGATTTCCTCTCTGAAAAAGAAATGGCCGGCCTTTATACTGCATGTGATTGTTTGCTGCACCCCTACCGGGGAGAAGGTTTTGCCTTCCCTGTACTGGAAGCCATGGCATGCGGTAAACCTGTAATTGTTACAAAGGGCGGTGCTACGGATGATTTCTGTAAAGAAGAATTTACCTTTCACGTATCTGCAGAATGGATAAAAATAACCTTCCCGGATATGGAACTTGCCGGAGGTGAGGGGATGGTTCTGGAGCCTTCCATGGATTCTCTTATAAAGAATATGAGAGACCTTTATGAGAATTATCCTTCTGCCATGGAAAAAGCAGCCAGAGCTCTGGAATTTGTAAAATCACATTATACATGGGATAAAATAGGCAATATCCTTATTGAAAGGATTAATAAACTCAGGAATAAACCTGTTTTGAGACATGAAAAAATAAAGACCCTTATGAAAAGAGGGGAGATGTTTTTTACGGACGGGAATACGGATGAAGCAATGAAATGTTTTTCCACCATACTTGATATAGAACATTCGTCCGGGAAAACTCACAGCCATATGGCTACATTATACTGGAAAAGGAATGATAGAGTAAACGCTCTGAAGCATATAAAAGAAGCAATAAAATTTTCTCCCTGTGATGCAGATGTTGTATGGAACTACGGCCATATTATGACGGAAAGAGGCCAGAAGAGTGATGCCTTTAAAGCGTATAAAGAATATCTCTCCAAAAATCCTCATGATGCAGAAATTAAATCTTTATTTGATAAACTCGTAAAAGAAGAAGAGATACGGAAAGCTTCTTCCCATGAAAAGAAGAAAAAAGATAAGAAAAAGAAGAAAAAGTAAAATTTTAATCTGTTGAAATTTTATTGTAGAAATGTTTATGAATATATTGAAAGAGCACAAAAAAAGAATATTAGATTTAGAAGGCCTGCAAATTTCATAGAAGGTCTCTCTTTTTTTAGCGTCACGATTATTATAGCTGCTGTCTTCTCTCTTTTATTACTTTGGCCGCCACTTCTTCGTCTTCCTGAAATTCTATCAATGTTTTGAATGCTTCCGAGAGATTACACAGGGTTTCTTCCATTATATAATCAATCTTCTGCCATATTTCCGGCTCGAAGAGTAAATGGTGATAGTCATTATATTTATATTCGCCTCTGTTTTCATCTTCTCCGCCTCTGGAAGCTTTTATAATGTTTATGGATTCTTCCACATCGCCTTTTGTTTCATTTAAAGCCATAAAGGCTTCATAGGAAGATACTCCTGTTGCATGGATTATTTTTTTTATTTTGCTGCTTACTTCTACTTCAAGCCAGGATATTAATGTTTCAACCTGTTGTTCCATTGTTGAATGGCTGCCTTCAGTTATATTGAGTTCTTTCTCTATTGAGGACGGCTCATAATTATCATGTTTTTTTAATACGCCAGAATCTTCTTCTGTGATATCAGGTCTGAGAGATAGGTGAGCTATGTCTTCACCGGTTATTTTGTTTTCTCTTTTTCCTTCTCTATAGTTTTTTCTGCTATTTTTTTTCCCTGTAATAGATTTTATTATATAGTTATATATGTGTCTTATTTTTCTTGCCAGTCTTAAGACCGGCAAATGAGAGAGGCTTATAACATCAAGATATGTTATGTTTATTCCTCTGCTTATATTGGTAATGGAAAGAATTGCCAGTTCCGGCATCACCCTTTCAATAAGTTTTCTTAAATAAGGTCTTACAGAGGGAGAACAGACTATTACAGGATAAAAACCTTTCTGCCTCATGAAAACTGAGCCTTCATGAAGAGCCTCCAGTATTTTTTGCTTCATTGCAGGCACCATGTTTATGGATATATTACAGTCTGAAATATGACCTCCTCTTAATATCATATCTTCTATTTTTTTATCAAGTGCCATAACAGTTAGAATATTTTTCTCAACTACATATTCTCTCGTTATAGTATCACAGAGGCTCTCCCGGACATATTCTGTGAGAAGGTCGGAATTTTTCGTATCCCTTATATTATTGTTGAGGCTTTCCAGTATTTCAGCTAAATTTCTTATGGATACCTTTTCTTTCAACAGATTTTTAAGTATTGTATGAATTTCTCCGAGGGTAAGTCTTTCAGGATATATTTCTCTTACAAGAACAGGATGGGTCTTTTTTAGATTCTCCAGAAGTGATGAGACCTCATCGAGACCTATAAGTTCTGCGGCATGACTCCTTGCAACCTCTGTAAACTGTGTTGCTATAACATTTACTGCGTCAAAAACCATACATGCAGGTTCAGCCTTAATTCTCTGATCTTCTTTAATCCATATTGCAGGCATAGAGTAAACAGGATCAGCGCATCTTGTACCTTCAAGAGTCTTTAAGATATGTTCGGGGCCTATTGCAAGAAGCCTGTCAGGAATTACTTCTCCTCTCCCGACTTCTATGCCTTTAACTTTTATCACATAATTGTTATGTCCCAAGAGGAGATTATCTCTAAAGTTTACAGGCGGAATAATTATACCCATTTCGAGAGCTATAAATTTTCTTACTGCATTCATGCGTTCCAGGAGTTCTGCTCCTGAGGCCGGATCTACAAAAGGTAAAAGATGTTTGCCTACTTCTATAGAAAGTACCGGAATGGGGAGTAAATCAATGGCCTGTTCCATGAATTTTGTCACAATATTTCTATTTTGCTTCCCGTCTTTTCTTTCATTACTGTTTTTATATATATCTTTATTGATGTACAGGTTAAAATCAGTAGAAGAAAAAGCAGTGAATATATTTCTTTCTATCTTAAAGTTTCTTATATCAAATAACATAAGAGAGTTGCCGGTTTTAGCGGCAGCAAATGCTATTGAACTGAAGGTACAGTTGAATTTTATAAATAAATCTTTTGCCTGTGAAGCGTGAACATTTATTTTTCTTCCTTTCGGCGAAGTCAGATTTATAAAGTTTTTTTCCTGTCCTCCGATGAAATTCAATACCCAGAAGTCCGGGAGACTCAATTTCAGTTCTCTTTTTTCCGGATAAAAGGATAAAATATGGTCACCTGCAATATGATTTATCAGTTTTTCATTGTAAATAAAAAAAGAACTGCTGTTCTTTTCAGGGAAAAGGTTTTCTTTAATGGATTCTTTTATGTAACAGGTTACTTTTTTTGATTGTTCCTGATTGAGTATTAAATTTATCTGGTCAAATAATTTCTTTTCCTGATTTTTCATGATTGCCCCGGATTTCAGCGGTTATTTCCTTTCTTTTTTAACAGACATGACCTGCTTGGTTACAACCAAATATGAAAATTAACAAAGAGTAAAGCATAAGACTTCATCATTTTCATATAAATATAATGATATTATATCAAAAAAAATCTCTTACGTATATAGGTTCCTGTGAGTGAACAGATTGTAAGAAAAAGGATTTACCGGAAAGGAATAGAATATACAGTTAAATCGTAATGCGTGATGCGTGATGATGGTTTATCACATAAACTGGGGATATTATTTTGGATTTAATTTCTATATTTTTTCTCGCCCTTGCTCTTGCTATGGATGCTTTTGCAGTGGCTATAAGTACAGGTATTATACTGAAAAAAGTAACTTTTCGGCAATTTTTTCGTCTGAGTTTTCATTTCGGATTATTTCAATTTCTTATGCCTGTCATAGGCTGGCTGGCAGGATTGAGTGTACAGAAATTCATTCAGAACTATGATCACTGGATTGCTTTTCTGCTCCTTGCTTTTATAGGTGGCAAGATGATCCATGAAGCGTTTCAGAAAGAAGAGGAAGAAAATAACAATGATCCTACAAAAGGAGTAACACTTGTTATTCTTTCTGTTGCTACAAGCATAGATGCCCTTGCAGTGGGTTTCAGCCTTGCACTTCTTCGTGTCTCTATATGGTTTCCTGCTGTTATTATTGGAATTGTTGCATCAATGATGACTTTACTCGGCATGATTATCGGTAAAGGTGCAGGCTTACTGTTCGGTAAAAGGGTAAGTGTCATGGGAGGTATAATACTATTTGTCATAGGCATTAAGATTTTAATTGAACATATAAAATAGAGGATTATAGTTAGTTTCATAACTATCCATAAATAATGACCTCGTAATGCGTAAAGCGTAATGCGCAGGGATTAAACCCGTTACGCGTTACGAAAGCATATCTGTATTATTTATGCTTACCTTATTAAAACAGTAAAGAGTGAAAAGAAAGAGGTTTGCTTTTCAGCTCAGTATATGACAGAAAACAGAGTCATATCGTTAAATAAATCTGAAGGAAGTGAATGTTATGGAGTTCAGACATGTCTCAACAGATAAGGCACCTGCTGCAATAGGGCCTTATTCACAGGCAGTTGTGGCAGGAGATTTTGTATTTTGTTCAGGCCAGATTCCTCTTAACCCTGTGACAGGGGAGATGGTTAATAAAGGAACAGGTGAAGCTACGGAACAGGTATTGAAAAATTTAATAGCTCTACTCGAAAAATCCGGTTCATCACCGAGCAATGTTGTTAAAATAACAGTGTATCTTACGGATATGAATAATTTTAAGGAAATGAATGACGTATATGAAAGATATTTTTCTGCATCAAAACCTGCCAGAGTATGTGTTGCGGTATCAGGACTTCCTAAAGGAGCTATTGTGGAAATGGATGCCATTGCTATTTTAAATCGTGCATAATAAATAGATTTGCTCCACTACCTGTCACGATTATAAGGAGATAATAAATTATGAACAGAAGAATCTTTTTATTCTCTATGATTACTGTAATATTTGTTTCACTGTCTTTAAACATATTTGGAGAAGAGATTTCTCCTCACAAAAAACCTGTTTATAAGGTAAAATTCTACAGAGGTGATTACAGAGACAGGGAAGAGAAAGCCAATGAAGATGGTGCCATATGTTATGTGGAACAGCATTTTAATTCTACAGGTGGAGATCCCAATACGAATTATACCATGGTTTTAATAACAACAGGTTCGTCTGATTTCACAAAGACATGGGCCGAATATTATGTCAACAGGGTTTCAGAACAGTTTCAACTGAATAAATGGAAAAAAGACGGCATTAAAGTTCTGGTACAGGGTGACAGAGGCTATGGAAATCTGAAATATTTAAAGATGCCCGCCATATTACCTGAACCATTTCTTATCTGTAATTCTACGGGGGTGGAATGGGCTAAAACAAGACAGGATGAACTGGCCCGGATTTTAGTTGATTCCATATATAAATTCTTCCCCGAAGGTGGGCTTGTGGCTTTTTCAGTAGGACATAAATACAAGATAAGCAATATAAATGATAAAGGCGCATGCCCTTTTGAAGGCATATGTGAAATAGATTTCAATGAAGCGGTTCTTGAGAAAGCGGCAAAAATGTTAGACCCTGATTATACTGTGTCATCTATTGAAGATAGTCCAAAGTATCTTGATTTATTCAATGAAGTATGCGGTCTTGTAGAGGAGAATTTTTATGATCCTACTTTTATAGACACTGATTTCATTAAAATAAAAGAAATTTTTAGAACCAATGCCGGAGAAATAAGAACAGACAGGGAATTTTCTAAAGTCATAAATAATATGCTGAAACAATTTAAGACTTCACATACAAATTATTATACAAAAGACGATCCTGAATATTATCAGCTTGCATCCATTTTTTCTTCTCTCCCTGAAATAAAAAAACTCTTCAATGATAAAGATATATTATATCCTTCGGCAGGTTTATTTACAAAAGAAACAGACAGTAAAATTTTTATTGTCTCTGTAATGGCCGGTTCTGTCTCTGAAAAAGCGGGACTCATGACGGGTGATGAAATAGTATCTGTTGACGGTGAGCCTTACATGGGAGTGGCATCTCTTATAAACAAACCTGACGGGGTAACATTTTTTATAAGAAGAAGAGAAAACGACGAACCTTTTCAGGTGAAGATTATACCTGAAATGATAAACCCCTCTGAAGAGTTCCTCAGGGCAGAGAAAGAATCTGTTCAGATTATAGATAATACAGGTTATATTCATATATGGAATTTTGCAGGAGAAGCATATTATGATGAATTGATTTCTTCTATAAGTAATGGTATTTTAAAAGATGCACATAGTCTTATACTGGATCTTCGTGACGGCTGGGGAGGGGCAAATCCTGATTATCTAAATGTCTTCAATGAGAAAATCCCTGAAATTCAGATGATTGACAGAGATGGCATTGTCAGAGGCGGTCATTCTCAGTGGAAAAAACCTGTAGTCATGCTTGTTAATGAAAGGGTAAGAAGCGGTAAAGAAATTCTGGCTTACGGATTTAAGAAATATAAAATTGGTACACTTATAGGAGAGAATACTGCAGGTGCTGTTCTTGCAGGTAAGATATTACCTGTTTCCGATGGTTCTCTTTTATATCTGGCATGTGGTGCCGCAAGGATTGACGGAGAAAACCTGGAAGGGAAAGGAGTGGCACCTGATATTACTGTACCTTTTGATATAAGATACTGTGAAGGAAAAGATTTACAGCTGGAAAAAGCTATAGAATATCTGAAGAACCTTTAACATATCAATCTTTTATTCACCGGAAAAAATCGGGTTTCAGGTTTTTTTTACCTGAAACCCGTAAGCATTTGTGTTTTAGAAGATTTATTTTAAACAGGATTTCTAGCCGAATGGAGACATGCCGTTTTTACCGAAAATACAACTGATATCTTCTGTTTTACCCATATTTTGAATAAAATTAGCTCCAAAGTTATTAATCTGTTGAGTATTGAAATCTTTCATTGCCTGTGCAACATCATAATCTCCATTTTCTGTTAAATAATTCTGCGGATTTAAATTGACCTCTCCGAAGCCTTCAAACATATTACCGTTTCCCATAGTATTGCCTCCTCCGCCGCCACCGCCATCAGAGAATGCACCACCGAATGGAGATTGACCGGAGTCCATAAATGCACAATGTATATCTTCTGATTTACCCATATTTGATATGAAATTAGAAGCAGCTTCATTAATCTTCTGGGTATTGAAATCTTTCATTGCCTTTGCAACATCATAACTTCCATCTTCTTTTAAGTAATTTTGAGGATTGAGGCCAGATGCTTGATTACCAGCTGCTCCACCTGCTTCACCTGTTCCGCCCGACATACCTCCTCCGCCGCCGAATGGAGATTGACCGGAGTCCATAAATGCACAATGTATATCTTCTGATTTTCCCATATTGGCAATAAAATTGGCAGCAGCTTCATTAATCTTCTGAGTATTGAAGTCTGTCATTGCCTTTGCAACATCATAACTTCCATCGGGATTTAAATAGTTCTCCGGATTATTAGCCTCTGCCTGTCCATCTGGAGTTAAAGAGCTTTTGTCTGTTGTATCAGTTTTAGGTGCTCCACTATCACTGGTTCCTTTAGTTCCTCCACTATCACTGGTTCCTTTAGTTCCTCCTGCATCACTGGTTCCTTTAGTTCCTCCTGCATCACTGGTTCCTTTAGTTCCTCCTGCATCCCTGGACCCTCCGCCTGGAGCGCTTGGAGCAGGACTTCCACCACCTGAACTCACGCTGCCTACTGTTGACATTTTATATCTCTCCTTTCAAAAATTAATTATTAATAAACTATTCTTTGGATATTTGAGATTATTGCTGATGTTACAAAAATTCTCTTTCCTCAAATATCTGTCAGAATAACCTTTCTTTTTATTATAAAATTTTATATGGTTTCTGTCAACTCTGGAAAAAGCTGGGAAATCAATGCTTTGTATCAGTATTTTTATATGGTGAAATTTGTGTTGAATTATACTGATTAAGTATTTCTATGTAATATTTTAATGTACTTTCTTTTGATTTCCATGTTTCTATTAATAAATATAATGCATATTGTATGTGTCAAAAAAGTTCCAAACATGTTCCAATTTTATCAGGTCCTCTGTAAAATATAGTCACATACCGTAAGAAAATAAATCCTGCAAATTACGTTTATTTTCCTGGCATCACGCGTCACGAGAGATTCTTATTAAATTCTGTCGAGTTATGAAATACGCCATAATATAGAAAATCTATGCCTGAACCTGTAGTAAGAAAAATTTATGCCATTATCCGTCTAATATTTTATATCACGTTGGTGAACGAGACGTGAGCAGGGAAATAAATAACCACTTTTCCCCCACAGCTCACGTCTTTTCTCTCATTTTTATTTCTTGAAAGGAGTTTCTTTATGAAAAAATGTCTTTTACTTTTACCAGTTATTTTAATTATGGCTTTACTCTATTATCCTGGCGAAGCCACAGGCCAGCGTATAAGACTTAAAATTCTGGGACAGAAAGATTTTCTTTCGGGAGGCAGTGGAGGACTGAGAATTATTGCCCTTGATGAACATGGCCAGAAAACGCTGGAAGGAGTAAAAATTTCTATTAATTTTATTTCTGATAAGGAACAAAAGGAACTTTTCTCCGGCATTACTGATTTTTCGGGAAGTGTTAATTCATCATTCAAAATACCTTCCACTGTTGCCGGTAAAGCAAAACTTTCTGTAATTGCTTCACGGGACATGGAAAAAAAAGAAATAGCTTTTGATGTCAATATAAACAAAAGTTATCAATTACTGCTCACTACGGATAAACCTCTTTATCAGCCCGGGCAGACTATAAATTTAAGACTTCTTGCCCTGAAGAGACCAGATATGGCACCTGTGTCAAATATGCCTGTACTGTTTGAAATAGCAGATGCAAAAGGTAACAAGGTTTTTAAATATGAAGGAAAACTGTCGGCCTTTGGGGTGGCGTCGGCTAAATTTAATCTTGCAGATGAAGTCAATATGGGTGAATATCATATTAAAGCCATAGCAGAACAGGAAGAAACAGAGAAAAATGTTACCGTAAAACGTTATGTACTGCCGAAATTTAATAACAGTGTCAAGTCTGATAAGGACTATTATCAGCCGGGACAGACTGTTAAAGGAACTGTAGAAGCCCGTTATTTCTTCGGGAAACCTGTCTCTGATGGTGATGTAAACATAAACTTTTCCACTTTTGACGTACAGGAAAATAAACTTTCTGAAATAAGCGGTAAAACAGATAAAGAAGGATTTTATACATTTGAATATAAAGTGCCTGATTATTTTACAGGGCTCCCCCTTGAAGGAGGGAAAGCCTTACTGGATATGAAAATTACCGTAACAGACAGGGCAAAACATCAGGAAATAATTTATAAATCTCTCCCTGTTGTAAAAGACCCTGTTCAAATAACCGTAGTACCTGAAAGTAATTCCTTTATTCCATCTATTGAAAATACTGTTTATATTCTTACAAATTATCCTGACGGGAGCCCTGCCAGAACGACTCTGGATGTTACTCTTAACGGTAAAACGGAAAAAATAAAAACCGATGATACAGGATTTGCCGAAGTTTATGTAAAACCTGAACATGAAAATACTTCCTATGAGATAAAATGTTATGATGACCTTGGAAACAGAGCTTCTTCAAAGGGAGTTTTTCAAATTGCCGGCGGAGAAAAGATCCTTTTAAGAACAGACAGAGCCCTGTACAGAGCAGGTGAAGCCATTAAATTAAATGTTTTCTCCGTAACCGGTGAAGGTACTGCTTATGTGGATATAATAAGAGATAATCAGACTATTCTGACTAAAGCCATTGATATTAAGTCAGGCAAGGGAAATCTTGAATGGACACTCACGCCGGACTGTGCCGGAAGTCTTACTCTCCACGCCTACAGAATTACTCCTGACGGGCAGATTATAAGAGATACGAGAAAGATTGTCGTAAGTTCTGCAAATGATCTGGATATAAGTGTATCTATGAATAAAGGTGTCTATCTTCCCGGAGAAGATGGAGAAATAAAATTCAAGGTGGCTGATAAGTCTGGGAAACCGGTTCAGTCTGTTCTGGGAGTGGATATAGTGGATGAAAGCTTCTTCGCTCTGGCAGAGAGAAAACCGGGGTTTGAAAAACTTTATTTTCTTCTGGAAGCTGAACTGCTTGAACCGAAATATGAAATACATGGCATAGAATTTTCAGATCTTGTAAGAGGTTTTGAAGAAGGAAAAGGTGATACCCAGAACCTGTCAAAGATTATTTTAAAGAATGCACCTTCAGGCGAGGTGTTTACTGTAAATAAAGATTCCTTTGTAGAGGATCTGAAAAATCTTTATACAAATTTTACGGCCCTATATAACGGTATAAATCTGTTTTACGGAGCGAATAACCGCTATCCTTCCAGTGTATCCGAGATGACTAAAGGCAAATATCTTTTAAAAGATAGATATTTAAAAGAGGAAGAAACACTTGATCCATGGGGTAATTGTATATATATATCAGGCGGCGGAGGCACAGGTTATGTAGAGCTTATATCCTTCGGTCCTGACGGTAAGAAAGGAACAGACGATGATATAAGCTATCAAAATATATATCAGATACTTGAACGTTACATATCTTATAATGATCCCTTCTGGAGCAATGCAAGATGGTTTGTAAATGAAGATGAGGAAGCCATGATTAAAGCAGAGGCTTTTGCAGGAGGCCATCCTGTACCCTGTCCTATGGCAGCATTACCTTCAGATGCTCCGGGAGGTGCAAGTGCTCCGCAAGCGCCTGCAAGGGTAAGGGAATATTTTCCCGAAACTCTTTACACAAACCCGGAAGTAATTACTGATGAAAAAGGTGTGGGAAGGATCAATGTAAAAATGGCAGATTCCATTACTACATGGAGACTTACTTCTTTTGCATCTTCTCTTAAAGGAGAGATGGGAAACAAACAGTCCGGTATAAAGGTTTTTCAGGATTTCTTTGTAGATATCGACCTTCCTGTATTTCTCACACAGGATGACGAAATTTCCATACCTGTGGCAGTCTATAATTATTTGCCTGAAAAACAGACAGTAAAGCTGGAACTCCTTAAAGATAGCTGGTTTACACTTCTTGATGACCCGGTGAAAAATATTTCTCTAGAAAAAGATCAGGTAAGTGTTGTTTATTTCAGAATTAAAGCAAAAGATGTGGGAACTCATCCTCTTACTGTTTATTCAAAAGGTTCAAAGATGAGTGATGCCATAAAGAGAACAATTCAAATAGAGCCGAACGGAAAATTGTTTGTAGAGACACAGAGTGACAGACTCTCGGAATCTCTCTCTAAAACAGTTGAAATACCGGATAATGCTATCAGGGGTGCAGGTAAAATACTTGTTACTTTATATCCGGGCCTTTTCTCTCAGGTAGTGGAAGGGCTGGATAAAATTCTTCGCATGCCAGGCGGATGTTTTGAACAGACCAGTTCAACAACGTACCCGAATGTTCTTGTTCTGGATTATCTGAAAAGGGTGAATAAAATAACGCCTGAACTTCAAATGAAAGCAGAAACTTATATTAATAACGGCTATCAGAGACTCCTTACCTTTGAAGTCAGTGGAGGAGGTTTCTCCTGGTTTGGTGATGCGCCGGCAAATAAATTGCTTACTGCTTTTGGTATAATGGAATTTAAAGATATGGCAAACGTTCATTCCGTAGACCCTTCTCTTATAAAGAGAACTCAGGACTGGCTCGCATCACAGCAGTTACAGGACGGTAGCTGGAAACCTGATGAAAGTTATCTCCATGCAGAAAGCTGGTCAAGGCTTCAGAATTCAAATCTCCTTGTTACTGCTTATATAACATGGGCCCTCCTGGATACAGGCTATGAAAATAAAGAAGTTACAGGAAAAGCTGTTTCCTATATAAAAGAACATTATACCGGGGCAAAAGATCCTTATATGATGGCTATTATAGCAAATGCTCTTTCATCATATGATAAATCTGACCCGATATTGAAGAATGTTTTTCAGACACTTATAGATATGAAGAAAGAAGATAAATCTTCCGTCTACTGGGAATCTTCCCTTGAAACTATTACTTTTTCAGGTGGTATAAGTTCTACTGTCGAAACTACTGCTCTCGCAGCTTATGCAATGTTGAAATCCGAGCTTTATCCCGATGTGGTCAATAAATGTATTACATTTCTTATACAGAATAAGGATGCTTATGGAACATGGCATTCCACTCAGCCTACAATACTTACCCTGAGAACTCTTTTACTTGCAGCGGAAAAAGCCACAGAAGAGGTAAATGTAGCAGGGTCTATCCTGATAAACGGAAAGAAATTTAAAGATTTCAATATTACTTCCAAAAATTTTGATGTTTATCAGCAGTTTGACCTGGGAACTGTATCGGGTAAGAACAATGTGGACATAAAATTTGAAGGTAAATGTAACTGCCTCTATCAGATTGTGACAAAATATTATCTGCCATGGAACATGATAAATGAAGAAAAACATTCTGATACTATGTCTATAAAAGTTTCATATGACAGGACAAAACTTGTGCAGAATGACCTTGTCACATGTAAAGCACAGATAGCCAATAATACTGAGGCGACATAAAGATGACCATTATAGATCTGGGCATACCTCCCGGATTTACAGTGGAAAGTGATGGTCTTGAGAAACTTGTTACGAATAAGGTAATACAGAAATACAGTCTTACAGGGAGACAGGTAATTATTTATATTGATGAGATAAAGGGAAAGCAATCTATAGATGTAAGTTATCAGCTCAGGGCAAAATATCCTGTAAAAGTGCAGGCTCCCAGGTCTCAGGTCTATGAATATTATAAGCCGGAGAATGTGACTGTAACAAAGCCTGTTGAGATGATTGTAGAGTAGATATATAAAAGGCGGGGGGCTCTTATGGGCTCCGCCTTTTGTAGTGTCTAATTAACGCTCCAGGTAAATTAGTAACCATTTATCAGCTTCTGTCTGACAGGCTCTGGAGAAGAAAAATAATTTGCCTTATTTAATTTGTTTTACAGACAATAAATTAGCCCTTATTTATAGTTAGTTTCATAACTATCCATAAATAATGACTTCGTAATGCGTAAAGTGTAATGCGTGATGCGCAGGGATTAAACCCGTCACGCGTAACGCGTTACGCGTAACGACGACTTAATTTCTAATACTATAGAAAAAACGAATTTTTCTTCTCCAGAGCCTGCCAGTCAGAAGCTTTTTACGGATACCCTTTTACCTGTTACGGTACTAAGTAAAAGATCCTTTTCTCCCGTCACAGGTCAATATTTTCATGGTTTTTTCCAGAACTCTTTTCACTTCTTCATCTTCTACCTTCAGGAATTGCATGCTTTTTTCCATTGCCACAGATTTTTCCAGTTCTACAAGCATTTCGATTGAATCCATACAGGTTCTTCTGTCACTGCTATTAAGATTCTCTATAATAGCTTTTCTGTAATATGTTTTTGTTATCAATGTAACCAGTATCCAGGCCAGGGAAAACACTATGGCTATAATCGTAATAATCGCTCTGTCAGATATTGGAGACATAGAAGATGTATTGTAGAGGTATTTATTGATAATAATAATAATTACTCCCCCTAAAATACCTCCTAAAGGATTGATGAAACCTTCCAGAAATCCCCTTATGCGTCCACGATATGGTGCGGCAATGCCGTTGAAGGATAGCTGAAATATACTGCCCTGAACTGTCATGGCTACGAGATCCCAGGCGAATCTCATAATGACTCCGCTGTAGAAAGAAAAAGATATTAATACCAGTATAAGGCCTGATAAAATTGTTACGGGCAGAATGGAGAAACCACGGGAAACACCGGTTGTTTTTATGATTTTTCCTGTAAAGAGAAGCTGAAATATGAGAACAGTTATATGAAGATATATATTAAAATATGCATAATATTTGCTTAATTCTACTTCTGTGGGAAAGGTGATACTCATAATTTTTCCATATTGAAACTCTTTAAGAGAAGCTACTGTCCAGAATAATATGTATATTAATCCGAGAACCTTCACCAGGGGAGATGTAAGTGAAAATAAAAAACCTTCTTTTAAATTCAGTAAAAAGTTTCTGGATATTTTATCCATATATGCAGTTTTAGATATTATTTCATCACCGTAATATTTCTGCAATATTTCCAGTAACGGCAATACTACAATTACTGTTATACCCCAGATAATAATGAGACTCTTCATGCCAAGTCTGTCAACCAGAACAGGAATTACTGTGCCTCCTGCAATACTACCAATGAGCGGAGCTGTGGCGATAATCGGGTAAATTCTTGTTCCCTGCGCAGGTGTAAATGTGTCATTAATAATGGTCCATATCTGTATACCTGTTGTTGAGTAGCCTATGCCGTTCCCTGCAAGTATGAGAAAACAGGACAGGAGAAGTCCTTTACTGCTTCCTTCCGATGGTATGAAGAGACCTGAAATTATGATTATTATACCTGTGGCACTGCAGAATAGTTTTAGAAGTTTCTGTCTGGAAATTACATCTGCAAAAAAAAGATAAAATAAAGTACCTATCATTCCTATAATGGCAAAGAAAATAAATGAATAGGGGAGACTGTCTATACCGAGTCTTTTTAATAGAATTGTCTGTACGGCAGACCATCCAAGGGTATAACCGAAGGTGCGAATACCAAGCATTAATGAAAAAATTAATACTTTCCCTCTTTCGTCTTTTTCAATATCTAATATGTTCATTCAGTTATTATGACCTGTCATTTATATTTTATCGACGTAACGCATGATGTGTTACGCGAGAACAATAACTATAATTTGCCAGATTTATTACAGTCCCTTAATAAAACCTCATCACCCATCACTTTTCACCCGTCACCATGAGCTAAAATTATGACAGGGGCAACTCATTGTTCGCCCCTGTCTCGTAATTTATTTCAACGATATATCCTTTATTTCGATAACCCAGTCTTTTGCACAATCTACCTGAATTTCGTTGTATTGTATACCTATAAGGGTATCATACATCCTCCGGGCCACAGTTCCTATTTCTCCGTTACCTACTGTAAAAGTTTCTCCTTTGTATCCGAGAGCTCCTACAGGCGTAATGACTGCAGCTGTACCTGAACCGAATATTTCCGTTACTTTCTTTTCTTTTATGCCTTTTATTATTTCCTCGATAGAAACAGGTCTTTCTTCTACTTTCATACCGAAATGAGAAGAAGCAAGTTTCATAACGGAATCTCTCGTTATACCGGGAAGTATTGTGCCGCTCAGATCCGGTGTGATAAGTACATCATCCTTTACCAGAAAAACATTCATTGCTCCTACTTCTTGTATATATGTTCGTGTTACATCGAGCCATAAGACCTGATCATAGCCTTCACTATGGGCTATTTCCGCTGCCATCAGTGAAGCTGCATAGTTCCCGGCACATTTTGCTTCGCCTGTACCTCCAGGTGCAGCCCTTGTATATACTTCTTCTACTTTTAATTTTATCGGATTTAATCCACCGGCAAAATATGGGCCTGACGGACTGGTTATAACAACATGTCCGTAATCCTGTGCCGGTTTTACTCCCAGTTTCGGCGTAGTTCCCATTAAAAATGGTCTTATATAAAGAGATGCAGGGGTGGGATTCTTTTTAGAATAAGCCGGTATATAAGGACCTGAAAATTTTACTGCTGCCTTTACGGAATCTATGAAATCTGCTACTGGAAGCTGTGGTATACAGAGTCTTATCGCAGATTTTATGTATCTCTTTGCATTTTCTTCAGGTCTGAATAGATATACTTTTTCCTGATCTTTATTATAATAGGCCTTCAGTCCTTCAAAAATTAATTGACCGTAGTGTATCATCTGAGAAGCAGGGTCTACAGCTAAAAGTTCGTAATCTGTTATGATGGAATCTTCCCATTTGTTCTGCCTGTATCTGCGAACATACATATAAGGCGTATAATACTGGCCAAATCCGAGCTTTTCTACAGGTGGAATAGGTTTATCCTTTGGAAGAATGAAATTACTGCGCATACCGAATAGTACCTCCTCTTACATAGATTATATTAGAATTGTAATGTGTCAGGAGAAGCAAATCTACTGACCTGAGCATAAACATACAAAAAGGTTTGCTTCCCGTCACGCGTTACACGACACGGGCTCAGCTATGTATTATTTATGTTCACCAGAGTAACTATGAAATTACTTATAATTATATCACAGGGGAAAAATAAGTTAAAGGGGATTATACTCCTTTGCATAGATAAATAAATGCATAATTAAGAAGGAGTGAAAAGTGAAAAGAATAGGACCTTATACCGACTTCTGTAAAAATGTATGATTAGTTTTATGATTTTTTTTAAAATTTAACTTTTAGGAGGAAAATATATTATGGACATTGAATTAAAACGTTGAAGAAATATAGTGCAAGTTTATCCTGAGACGAAATAATTCCTTTTACATTAAGTTTTAATCAAAATATAGTGGGATTATATTCAGAATGTATAGATACAGGTCTGGATTGTTATAATATTAATGAAGGAACAGGGTATTTATATGGCAGATACAGGTGAAAAACAGGACATTCTTAAGGCTCAGACTGTTTTAAAAGACAGATTTGTAATAGAGTCTCTTATTGCTACGAGCCATGTAAGCAGAATGTATAAGGGGAAGGACCTTGAACAAAAGAAAGATGTTGCCATAAAAGAATTGCTTGTAGAGGGTTTTTTAAATCTGGCAGAGAGAAAACAGGCTGTAGAGCAATTTCAATTTGAAGCAGATTTATTATTAAAACTGACTCATGACAATTTGCCGAAGTTTGAGGATTATTTTTCCTGTAACGATAGAAAATATTTAGTAATGGAATATATTTACGGAGAAAAATTGAGTGAGGTGGTTAAAAAATCAGAGAACTTTTTCGGTGAGCAACAGGTAATTAGATGGGCTCTGGAAATATGTGATATTTTTAATTATCTTCATACAAGAAAGCCGAGTCCTATAATTTTTAGAGGTCTTTGTCCGGATAATGTTATACTGACTCCGTCAAAAAAACTGAAACTTATTGATTTTGGTATATCCAAGATATTTGACCCTCAGGCCAAAACCCTGGCTGTTGCTAAAACTGCAAAGATGTATTATTCTCCTATGGAGCAATATACAACACAGACAGATGAAAGAACAGATATATATTCTCTCGGTGCCACACTTTATTTTCTAATCACCAAAACCCACCCCATAGATGCAATCGATAGAACTATTAATGATTTACCACTTTCTTTATGCAGGAAATTTAATCCAAAGATCTCTCCCGAATTTGAAAATATAATACTTAAAGCTATGGAACTGAGTCCAAATAGAAGATATGAGAATATTCCGGCTATGAGAAGTGCTCTGGAAGCAATCAGAATTGAACCTGAAGAGATTCCGGAAAAGGCTGAAATAGAAATTGACAGACCGGGCCAGAGTATTACGGAAATTAAAGAGCCTGTTATAGAAGAGCAGAATGAAAAGGAACAATCTTATAGTTTCTTTGAGAGGATATTGAATTTTTTAATTGATCTACTTGAGAGCTGGAGAAAAAGACTTAAGAGAAAAATTTAAATTAGATGAAAATTAAGTAGAGGCAGTTTATCTAAATAATTTAAAGGTATAGGAATTTTCATTTCTAATGGCATAAGATAAAATTTCCTATGAAAATTAAGTAGAGGCAGTTTATCTAAATAATTTATATTATCCTGATATTGAGGAGGTGATAGTTCCTCTTTTTTAGAAAATCCGGTTTATTTTTCATGAAAGGAGAGACATAATATTGACTGATCTAGTAAAAGAAAGAAAAAAATTACAGGATATTATGATGTTTCTTGGTGCTCTCGGACAGGGAGCAGAAAAGATACTTCAGAGAAGTGCCAGTGTAGTAGGTTTTCAGTCCGGTAAAACTATAGGTATGGAGGCAGTGAAAAATTTTTCCGAGACGACTGATGACCTTGAAAAATCTATCGATTTACTTCAAAAGGCTTTATATGATATAGGTCTTGACTGGCGATTTGGCATGTGGAAAGAAGATGAAGCTACTTCTTATTTTAAAGACGAAGGTGATAAATGGGTCGGACATATGTGGTTTCAGGATTGCATTGTAAGAAATACTCTTTATGTTTATGCCGATAAACAGGAGGGTGCTCTCTGTCAGATGTCTCATGGATTTTTTGCAGGCGCTCTGGAAAAGATACTCGGTGGAAGAAAAGTCGATCTGGAGATCCTTCATGCCGGCGAAAATGGGTGCTACAAGAAGCTTACCGTTCATAAAGAGAAAGGAGGAAGCTAATGAAGATTAAAGTTGCTACAGAACAGGTTTCTACCTGTGCAGGTTGTCATGTGTCTCTTGTAGATTTACATGAGAAACTGCTGGATGTAATAGATGTAATAGATATAGTTTACTGTCCCATACTTGCTGATTTTAAAGAACATCCTCAGGCTGATATAGGCTTGATTGAAGGATGTATAAGGACAGAGCATGACCGTCATGTTGTAAAAGTTATGAGAGAAAAATGTAAGACAATTATAGCCTGGGGAACATGTGCCTGCTGGGGAGGTATCTGTGGTGCCAATACAGTTTTTAAGCCACAGGAAATATTTGATAAAGTTTATTTAAATAATCCCAGCACAGTTACTAAAATAGTTCCTGATTCTCCGAAGATCCCGAAGTTTGAGAATGAAGCGCTCCCAATAGATGAGGTTATAACAGTTGATTATTATCTCCCCGGATGTCCTCCCCATCCTTATTTTATATTCGAAGGTCTCAGTTCTTTAGTGCAGGGCAAGTTCCCGAAAACAAATCTACGTTCTGTCTGCGGAAAATGTAACAGAAGAATGGATAAAACCGATGTAACTGAATTAAAGAGAAATATTGAAGGTATACCTGAGCCAGATGTATGTTTACTTTCACAGGGATATATATGCCTGGGTTCCGTATCTCTTGACAGATGTCTTGCACCATGTCCTAACCAGGGAATGGTCTGTATAGGTTGTACCGGCCCTACTCCGAGAATAATAATGAACCCTTACAGAGATATAAGGACAGAAGTTGCTGAAAGAATGGCAAGGCTTACAAAGATAAAAGAAGCAACGATAATTAAAGAGATAGAAAATTTTGCCCGTACCTATTATTCATATTATATGGCCGCACCTGTATTAAGGAATAAGCCTACGTTTCTCATTAAAAAATGGATGAGGGAAGCTGAGAAGGAGGTTGCTGGAGTATGACAGAGATTATGAAAGTGCCTGTTGTTACAAGAATAGAAGGGCATGCTACAATAAGTGTGGAACTGGATGATAACGGTAAGGTTAAGGATGCCATTATGCATGTCATAGAATTACGTGGTTTTGAGAAAAACCTTATAGGGATGGAAATGAGTAAAATGCCTCAGATGACTGCAAGAATCTGCGGCGTTTGTCCTACTTCTCATCTGGTTGCATCAGGTAAGGCACTTGATATGGCCTATGGCCTGACCCCTCCTCCTGCTGCAGTATTGCTCAGAGAGCTGATGAACCTCTCTCAGAATATTTTTTCTCATGCTCTCCATTTCTTCGCTCTTGGCGGTCCTGATTTGATTCTTGGAATAGACAGTCCTCCTGAGGACAGAAATCTTTTCGGTGTTATTAAAGCTGCTCCTGATGCAGCTAAAAAAGCACTTCGTCTGAGGACTCTCGGGTCGAAAATGAATGAAATTCTCACAGGCAGATTTACTCATGGTATTGCAGTTGTGCCCGGAGGCGTATGCTATGTTCTTGAGGAAGATAAGAGAAAACAGCTTCTCGAATATGCAAAAGAAGCTCTTGAACTTGCAAAGTGGGCTCTGGAATTCGGAAAAACTGTAATGCAGGGAAAAGATCCGAAAGATTTAATGACCATATTTGATCTTGAATGTTATAATGTAGGAACTGTTAATAAGGGTAAACATGATATTACCTATGGAGATATAAGGGTAATGGACCCGAAGGGTAATATTGTTACTGATTTTCCTGTAAAAGACTGGAAAAAATATTTAAAAGAAAAAGCTGTCCATGACAGTTATATTAAAGGATGTATGTTCGAGCATAACGGAGAATTAAAACTTACGAGAGGTAATTCTCTTTCTAGAATAAATGTGTGTGATTCCATGGCAACACCTCTTGCTCAGAAAGAACTTGAAATATTCAGGCAAAATTACGGCAGACCCTCTCATAAATCTATTCTTCATCATTATGCCCGCCTTATAGAAATACTTGCAGGATGTGAAAGATCTATAGAAATATTAGAAAATCCTGAGATAACCAGTAAAAATGTTCGTGATCCTATAAAAGGTTTACCATCATATGGTGTTGGGCAGGTTGAAGCTCCAAGAGGTACTCTTATTCATGAATTTGAAGCTGACAAACAGGGCAGGGTTAAATATGCCAATTTCATGGTAGCAACACAGCTTAATTATTTTGCTATTAATAGTACTATAAAACAGGCAGCTATACATTATATAGAAAAGAGTGACAAAAAAGTCTTAAATGCTCTGGAAGTAGCTATCAGGTTGTATGATCCATGTCTTTCCTGTTCAACTCATGCACTTCCCGGCCAGATGCCACTGTCAGTTAATATTTATCAGGGTGGAAAACTTGTAAGAAAGGTGGAGAGATGATATGCTAAAAGGTTTTGAACAGAAGATAAAAATTTCTCTTGATGATAAGGCCTGTCGCTCCTGTCAGCTCTGTATTGATGTCTGCCCTGTCGAAGTTTTCTCTTTTAATGATGCAAAAAAAATCGCCTGTGTTAAAAAAGAGTCTAATTGTATCGGATGCCTGTCATGTTATTATATATGTCCTTCTACCTGTATTGAACTTGAAGGTGTTCCTCACAGCAAAAATTTTTATTGTGACAGTCATGGCATAGAAATAACGAGTAAGCTTATTTAGTTAATAAAACATATTGTGACAGTGAGGAATGAGCATATTAATTAAATTGATTGACCCGGGCCTGTATATAAAAGACTCTGGCCAAGGTATGAACATGTAACCTGATTTAGAATTAGGAGGTGAAAAGAGGTTTTGCCTGTCAAAGGGTAAACCGCAGATTATGAGTACTCTTGTGAGAAATATTGACGAGGTACAGGTTAACGATAGTGATTACGAAAAAGCGTCCAGGGATCTTGGAGTTCGCTTATTATCAATATCCAAAACATTACGCAAGGTAGCAGGCGGTTCTCTCGGAGCAGTAGGAACTACTGCAGGAAGAATTGCTGCCAGTCATTTACCCCGTATGTTTGAAGATGAAAAGATTGGCTTTGAAGATATATTGAAGGATCTTCAGGGAAAGTGGAAAGATAGTTTCAAGTTTGATTATGTTATGGCAGATAATTCTGCTACCCTTACTTTTGACCACTGCCCTATTTATTCCATTCTTACAGGTCAGGGGGAAAAGGTGGGAGGAGATCTCTGCAGCCTTTTTCATGCCTATATTCAGGGAATCCTTGTAGAGGTTGTTCAGGATAAATTTCAAATGAAGGTTGAAACAATGGGAGAAAAATGTGTTTTAAAGGTTCGACCTCTCCCGAAATTTGATGATTAGTCATATTATATAAAATATTTTTATGAAAGGATGTGTTCATTGGTGAAAAGTCCAAAGGAAATACTCAAGGGTATTCTTGAGACCGATGGAGTTAAAGCTGTAATGATCTCCGGAAGAGATGGTCTTATAATTTCGTCTGTAGGTACTATTGACGCCGACACAGAAACCTTAGGTGCCATAGCATCCAGTGGACTGGGCTCTTCAGAAGCTCTTGGTACAGAAGCAGGTATAGGAGAACTGGAACAGTTTATATCTCAGTATAAGAGTGGAATAGCCATAATTCAACTTGTTACATCAGAAGCAGTTTTATTACTCCTTGCAACAAAAGATGCAAATTTAGGTATGTTGAGACTGGCTATTAATAAAGCTAAAAAGCCCCTTATGGATATTTTGAGTTATTAGAAAATTACTGAGAGGTGAGTAGTTATAAGCTAATAGTTTAAAGTATATTGTAATACTGCTTACCTCTCATCTGTTTAGGAGGGGAGTTTGTATGCCTGCAGTATGTCCTAAATGTAATGCCTATAACAGTGACAGTGCAAAGTTCTGCGCAGAATGCGGGTGTATTATTGAAAAAAGCGAAAGGCACTATTCCAATATTGTACAAGAAGGTACCCTGCTTGTTAACAGGTATAAAATTATCAGACTTGTTAAATCAGGCGGTATGGGTGCAGTTTACTGTGCAGAAGACAGAAATCTCGGGAAGACCTGTGCTATTAAAGAACTTCTGAGCTTTCCTCACAGCACAGAGAAAGAAAGACTCTATGCTATAGATAAATTTCAGAGTGAAGCCAAGACCCTTGCCAATCTTCATCATATAAGTTTGCCCAGGGTATATGATTACTTTACTATAGGTGATAGATATTACCTTACAATGGATTTTATTGAAGGCAAGGATCTTCTTGCAGTACTTAAAGAGCGAGGCAATCCGGGACTTCCTGAAAAAGAAGTAATTAAATGGTCTATTGAGATATGTGATGTCCTCTCTTACCTTCATACCAGAAATCCTGTTATATTATACCGTGATTTGAAACCTTCCAATATTATGCTCAGAAAGACTGATGAGAAAGTAATATTAATAGATTTTGGTATAGCAAAGGCTTTACAGGATGATACAAACCCGAAAACCGCCATAGGAACTATGGGTTATATTTCTCCCGAACAATTCAGAGGCCTGGCAGAACCGGCAAGTGATATTTATTCCCTGGGCTCTACTATGTCCCATCTTCTTACCGGTATTATGCCCATACCTTTCACATATGAACCTGTAAAAAAGAGGGTACCCGAACTTTCTGATGATATAGAGCATATAATAAAGAAAACCCTTGATATTAAGCCTGGAAATAGATTTTCTTCCGCAGAAGAAATGAAGAAAAGCCTTCTGGCTATTATAGGAGAAAAAATCCCCTCTATTTCTTCCCAGTCTTTGAGTGAGGTTGATCTTGCCATTATTCAGCTTAATGCTACTAGCCCGAAAGCCAGACTGGAAGCCATCGCAAAATTGAGTAATGTTAATGACGAAAGAATAATTTTACCTCTCACCGATATGTTAAATGATGATAATTCCACTATTCGTAAGGAGGCTGTTACTATTCTCGGTAAGCTTCAGCATCCGTCCTCTGTGGAACATCTTATAAAAATGTTAAAAGATAAGGATTTAAACGTTAGAATTGCTTCTTTCACTGCTTTAGGAACCCCGAAATACAGTAAAGCTTTTCCATATATTGTAGCAGCTCTTAAAGATGAAGATTATAGAATTAGGAAATATGCTTCTCTGGCACTCGGAGAAATTGGAGATGAAAGAGCTATTGAACCTCTCAGACAGGCCCGTCAGAAGGAAGGACTTCTGAGTTTCGGTATGAGGATGACAATTGATAAGGCCATACAGAAGCTGGAAGCTATGAAAAGTGCTGTTCCTAGAGAGGAAAAATATAGCACCAATGAACTGTTACCTGAAGTAACAGTGAGATTTCATGAGGCAAAGAGCCATAATGATAAAGGACAGGAATATTTTAAAGAATATAAATATGAGGCGTCAATTGATGAATTTAATAAGGCTCTGGAGATAAATCCTACATATGTAGAAGCTCATTTTAATATAGCAAGAGTTATTTTAACCCAAATTGAAGTAGATTCTGAATTTAAAAATGATGACAAGATTAATGAAGCTCTTTTACATTTTAATAAATGCATTGAACTTGCTTCCGACAGTACCATTTCAGCAGAGGCAAGAAGGTATATAGATAATCTTACCGAAGAATGGAACAAACTAGAAACTATGAAAAAAGAATCCGGTAAAGTAATTATAGAGCCTTATGAAGAGAGTACAGGAGAAAAAATAGAAAGAGAAGATGAAATAGAAGAGGAAATACAGGAGGAAACAGAAGAGGAAATACAGGAGGAAACAGAAATATCGGAGGATATAAAATCAGGAGAAGCTATCAGAACAGAATCACCTCAGGAAAGAGTGAATTATTATAAGAATATACTGAAAGGTTCACCTGAAGATCCTGTAATTTACAATGAACTTGGCCTTGCCTATAATGATTACGGGAATGTCTTTCTGGCTGAAAATAATTACAGGAAATCTCTGGAACTGGCCCCTAATTATGCGGAAGCTCATTTTAATCTAGCCATTTTATATAAAGAACTTGGATTTTCATTGAAGGATGATAAAAAGATCAATGATTCCCTTGTCCATTTTGAACATGCTTTGAAATTATTCAATGATGATGATATGATAGCTGAAGCAAGAAAAAACATAGATGAAATAAAAGATGGTTTACGTAAAATTGACGTAAAATCAGATGAGTCAGAGGGACAAGAATTTACTCCTGAACAGGTAGAACCTGAGATGCCTGCAGAAGAGATTCGTGAAATAGAACAAAAACCTGGTAATGTATGTCCTGACTCACCTCAAGAAAGAATACTTTATTATCAGGAAATGCTGAAATCTTCCCCTGATGATCCCCTGCTTTATAATCAACTTGCTCTTGCTTATAATGATTATGGTAATGTTTTTATGGCAGAAACCAATTATAGAAAAGCCATTGATTTTGCCCCGGACTGTGGCGAATTTCATTTTAATATAGCTCTTTTATATAAAGAACTGGGGTTTTCATTGAACGATGATAATAGACTGAATGATGCTCTTGCTCATTTTGAAGTTACGTTAAGATTAGCTGATGATGATATGAAGGTAAAAGCCAGAAAGCATATAGATGAAATAAAAAGCAGGATAGATAAATCTGGCGTTCATGAAAAAAAGGAAAAAATTATTGCTCCTGTGGAAATAATAGAAGATAAACATAAGATAGAAGAAATAACTCCCGAAATATATAAAAAAGAAGAGGAACCGGAGAAAAAGGATAAATCACCTGAAGAATACTATAAGGAATTAATAGAAAAAAATCCAGAAGACCCGGTAATTTATAATAAACTCGGTCTTGTTTATTATGAAAAAAAGGATCTGACTGAGGCTCAGAAGTATTACGAAAAAGCTCTGATATATGATAAAAATTACAGTGAAGCCAACTTTAATTTAGGACTCTTATACAGAGATAAGAATAATATCCTGAAGGCTCTTCGTCATTTGAAATTATGTGCTAAAATGGCAGGCGATGAGTCTTTGAAAAAGAAAGCCAGAGATTATATAAAAGAGATTGAAGAACTTGAAGAAAAACAGGAGGCATTACGGGAAGAAGTTGTACCTCCTGCAGAACAGGCAGAAAAAACCGTTGCCAGAAAAACAAAGGAAATAAAACCGGTAAAAATCAGCCGTGAAACAAGGGAACTGACATTAAAAGAAGCTGAAATGGTTGTGAAAGAAAATAAGCAGATTCGTGATTTACTCAAAGTTTTAAATGAAAACCCTGATGACCTGCAGAGTAATATTGCGGTTGCCAGGTTATATAAAGAAGAAGGGAACCTGCTTAAAGCATTGGATTATTGTAAAAAAGTTTCTTCTATTGAACCGAATAATGCACAGATTTATCTTGACATGGCTTTAATTTACAAGGAGCAAAAACAATACGATGAGGCTTTAGAGCATCTTAAAATATGTGCTAGAAAAGCAAATAATTCGGAATTGCTTTCAGAAGCAAAGCATTATATCAGTCAGATTGAGGAACTATCTTCTGAAGTGGTGGAAACAGTCGATAAGGCGGAATTGAAAGATATAGATAAAGAAATAAAGACATATGAAGATATGCTTCACGATAATCCCGATAAAACGGAAATACATATGAGTCTAGGCAGATTATACAGGGAATCCTCTGATTTTGATAAAGCTATTTTTCATTATAAAGAATATCTGAAGATATACAAAAAAGATGACAGAATACATATGGAACTCGCTATGATTTACAGGGATAAAGGTAATATTTTTAATGCTCTTAAATATTTAAGACTCTGTGTAAATCTGACTGAAGATATTAATTTGAAAAGAGAGGCAGGGGAATATATTTCTCAGATAGAAGGTGCCTCGCTGGAAGAGAAAAAGGAAACATATGAAACATACAGGGAAGAAAAGAAGGAAAGAGACAGGAAAGGAGGGAATGAGGAAGAATTAATAAAGGAATTAAAAAAAGAATTAAAGGAAAAACCGGATGATATAAATCTTCTTGGTAAATTAGGCCAGGCTTATTATACAGCCGGACAAATGAAATTATCCCTTGAGAGTTATTTGAAAGTCCTGAATATAGATCCATCCGATAGTAAAACACATTTTAACATCGGACTGATTTATAAAGAACAGGGAAAAATAGTAAAATCATTAATACATTTTAAAAAATATATAATGTTAGCTCCGGCAGGTGAACATATAGAAGAAGCTAAAAATTATATAAAAGAGCTTGAATAAGATTTTATAGAGAGGAGGAGAGCGATTTCGCTCCTCCTTGCAGGAATATTACTCTATGAGTAATATTGTTGCAGGGTGAATTTTTTTAATGAATTTCTACGATTTATATAAGTTCTTTGTTTTTATAGTAATTCTTATGACTGTAAATCCGGTTTTTGCTCAGTCCGGATACAGCAGTGACAGTTCTTCAGGTTATATAGTTTTAATTGTTCTGCTGGCAATTATTGTAATAATAATAAAGGTTATATCCGCTCAGATCAATATAGCTCAAAAAGCAAAAGATATACTGAATGTTGAAGAAGAGAAAAAACTTGCAGAAGAAGAAAAGAAAGAAAAAGAACTTGTTCTCAGGCAGAGACTGGAGATTGAGAGGGAAAGAAAGTTATTTGAAGATGATAAGAAGAAGTTTGAAGAAGATCGGAACACTCTTGAAGAAATAAAAAAGAAACTCCTGGAAGAAGGCAAAAAATTAGCAGAAGAACGAAAAAAGCAGGAGGCAGAAAAAAAGATATCCGAAAGAGAAGTAAAAATAGAGGAAGAACATAAAATATCCTCTAAGGAGTACCAGGAATTATTAGAGAAGAATAAGAAACTCCAGGAAGAATACAAAAAAATACAGGAAGAAAAGAAAATTTTTGAGGAAGAATATAGAAAACTTCAGGAAGAGAAGAAGAAACTGGAAAAAGAGAAAGAACTGGACAGGGAACGAAGAAGACTTCAGGAGGAGCAGAAGAAAAGAGAGGAAGAACACAGAAGACTCCAGGAGGAGCAGAAGAAAAGAGAGGAAGAACGAAGAAAACTCGATGAAGAAATAAGAAGGATAGAAGAGAGAAAAAGATTAGAAGAAGAGCAGAAGAAGAGAGAGGAACAGAGAAGAATACTCGATGAAGAACAGAAGAAAAGGGTAGAAGAAAGAAGAATAATTGATGAGGAAATAAAGAAACTGGAAGAGAGGGAAATAACAGAGGAAGAAGAGAAAAGGGAAGAAGGTAAGTTAGAACTCTATGAAGAGCATAAGAGAAGAGAAGAAGAACGACGAAGACTGGATGAAGAGATAAAGGAGATTGAAGAAAGAAAGAGACAGGAAGAAGAGAAGAGAGAAGAGGAAAGGAAGTTATTAGAAAAAGAGCAGAAACAGAGGGAAGAAGAACGACGAAGACTGGATGAAGAGATAAAAGAGATTGAAGAAAGAAAGAAACTGGAAGAAAAAGCGCGAACCTTGGAGGAAGATGAAGAGAAGAAGAGGGAAGAAGAACGACGAAGACTGGATGAAGAGATAAAAGAGATTGAAGAAAGAAAGAAACTGGAAGAAGAAGCAGGGAAATTGGAGGAAGATGAAGAGAAGAAGAGGGAAGAAGAACGACAAAGACTGGATGAAGAGATAAAGAAAATCGAAGAGAAGAAGAAACTGGAAGAAGAAGCAGGGAAATTGGAGGAAGATGAAGAGAAGAAGAGGGAAGAAGAACGACGAAGACTGGATGAAGAGATAAAGAAAATCGAAGAGAAGAAGAAACTGGAAGAAGAAGCAGGGAAATTGGAAGAAGATGAAGAGAAGAAGAGGGAAGAAGAACGACGAAAACTGGATGAAGAGATAAAGAAAATCGAAGAGAAGAAGAAACTTCGGGAAGAAGAGAAAAAAACTGCTCCCGTAATAGAAGAAGAGGAAATAGCAGTAACAGAAGAAGACAGAAGATTAATTGAGGAGAAGACTAAAAAACGTCTTGAAGAGAGAAAGATACTCGATGAAGAAAATAAGAAAAAATTGAATGAAGCTAAAAAGAAGCTGGAAGCAGAGAAAGACAGGATAAAAATTGAGATAGCAAAGAAACCTGATTTGTTTGTTTATCCTGTCGATCAGTCTGATATGATACTCATACCGGCAGGAGAGTTTACTATGGGCAGTTCTGAAAAAGAAATATATTATGCCCTGCAGGAAGCCAGAGAATATTACAAAGGGGCGAAATTAAGCTGGTTTGAAGTTGAAATGCCTGAACATACAGTATATTTAGATGATTATTATATAGATAAAAAACCGGTTACCTATGCACAATATATAAAATTTATTAAAGATACTGACTATAAACCTCAGGGGGATTTTTATAAATATTACAGTTCTGATAAAGATAATCATCCTGTAGTTAATATAACATGGGAAGATGCCAGAGCTTATGCAGATTGGGCCGGGAAGAGGCTTCCAACGGAAGCAGAATGGGAGAAGGCAGCAAGAGGAACAGATGGCAGATGCTGGCCATGGGGTAATGAATGGGATATAAATAAATGTAACAGTCGTTTCAGTAATATCAATACTACCACGCCTGTGGATAAATATCCTGATGGTGCAAGTTTTTACGGAGTAATGGATATGTCCGGCAATGTGTGGGAATGGTGTAATGACTGGTATGGAAGTTATATGGATTCTCCTTCGAAAAATCCTGCCGGTCCTGACATCGGAATTGAAAAAATTCTCAGGGGAGGCTCATGGACAAATTATCCTAATTATCTGAGGGTTACTAACAGATATCGCCTTATCCCTGATAATAGTGACCATTCTAAAGGATTTAGATGTGTTATTTCTGTTTAATGAATTTTATATGAAAATGATGACGTCTTATTCTTCACTGTTTGGTAATTCTCATATCTGGTTGTGACCGCTCCGGTCATGCCTGTTAGTGGCAGAACAATGTTCTGCTACAGAGTAAAATATAATCAGGGTGATATAAATGATCTGTCCGGAATGTTATAAAGAAAACCCGGGTAATTCTCAATTTTGTAAGAATTGCGGCTGTTTTCTGAAAATTTCAGAGAAAAAAGATGAAAAAAAGGTTATAAAGGGTAGATATAAAGTAATTTCACTGTTAGGTGAAGGTGGAATGGGATCTATTACTCTTGCCTATGACCTGAGTTTGAATAAATTGTGTGCTATAAAAGGAATCTGTAAAAAGGGACTTTCTGATTTACCTGAGAAAGAACGGGAATCTATATTAAAACCTTTTAAAAAAGAAGCTGAAATGCTTGCCAGTTTACGTCATCCCGGTCTTCCATGCGTAACAGATTATTTTACTGAAAAAGATGTATGTTATCTTGTAATGGATTATATAGAAGGTAAAGACCTTGAAGTTATTTTAGAAGAATCTGAAGAGAAAGTTATCCCGGAAAAACAGGTTCTGGAATGGGCCATACAGATGTGCCGTGTTCTTGAATATTTACACAGCCAGGAACCTCCTATTATTCATGGAGATATTAAATCTGCAAATATAATAGTAAGAGATGTTGATGGGCTTATAATGCTCGTAGATTTTGGAGCAGCTTCTTTTATATCCTCGGGAATTCTAGATGAAGTTGTTATAACAGATGGTTATGCACCACCGGAACAATATGAAGCATCACCTGAAGTAAGAAGTGATATTTATGCTCTCGGAGCTACTATGTATGAACTTCTGACAGGTGAGCTTCCTGATGAAACCTTTAATTTTGAACCTCTCAGTGAAATTATACCTGATATATCTCCCGAAACGGAAGATATTGTAATGAAATGTCTTGAGTATGAAGTACAGGATAGATTCTGTGATGCCAGGGATTTAAAACAACATCTTTTGGAAGCATACAAGAAAAACTTTGAAGAGTCAGACGAAGTTAAATACAACACTACAAGGCTTATAATTGATGATAAAGAACTGTCTGAACAGAATGCAGTTCTGGGAGAAAAGCCTATAAAAGTTATGCTTATAGATGATGAAATCGATATGCGAAATGCTTTTAATGATATGGTAAAGTTTTTTAAAGGAATAGAATTTATCGGATATGCGAGAGATGGTAAAGAAGGTGTGGAGAAAGTTGTTTCTCTTCAGGAAAAGCCTGATGTTATTTTAATGGACCTGAAAATGCCTAATATGGACGGTATAGAAACTACAAAAAGAATTTTAAGCCTTTCACCTCTTACCAGGATTATTATAGTAACAGCCTATCTTGAAGAAGAGGATTTTTTTAATTGTTTTGAAGCAGGAGCGGCAGGGTATATACTGAAAAATGATACTTACTGGGGAGAACTGGAGAAATCCATTAAAAAAGCTTTTGCAGGTGGTATACCAATCTCTCCTGATGCAAGCCATTTACT
>JAKPQU010000515.1 GCA_029555925.1 Bacillota bacterium
GGCAATTTATCTAAATAATTCAAATAATACAAAATTACACAGATTCGCAGATTGTACAGTGTAACAGGAGATGTATTTACTATTGAAGAATAAAATCTGTATTTCCATAAGTGACAACGAAATGATTTCCCATGTAAAAAAATACCAGGAAACATGCGATTTAATTGAAATACGTGCTGATTATATTGAAAATTTTAATGCAGGATATCTTTCGGATCTGCTTCAACACAGGAGAAAACCTTTGATACTTACTGTCAGGAAAGCAGATGAAGGTGGTTTCTTTAAAGGTTCTCTCGAAGAAAGACAGAGACTTTTTATAAAAGCAATAGAACTGGGTATCGATTATATTGATATTGAATTTTCCTGCGGCTGTGACCTGATTTCTCATCTGACAGCAGCTAAAGGAAATACTAAAATAATCTGTTCGTCCCATAATTTTAAATATACTCCCCCTTTAAGAGAATTAGAAGAGCTTTACAGCAGGATGAATTCTTTGAAACCTGATATCGTGAAAATAGTTACTTACGGAAATTCGATAAATGATAATTTCGTTCATTTTGAATTATTAAAAAACAAGGAAAATCTTGTTTCTTTTTCTATGGGTATTAAGGGACAGATTTCGCGTATTCTTTCGCCTGTATATGGCTCTCCTTTTACTTATGCATCTCCGGATTCCGGTAAAGAAACTGCAGAAGGGCAGATTACGGCAGAAGAATTAATAGAAACATATAATTTCCATGTTCTTGACAGAAATACGAAAATGCTCGGTGTAATAGGCGGTCATGCCGAAAACTCCCTGTCCAAATACATGCACAACAGAAATTTTAAAAGAGATAATCTGAATTATATTTATGTACCTTTTAAAACAGAAGAAAAAGAACTTCCTCTGTTTATGGAGAATTTCAGGAAATTTAATTTTGCCGGTGCTGCAGTAACAATTCCTCATAAGATAGATATAATGAACTATCTTGATTCTGTGGAAGATACTGCAAAAAAGATTGGTGCTGTAAATACCGTTGTCAATAAAGACGGTATCCTGAAAGGCTATAATACCGACTGTCCCGGCTCTCTGAAAGCCCTGTCTCTTAAGACTGAAATTAAAGGGAAAAAGGTTCTTCTGCTGGGGGCAGGAGGAGCGGCAAGGGCTATAGGATACGGTCTGAAAGAAGAAGGAGCGGAAATTATTATTGCAAACAGAACAGATTCGAAAGCAGAGAAACTTGCAGAAGAACTGGAATGTAAATTCTGCCCTTTTGAACATATATATAATACCGGTTGTAATATTATAATAAATACTACATCTGTCGGTATGTATCCCCATGTGAATGATACCATAGTAGAAAAAGATTTCCTGAAAGATAAAATTGTCTTTGATATTGTCTACAGACCTATGATAACCAGAATGCTTCGTGATGCCCGGGAAGTCAATTCTTTAATAGTAGAAGGATACGAAATGCTTTTATACCAGGGAATTGAACAGTATAAGCTCTGGACCGGAAAAGAACCGTCAGAAAAGCTGATGAGAGATATACTGAAAAAACAGCTTTTATGTACGTGACGCGTAACGCGTAATGCGTGACGGGAGGGGACAGGATCACAGATTATCCGGTGTCGTATTTATCACCGGCACCACTGAACATCAAAAATTACAAAAGAGAGGAATGGATGAATGCCGGAACATTTGAGAGATTACAGAAACAAAATTGACGAAATTGATGGAAAAATCATAAGACTCTTGAAAGAAAGAGAACATATTGTAAAAGAAATAGCTCTGTGTAAAGTCAAAGAAAATCTCCCTGTCCATCAGCCTGAGAGGGAAGAGGAGATTTACAACAGACCTGATGATGAGTATATAAAAAATATTTATAAAATAATACTGGAAGAATCCAGAAGATTACAAAATATTATAGTGAGTGGTGAGTAGTGATTGGATAAAAAAACAGCAGGCATAATTGGTTTCGGCCGTTTCGGCCAGTTAGCAGGTAAATATTTAAGAGACGTATTGAATGTTTGTGTATATGATAAAATTGATAGACGTACTGATATAGAAAAATTCGGTTTAACTAAAAATTCTCTGGAAGAGGTATGTAAAAAAGATATAATTATCCTTTCTATGCCAATATCTTCACTGGAAAATGTACTTGCAGATATTAAAGATTATGTCAGAGAAGACTCTGTCGTCATGGATGTCTGTTCAGTAAAGGAAATACCATGTAATTTAATGAAGAAATATCTGCCTTCTTCCGTTCATATACTGGGAACCCACCCTTTATTCGGCCCTGACAGCGCCAGAACAACACTGAAAAACAGGAAGATTGTTCTCTGTCCCGTAAGGATAACAGAAGAAAAACTGAACTGTGTAAAATCTTTTCTGGAAAGAAAAGATTTAAAAATAATTGAAATGACTCCTGAGGCTCATGACGAACAGATTTCTTATTCTCTTGTACTGACTCATTTTATAGGAAGGGCCATGATTGATATGGAACTTGGCCATCAGGATATAGAAACACTCGGCTATCAGAGGTTGCTTAAGATTTTATCTACTGTACAGAACGATACATGGGAATTATTTCAGGATATGAATAAATATAATAATTATGCCACACAGGTGAGAGGGAAATTTATAACTTCTTTGAAGAATATAGATGACCTGATAATGAAATAATGCATTTCGCTTACCGCTGTTCAAAAGTAGCATCATTGATAACAGCATTTCGTCTGTTCCATAAGGGGCCAAGAATAAATTTTCCGGGAAATCTGTCGGGATTTTTTTTATTGCTCTGTAATAAATTTTTTAATCATTGATATTATTTATAAATCTTTCAATTCTTTCCATACCTTTTTCCAGTTCTTTATAAGAAGAGGCAAAGCTGAGACGGACAAAATTATCATAACCGAAGGCAATACCTGGAACCAGAGCTACCAGCTCTTCTTCGAGGAGCCTTTTTGCAAATGTTCTTGAGTCCATACCTGTGTTGCTGATATCTATAAATGCATAAAATGCGCCTCCGGGAGGAGAACATGTTATCATGGGGAGTTTATTCAGTTTATCAATTACAAAATCTCTTCTCCTGGAAAATTCATGGAACATATGTTTTACACAGGACTGATCGCCGTCTATTGCTTTCAGTGCCGCAATCTGTGATATGGAACTGGGGTTTGAGGTTATATGACCCTGAAGGGCAGTCATGGCAGATATTAATTCCTTGGGCCCTGCCGCATAACCTATACGCCATCCCGGCATGGAATAAGATTTTGATACGGAGTTTACTATGACAGTCCTGTTTTTTAATTCAGGAAATATTTTTGTCAGACTCACATGTTTCCCTTCATAGACAAAATATTCGTAAACTTCATCTGAAAGTATAAAAAGATCTTTATGAGTTAAAGCTATCTCGCCTATTGCCCTCAATTCTTTCTCCGTAAATACATGACCTGTCGGGTTACAGGGAGAATTAAGTAACAGTACTTTTACTTGATCTGTAACAGAATCTTTCAGCTTATCAATATCAAGAGACATATCTTTTCTGGAATTAATCAGTAAAGGTTCTCCTTCTGCAAGTTTTACCTGTTCAATATAGCTGTTCCAGCAGGGAAGAGACATAAGGACTTTATCGCCGTGACTCAGAAGGCACTGTAATGCAAGATATATGGCATGTTTTGACCCGCAGTTTACCATAATTTCTTCCGGTTTATAGCTTAAACCATTATCTCTAAAGAGTTTTTTGCATATGGCTTCTTTCAGTTCAGGAATACCTGCAGTTTCCGTATAGGTTGTGAAATTGTTTTCTATAGCTTTTATTGCCCCTGCCTTTACGTGGTCGGGGCTGGGGAAATCAGGCTCTCCTGCTGCAAGCAGTACAACGTCTTTACCCTGTCTTTTCAATTCCTTTGCTATTGTTGTTATCTCTATAGTAACACTGGGAGAGATCCTGTTTATTTTTTCAGATTTCATGTAATTTACTCCTTAATTAATTTATATGAGAATCGTGACGCGTAACGCGTAACGCGTGACGGGGGGAACAAATTTTCATTTTTGTTGTGATCGTATCGGTCATGGCTGTTAGTGAAAAGTTAGTAGTGAAAAGTGAAAAGTAAATAAAAGCCAGTTTTTTTACTCTTCACTACTCACGGCTCACTCTTCACAGAAAAATTTCTTCAAAGGTATCTCTTTTTCTTATACATTCAATATATCCGTCTTCTTTTACCATGACCCTGTCAGGTCTCGGAAAAGAGTTTGCATTGCTTTCCATGAAGCCGGAGCAGTATGCTCCTGTATCATGGATGAGAAGAATGTCTCCTCTCTTGGGTTTCCTCTGAAGCTTTATTTTATACCTGGCTATCATATCACCGGAAAAACACAGGTTCCCTCCGACAAATGTTTCGAATGGAATTTCATCTTTTTTATGGTACTCTGTTATTATGTCCCACCGTCTCAGGATATTTTCAAGTAATGATTCACAGTGAGATGTGACCCCCATTTCTACAGTAATTAAATTATGATTACCAGCTATTTTTCTGACAGTATTTACCTTTGCCAGCGTAAGACCTCCGTCATCTGCTATGCTTCTTCCCGGTTCTATGATAAGAAGAGGTTCTCCGATGGATTTCAGGGCTTCTGCCGTATGTTTCCCATAGATTGAACCTGTAAGAATGGCTTCTAACATCTTTTCTTTCGGATAGTAAGAGTAGAATTTTTCACCCCTCCATTCCTTCAGGTTTTTTCGAAAACCGCATGGATTATTATTCCAGGCAAAAATTTTTCTGCTGTCTCCTTCCAGTGCTTTTATATAACCTTCTCTTACCCTGTCTACAATATATTCCCATTCTTCTTTATTTACATAGGAAACAGGATAGCCTCCGCCAATGTCTATGATTTTGCATGTCCTTCCGGTGTCTTTTAATATATAAGCCATATCTATCATTTTGCCCAGAACTTCCATGTATGGTTCCACATCTGTTATCTGAGAGCCTATATGGGTATGGAATCCGAGAAACTCGACAGAAGGATGACTGTCAAGGGATTTTATAAAACCGGGAATCTCGTTCAGAGGAACACCGAATTTTGTCCATATTCCTGCGGTAAAAACTCCTTCTGCCGTTACGTCTGACAGTTCATAGCCGCTTATTCTTATGAGAGTTTTTGCCTTTTTTCCAAGGGCTGCAGCTATGTTTGAAACAACGTTGAATTCTTCAATACTGTCAGCTGCAATAAGAATATTTCTTTTTATTGCTTCTTCAATAAGAAAGTCTTCCTTGCAGTTACCATTTAAAACTATTTTTTCAGGTTCTATACCCGAGTCTATGGCACATTTTGCCTCATTATATGAAGCTACATCCGTACCGCATCCTTCTTCTCTTACTATATTGAATATGGAACCGGCTGTACATGCTTTCGCCGCATAACATACAAGGCCTTTACGGTAATAAGAGTCAAAAACCTTTTTAAAAGATTTCAGGTTTTCCCTTATAACAGGTTCATAACTTATATGGAGTGGTAATTTATAATTATCTGTCCAGAAAGAAAGAGGATGGCCTGCAATCAATGGTTCTTTACCTGATATGTCAAAAATTTTGTTCATTTTTATCCTCCGGTTATTGCGTGATGCGTTGTTTACTCTCGTGCTGCGTAACGCGTAACACGTGAGGGGTGTTTCGTAATGCGTAATGCATGTCTTTACCGGTAATTGGCGAATACGTTCACTCCTATTCACTTTTCACGACTTACGACTCACGACTTTTTCGGAACATGTCCTATAAACCCGTAAAAAGCTATATAGGCATAACATAAAACAGGAAGTATGAAAGCATGATGAATACCTATTTTATCTGCAATCGCTCCCTGTATAAGAGGTATAATGGCTCCTCCCACAATAGCCATACAGAGTATACCTGAACCCTGGCCTGTACTTTTCCCCAGACCGCTTATGGCAAGGGAAAAAATTGTAGGAAACATAATGGAATTAAATAATCCTACCAGCAGTATTGTCCACATGGCTGTTTTCCCGAAGGTTAACATTGAAATAATAACGAGAGCAGCAGCCATAAAGGCATTAAAACCCAGTACTTTCCCGGGTTTAATATAGGCCTGCACTGCAGAACCTATAAACCTTCCCACCATTGCTCCTCCCCAGTAGAAAGAAACATATTTCCCTGCTATACTTTCAGTAAGTCCTGCAATATCAGGCTGTCCCAGGTAATTTACAAGGAAACTGCCTATAGAAACTTCGCCTCCTACATAGACGAAAATACCTATGGCACCGAGTACCAGATGGGAGTATGTCCAGGCACTTCTTTTTACTCCATCTGCTGATGTCTGATCTTCCGATGACTGTGCTTCAATTTCCGGTAATTTTATTACTGAAAATATTACTGCCATAATAAAGAGTGTTACTGCTATACCCACATAGGGGGCTATGACAGAACTTGCCTGGGACAGTTTATAGGCAGAAAGTGCTTCTCCATTCATTTTACTGATTTCTTCCGCCGTTTTTACTGCTGCAGAAAGTATTAAATAAGAACCGAAAATAGGAGCTACTGTGGTTCCCAGTGAATTAAAAGCCTGGGTCAGATTTAGCCTGCTTGATGCGGTCTCAGGTTTCCCGAGTATTGTTACATAAGGATTGGCTGCTACCTGAAGAAGTGTTATGCCTGATGCAAGAATAAAGAAACCTGCAAGAAATACAGGGTATGACGTATAAAGAGCAGCAGGCAGGAATGTGAGACAGCCTATACCTATTGTTACAAGACCTATAACTATACCTTTTCTGTAGCCTATTTTTTCTACAATCATGCCTGACGGGAGAGAAACAATAAAATAGGCAGTGAAAAAACAGAACTGTATAAGCATTGCCTGTGTATAATTCAGAGAAAAGAGTGATTTTAAATGGGGTATGAGAATATCATTCAGACATGTGATAAAACCCCACATAAAGAAAAGAGATGTAAGAATAACAAGAGGAACAGTATAGTTAGCTTCTCCGTTTGATGATTTTACTTTTACCTGACTCGCAGCAGTTTCCATTAAATTATTCTCCTTTTTTGATTGTCTTTACTTTTGTAAGTATTTCTTTATTTATACCCGTATCATTATGTTCAATTTTTACTTCGTCAAATAAATACCAGTCTTCCGTATGTTCTGTCAACTCACCGCTTCCCAGTTTTACCAGAGGAGACATGGTCTCAAGTTCCAGCATATCCTGATTCGTAAAGGATTCGAAAGAAGAGCCTTTATCAGGATATGTACCTTCTTTAAAGGGACATATTTTTATGAAAAGATGATTGTTTCTTACATAACCTGCCCATCCTTCTTTATTGCTCATACCTATTTTCGTGGGATTTGTGGCAGATACATCCTGTTTTATAATTATATAATTCTTTGTAAAGGTAAATCTGCTGTCACTCATATCAGTATAGGACCACAGTGAAAGAGTTCTTACCGGCAGGTAATTGGTTGTGCTTACATTCATAGCTTTCCCTTCGGGACTGTCAGGATGGGGAATGAATTCTTCCTGTGGTATTACGGCTGTTCCGCCTGTTTCCATTTGAGTAATGCTCCATGGAGCAAGTTCTGTTGTTTCTTTGTTTTTATTTGTCAGTCTGTGAAGTATATGGACATGACTCCCCGAATTATCCATTGTTATTTCCATTTCTTTTTCAATGCCATTTATAGGTTCTACAGGCTGTTTTAAATAAAGAGTATTTCCTTTGATTTCATATTTAACGGGAAGGCTGTCAGGAAAATAGGTTTTAGGTTTTTCTTCCGGAGCAATCCAGAGTCTGTGACCGCCGAAAGGAAGCCATTCCTTTTCATTTGTTTTTCCCAGGTTGTCCTTTACTTCAAAAAATTCATTTTCTTTTCCGGTAAATCCGTAGAATATAATTCTTGGCCCCACATCTGTCGTGGCAATAAGTTCTACCGTACCGTTTGTCATACGAATGCAATTTTCCCATCCTCCATAGGGGATTTTTTCAA
Source organism: Bacillota bacterium (assembly GCA_029555925.1). The sequence continues at coordinate 7,976 of JAKPQU010000515.1, forward strand.
TTTTTATTCCTTCTTCTGCAAAACATGGTGCAATTAAAAGAATTACCATAAAAAAAACCATAATAAATTTTCCCATTTTTTTTCCTCCTTGTATTAATTTTTATCTTATAAAATATAATTATTATCCATTCATATTATATTTCCTTTTTTCATTGAAATTTAAAATGGTACCTGTTATAATTTTT
>JAKPQU010000533.1 GCA_029555925.1 Bacillota bacterium
GCGTTACGCGTCACGATTATAGTATCACGCATCACTTTAACGCCGGGAACAGCAACGTCATAGCAGTTCCCTCCCCTTCTTTACTCTGTACCATAACAGTTCCTTTATGAATCTTCATAATACCATAAACAGAGGCAAGTCCGAGGCCTCTCCCTTCACGTCTGGTAGTAAAAAATGGTTCAAATATTCTGTGTTTAATCTCTTCTTTTATACCACAGCCACTATCTTCTACCTGAAGAAATACATAGGAGCCAGGGAAAAGATTCTTGCAGCCATGACATGTTGAAAGATACTCTTCGGAACATTCCCTGACACCTGTCCTTAAAGTAATATTACCGTTTCTATTCCCTATGGCATCAGAAGCATTTGCTATAAGATTTATTAACATATGACTTATAATAGTAGAATTACCATAAATAAAAGGTATATCATACGACAGCTCATATATCAGTTTACAGGTTTCGGGAACAGATAACCCGAGAAGACCTTCTATCTGTTTAATCATTACAGTCAGATCCGTATCTCCCATTACAAAATTGCCTCCTTCGGCATACAGAAATATTTCTTTAGTAATCTCTGCAGCACGACGGCCTGATTTTATAACTTCCTGAATAGATTCCCTTACCCGGGAATCAGCCGGCAGTTCAACAAGTGCAAATTCTGCATATCCAAGAATACCTGTAAGAATATTATTATAATTATGAGCTATACCTCCTGCCATAAGAGCAAGACTTTCGAGTTTTTCCTTTTCTTTAAGTTTTTCTTTCATTTTTATTCTTTCTTCTTCCATATATCTGAGTTTCAGATGTGTAGAAATTCTTGCAACTGCTTCCTGATAATGAATGGGTTTGGTTATATAATCAACACCTCCCACATCAAAACCTTTAAGGATATTTTCAGTATCAGAAAGAGCACTCATAAATATAACAGGGATATCTCTGATTTTTTCCTGTTCCTTTAATACAGTACATACCTGATATCCGTCCATTTCAGGCATTACAATATCCAGTATAATAATATCAGGTTCTTCTCTCCTGGCAAGCTCAATAGCTCTCTTACCTGTCTGAGCAAGTAAAACAGTGGCATTTAAACTATCAAGACAATCAAAAAGAATACTCAGGTTTGCCGGCTGATCATCTACTATTAATATCTTAGATCTTGACATAATTTCAGTTTCCATAAGGTCGTTCCTTTTCTATATATTTTTCAAGTAACTTTACCAGTCTTTCAATTTCAAAATTATCGGAAAGGTCTTTCAAATTTTCATAAAAAGCTTCATATTTATTGCCCCTGCTATTGACCCTGGTAAGCTCTGTATTGAAGCTTTTAATATTGCCGTCTCTTATATAATTATAAAGAGTTTCCATTGTTTCAAAAGGAGGGATCAGCATAACCTCCTTATTATCCGGGATATAATTATGTTCTTCTTCCAGGTAAATCCATTCCAGTTCAAGATATTCCTTTATTACATCCAGAAGAGATTGACTGAAAAAAGGTTTGGTTATAAAAGCATCAAACAACGTCACTCTATCATCATGCCATTCTTCAGGAGTGGTCGCAGATAAAGCTATAATCTTTATATCTTTATATTCAGATATATTTCTTATGTGTTTCGTAGTTTCAAAACCGTCCATATCAGGCATTATAATATCCATAAAAATCAGATCCGGCTTAAACCTCTTCAGTTTATTCATACATTGAAGTCCACTGTCTGCTTCTTCCACTTCAAAACCTTTATCTGTAAGGAATTCTGCTATAACATACCTGTTCCAGTCTTTATCATCTACAACTAAAATTCTTCTTTTAGCTCCTTTATATCCTGAAATTGCACTGCCATTACTTAATTCACCTGTTTCTCCCGCATATACTTCAGGTAAAACCAGGGAAAACCAGAATCTACTGTTTTTCCCCAGACAACTCTCCACATAAAGTTCTCCTCCCATAAGTCTTACCAGTTTCCTGCTTATAGAAAGACCAAGACCTGTACCGTCGGTCTTATTAAGCATTGGTGTAATCTGTTTAAAAGGCTGAAATATATCTGTTAACTTATCTTCCGGTATACCGACTCCAGTATCCTCTACAGAAAAAACGATCTTCCCTTCATTTTTATCTACTGTTAGCCTTATATATCCTTTTTCGGTAAATTTCACGGCATTACTCAGCAGATTCATCAGTATCTGGCTTAATCTTTTTTCATCACCAATAACAATCTCAGGTAATAGAGAAGAATAATCGCAGAAGAATAACAGTTCCTTTTTCTTCGTATTTACTTCTATTACTCTTCTGACAAAATCAAGCATGGCCGGTAGATTAAATGGTTTTTCATGAAGCTCTATATCCTGTCCTTCGATTTTTGCCATATCCATTACGTCATTTATCAATCCCAGTAAATGATTTCCACTTTTTAAAATAATATTAATACCTCTTCTGTGCTCTTCTACAAGAGAAGCGTCATTAAGAAACAGCTGGGCATAACCAAGTATAGAATTAAGGGGTGTCCTGAATTCATGAGTCATACTGGCAATAAAATCACTTTTTGCTACACTTGCACTTTCTGCTACATTTCTTGCTATCACCAGTTCTTTTTCTATTTTTTTTCTTTCTTCTATGTTATCCTTTAATTCCCTGTTAAGTACTGCAAGCTGAATTGTTCTGTCTATGACCCTGTCTTCCAGTTCTTCATTAATTTTTCTACTTTCTCTTTCTGTCCTTTTACGCTCAGTAATATCAATAGATATACCATGATAGCCTTTCAGAGTCCCGTCTTCACTATAAAATGGAATGGTTTTTGTCTCCAGTTCAATTATAGAACCATTCCTGTGTTGCATAACAGTTTCCCCGTAGAATGAAAGGGGAACTTCTGTCTTTTCACAGTTTCCAGCCATAAAATCAAAGAATTTTTTCCCAAGTATTTCTTCCGGCTCATAACCCAGAATATTTCTAATCCTGGAATTTGAATAGGTAAAAAATCCGTCTTTATCATATTCCCATATCCAGTTACTGGTATTTTCAATGATATTTCGGAATCTTTCTTCACTTTTTCTCAGTGCTTCTTCTGCTATTTTTTTCTCTGTAACTGGAAGCACTATTTCAAGTGCCGAAACAACCTCTCCTCTGTTATTTTTAAAGGGTGTTGCTATAATCTGGGACCATATTAAACTGCCATTTATATCCAGGCCTTTCTGTTCATGGATTGATAATTCTTTCCCATATTCAAAAACCTCTCTTACACCGCAATGAGGACATATTTCACTTCTTTTATTATAGCTCATAAAACAGTATTTATTTTCTACATCTCCGAATTTCTTTTTCAGAAAATCATTTGCCCATAATGTTTTATAATCTTTAGAAATAATAGCAACTCCTGCTCCTATATTATCAGTGATTGTCCTGAGAAGATCCCTTTCTTTTTTTAGAGTTTCTTCCGCTTCTTTCAATTTTTTTCTTTCTTCTGTTATTTTCAATGCCCTCTTAACTGCAGGTACAAGTCTTTTAATTGAATTTTTCAGAACATAATCGGCTGCACCATGATGAAGTGTTTCCACTGCAAATTCTTCTCCGAATGTATCCGTTATAAACACAACAGGTATTTCCGGGCATTTTTCCGCAGCAATTCTGAGAGCAGACATTCCGTCAAAAGAAGGTATTCTATAATCTGTAAAGATAATATCAAAATCATTTTT
>JAKPQU010000554.1 GCA_029555925.1 Bacillota bacterium
AAAAATCAATTAATACAAAACATAATTTTATAGTGTATTTCATAACTTATTAAAATTCAAGTGAATTGTGAACAGTAAAGACAATCTTCCACTCACGATTCACGATTCACGACTCACGATAATTACTCCGGAACTATTTCATTTAAATTGCTTTTATAAGAATCTATTGAAAATAAAAAAACATCGTGATAAGATGATAAAAAAAATCCGGGAGTAACAGAAACATGCTTCTTATAAATCCGCCCGTAACAAAACCATGCGAACCTCCTGCCGGAATTGCAAAAATTTCCGGCTTTCTGAAAGGTCATGGCATAAAACATACCGTTCTGGATGCAAATCTGGAAGGCATTTACAGTATTCTGAAAGAAAAACCGGCCCTTTATGACACATGGACTAAAAGAGCATGGAAAAATCTCTCACAGAATCTGGCTTATTTAAAAGGCAAATATCATAATTTCGACACTTATAAACGGGCCGTCATGGATATAAACAGATTGATTGAAATAAATAGTAAAACCGATGGTATTCAAATGAGCCTTTCTGATTACAGACCCGGGAATCTGTCTCCTGTAAAAAGTAAGGATCTGATAGAATCAGCAGAAACTTTCGAAAAAAATCCTTTTTATTCATATTTCAATACAGGGTTAAGAGACATTATAGAAGCAGAAAAACCTTCAATCGCCGGTTTTTCATTGAATTATCTGAGCCAGGCTCTCTGCACCTTTGCCATGGCAGGTTTTTTAAGGAAACATTATCCTGATATAAAAATTGTTCTCGGAGGAGGTCTACTCACATCGTGGATGAGAAATCCTGCATGGAAAAATCCTTTCGGTGGACTCATTGACAGGTTCATAGACGGGCCGGGTGAATATAAGCTGATTGAAATGACAGGAAAGATTCCGCTACAGGATAATTATCGCCCGGATTATTCACTTTTTCCATATAGAAAATATCTTGCCCCGGGTAATATCCTTCCTTACAGTACTTCTACCGGCTGTTACTGGAACAAATGTTCTTTCTGTCCCGAAAGAGCGGAAAAAAATCACTATAAGCCTGTGACCCACGAAAAAGTTCTGGCTGACCTGAAATACCTCACAGAAGAAACAGACCCTGTAATGATACATTTACTGGATAATGCCACGGCACCTTCTCTTATGAAAAAACTGGCAGAAAATCCTCTCTCTGCACCCTGGTATTGTTTCACAAGATTTACCTCTGATCTTGGAGAAGAAGATTTTACTGCGGCACTTAAAAAGTCAGGGGCCGTAATGTTAAAACTCGGTCTCGAATCAGGGTCCCAGCATGTGCTGGACAATATGCAGAAAGGCATAGAATTAACCCTGATTTCTAAAATCTTAAAAAATCTTAAAAAAGCAGGAATTGTCACATATATATATCTTCTCTTCGGTACGCCCCAGGAAACATTCACCGAGGCACAAAAAACAATGGAATTCGTTCTTCATCACAGTGAATATATAAATTTCTTAAATATAGCCCTCTTCAACATGCCTGTTTATGGGCCTGACACGGCGTCTGTAGAGACAAAAGGATTTTATGAAGGAGATTTATCACTTTATACGGATTTCATCCATCCCTTCGGATGGAACAGGAAAGAAGTCAGAAATTTTATTGATAAAGATTTTAAAAAAAATCCTGTAATTGCAGATATTATAAAAAGGAATCCGCCCTTTTTCACGTCAAACCATGCAGCTTTTTTCGTGTAACCGTCATGACCGGTTCGGTCACAACAAAGCATGAAAATTTATTCTTCCCGTCACGCGTTACGCGTTACGTGTCACGATTCTCATACAAACCGCCATGACCGCCGGGGAACACAAAGAAGAACCTATTCCTCTTCACCCTTCACGATTAAATAAGAATAATCTCTGTTACAACCTGCCTGGTTTCACCGGCTTCTACCAGTTTAAAAATCAGATTAATATCTTTATAATGGTAAAAAGTGATGTATTTCCCGGAAGATTCTGCGGTAAAATTCTCTCCGTACGTTTTTATCACGTCTTCTAAAGGAGAGTAAAGGCCTATGCCTCTGTCAGTTTCATGGAGACCGTTCCAGACACCTATTCTGCTTATTTTTGCATCTGAGTCACGTAAAAAATAAAGACCGCAGTTTTTACCGTATTTTATTTTATCGAGTCTGTATTTTTCAACATAACCTCTGGATTTCAATATCTCTATGGCACGGGCCTCATAATCTCCGATAGCAATAATCTCTTCCAGTCTTTCTATTCTGAGAATTCTTCTCAGAGGATCTATAATAAACTTTGCATGACTTTCTTCCGGAGAGCAGTTTTCACAGATAAAAAGTCCCTTCTTCTTTGAAATCCAGTTGCATCCGTCTTTGTAGCAGAAATAGTCTTCACAGCCGCTGCAAAAGGCAAATTTCTTATAACCTGTTCTGCCGCACTCTTTACATACAATCTCTTCTTCTGAATTCATAAGCATTTCTCCGGCATATTGCCACGCATCACGCATCACGATTTTACCCGTTATATTTCTTACTGTATTGATCTGACACAATAGTTTTAACTTCGGGATAATTTAATTCCTTTTCGACCCTGTTTCTCAATCTCCTGAGTCCGTTGTAGGCATTCTGAGATTCCGGGTAATAGGAATTATAAAGGGCTGCATTAAAGCCATGCATAATGATGAGTTTTATATGTTCAAGGTCAAGATTGAACACTTTGGCGGCAATATAAAGTTCTTTTGTAACAGTCGTATTTGAAACGAGTCTGTTATCGGTGCATATGGCTGTTCTGAGTCTGTGTTCCAGATAATACTTGAAGGGATGGTCTTCAAAATTGGTAAGTTCCGCACAGGTCTGAAGATTACTGGAAAGACATATCTCCATGGGAACTCTTTCATTCATAAAATAGGTGAGTAATAGTTTATTGGTATAAAGATTTGTGCCATGGCCGATTCGTTTGCAGTGAAGATAATTTACGGATTCTTCTATAGATTCTGCTCCTACTGCCTCTCCTGCATGAATGGTTATGGGCACATAGCCGTTTGTAACATGATAAAAAGCTTTCTCGTAAGTTTTTGCAGGATTGCCGTCTTCTCCTCCTGCAAGGTCAAATCCAACTATATGATGATCCTGTTTTGCCATTTCCACAGTATGCTGTGCAGCCTGCATGGCCAGATAAATAGAGGCTTCCTTAGGTGTTGAATAGGGCAGGGATTTCAATAAATTATCTGCAATACCGCACGGGACATAATGCCTCATAGAACAGATAATTAAACCTGTAACAATATCATATTCCTTCTCCGCTTTTTCCATGCCTCTCAATACTGATTTTGTAACCTCTTCCAGAGTCATTCCTTTGTTTGTATGAAGTATGGGAGCAAATCTTATCTCCAGATATCTTACATTTTCTTTTGCCGCATCTTCACATAATTCAAAGGCAATTCTCTCCAGTGATTCAGGTTCCTGCATTACAGAGCTCGTTATCTCAAAGGCCTTTAAATACTCTACGAGAGATTTTTCTTTTTGAAACATCATATCGTCTTTAACAACCATCTGGGCGATTTTATCTTTATCTATCGGATAGGCTATTCCCTGCTTCTGTATTAACTCTATAATGGTCTCAAGCCTGAGTCCTCCGTCAAGATGACAGTGCAAATCAGTCTTTGGAAGTGTAAGGATCTCTTCATAGAGAGGATCATTAATCATATTTCTTAAAAATTCTTTTGTTTGTTCTTCTGTCATAATAATGCTCCTAACATAGTTTATTTATAGTATAATTCATAATTTCATTAAAATAAATAGTGAATTTATATGAGAATCGTGACGCGTAACGC
>JAKPQU010000557.1 GCA_029555925.1 Bacillota bacterium
TCGTGACGCGTAACGCGTGACGCGTGACGGGAGTACAGATCTCATTCTTCGTTGTGACCGGACTGTCATGGTAAGCGGTGACTTTATCACCGCTCACCGTTTACCTATTTCTTTTTCTTCAGAGATGCAGGTGTTAAATTATACTCTGCATCTGCCACTTCCTCTTTAATATAGGTAATCTTTGAAGCGGCATTATAAAGGTCATTATAGGTGCCTCCGTTTTCCGCATAGGCATTTAAATCACTGATGACATTATTCAGATCATTCTGCCACCAGTGGTAAGTTACAGTATGCAGTGACGGCATAAGCTCATCTCTTATATATCTGATATCGTACTGGATATCGCTGTAGTAATTTACATAATTTTTTACATCCTCGCCGTAATAGGCTTTATCGGCCTGGGAATAAATATCATAATATAAATTATTCAAACCTGATTTTATTACCTTTAAACGTTCGTAATCTTCATTGCCACCGGGAACAGGAGTCGGAGTCGTTCCGGGGACAGGTGTTAAGGGGACATAAGAACCCAGTGTTATAAAAGCCGGTTCTACTTTTACAGTCTGACCTGATATAACAGTGGCTTTGACATAATAATAGGAATATATATCTGCATCTGCCGGTATTTTGAGATTCACAGGAGTCGAGGGTATGGAAACATTTCCTATGGAAGGAATGTTTATAGAACCTCCTGAAGAGGTAACAGTATTTATAACAAGCTCTTCACCTGTATAAAGATTCTCCTTTATAAGGTCGAATTTTATGCCTGTGTACTGTAAATTTATAGCTTCATTACCGATGTTTATAATACCTACCTGCGCTTTAATGGTTTCGCCGGGATCATAGGCAGGTTCATCGGTATATACCATAGCATTAAGAGAAGATGACACTTCTGATGAAACAGTAAAATCCTGTCTTACAGCACCCTGAACCGATAGATTTGTCTGAGCCGCAGTCTGGCCGTATTGAACACTTACCTTTACATTATAAGCTCCGTACGGTAAATCATAGAGCTTGTAATAACCCTTATCATCTGTCATGGCCATGGAATAGGAATAATTTCCCGAAGAACTTTCTGCTTCAACAATAGCATATAACACAGGACTTCCTGCCAGATTTTTCACATATCCCTCTACCGTGCCGACACTGTTACCAGAAACAACAGTCAGATTTAATGATAAAGTCCTGTTATTAAATGTGGCGGTAATCTGTCCTGTACCGGGAGAAGATGCCGTAAAAAAACCGGGAAGAATAGCAAAAGAACCTGCTTCATTATTGCTGACTGACCAGGTAATTTCATCTGAAACAGTATACCATTTAGACCCCGATTTACCTGCCACATAAAAAGTTTCTACATCGCCCGATTTCATTGTAAAGCTACCGGCAGAGTCATCATAAGGCGGAATTATTCTTAAATCTGTAAGCTGTGAAGCAGGCATAGCACCTTCCAGAACAGGGTAACCTGCCAGTGGCATGGAAGGAGATTCTACGATTAAATCAATATTATTTAAATTACCTGTTTCAGACAGGGTGGTACCGAAATTAAAATATCCCGAACTATCTGTCCTCTGAATGAGAGAAGGATTTTTTGCATATCTTACAGTAACACCCTGTGCAGGAGTAAAACCTGCAGGAGGATTGCTGTTACTGGCCAGAATTACTATCTG
>JAKPQU010000575.1 GCA_029555925.1 Bacillota bacterium
TGAAAAGGTCAAGATATTTTGCAACGATAATCGGTAATACTGATATAAGCATAAGCATTTATACTATCCATAAATAATGACCTCGTAATGCGTAAAGCGTAATGCGTGATGCGCAGGGATTAAACCCGTCACGCGTCACGACGACTTAAATTCTAATAAGTTATGAAATACACTATAATAAACGTTTTCCTCCCGTTACGCGTAACGCGTAACGATTCTTCTTAAGTTCTATTGTAATCTCTTTTTGTTTTTGATAAAATAAACTTAAGAAGGATAATATTATCACTGAAGGAGAATATTATAGTTCACTATTTTACTCTTAATTACTGGGTGGATGACGGCTGGTATGTTGGCAGATTAAAAGAGATTCCCGGTGTGTTCAGCCAGAGTGAAACTCTTGAATAGCTTGAAGAAAATATAAGAGATGCATATTTTTTGATGCTGGAAGATTACAGAGAATTCGTACCACCATGTGAAGTGCAGACTAAGTACCGTAACAGGTAAAAGGGTATCCGTAAAAAGCTTCTGCCTGGCGGGCTCTTGAGAAGAAAAATTAGTTTTTTCTATAGTATTAGAAATTAACCAGTGGTTAATTTCTTGTCTGTAAAACAAATTAAATAAGGCAAATTATTTTTCTTCGTAAGAGCCTGTCAGGCAGAAGCTGATAAATGGTTACTAACAGATATGACCGGAGCGGTCACAACCAAATATGAAAATCAACATCCAGTGAAGGTGCAAACTTCATCATTTTCATATAAATTTACCTGTAGCGGTACTGAGATTAAAGATAGTCTCTGTATAATTATTAGAAATCAACTTGGTATGGGTTAATTTTTTTATGAAATTAAGAAACATTATATTATTATTCACAATTTCATTAATTTTATTATTAAATTTTTCATGCTCCGGCAATAAAGAAAAAGACCTTCTCACGAAACAGGGGAAGGATTTATATAAACAGGGAAAATATAAAGAAGCTCTGATGAATTTCAATAAAGCTCTCAAAATCACACCGAAGGATATTTATCTTCTTTATTATAAAGGTGAGAGCCTGAAACATCTGGGGAAATATCAGGAAGCCATAAATACCTATGATGAGGCTTTAAGGATCGATGGAAAGGTAAAATCCATCTGGTATTCCAAAGGGCTTGCCTGTATAGAAACAGCCAATTACGCCGGCGCCCTGGAAAGTTTTGACAGAGTCATAGAACTCGACCCGAATTCTGTTTATATTTTGAGGTATAAGGGAGAGATTTTATACCATCAGGGAAAATACGATGATGCTATAAAATGTTATGATAAAGTTCTTTCATCAGCGCCGAAAAACACACTGGTTCTTAACAATAAAGGACTGGCTCTCGCTGGCCTTGGTAAGCAGAAAGAAGCAATAACCTGTTACGACATGGTTTTGAAGATAGATCCGAAAAATGTGGAGGCATGGAATTACCGTGGTGCTGCTTTCATATTGCTGGCCAATTACGGAGAAGCTATAACATGTTTTGACAGGGCGATAAAGTTAGATGCGAAAAATGTCTATGCCTGGAATTACAGGGGATTTGCCCTGACTCTGGGAAAAAACTATAAGGAATCCGTAAAATCCTTTGATATGGTCTTGAAGCTTGACCCGAACAATATTGAAGCATGGAACTATAAAGGTTTTTCTTTATATCTTCTTAAGAATTATAAAGAAGCCATTCCATGTTTCGATAAAGCCCTGGAGCTTGACCCTGATTATGAAGATGCCAGGAATAACAGGCTTGTTACGTTAATGGCTATAAGTGAAGAAAAAGTGAAAAGTGAAAAGTGAATGCAATTGCTTATTACGCGTCACGCGTTACGCGTAACGATTATCACGCATCACGCTTCTTTTTCTTCTTTCTCGTCTATTGAAATTTTTTCTTCTATTATTTCTTCTTCTTTTTCCGGTTCTTTTGCTTCTTTCGGCGGTTCAGGTATATTTATCGTAGTTGCTATGCCTACATGGTCGCTTAAAGAGCTGTCATAAAGTATGAGTTCGCTTTTTACTATATCTACATCGCCTTTTATCATTATAAAATCTATTCTTACCGTAGGTTTGCCTGAATAAAAGGTATTTCCACCTTTTTTATGGACTGCTCTGTAACTGTCTTTATATCCCTTTTCTTCGAAATATTTTATACATGGCGATGTGTCTAGATCATTGAAATCTCCGGTTATTATGGAGCATATATATTGTTCCGTATCATAAAAATTTCCCAGTTCGAGAAGAAGTTTTTCTGCCTGAGACGTTCTCAGTGTGCGGTCTTTATGATGGTCCAGATGGAGTGAAGTGAAGAGAAGTTTTTTCCCGTCAATATCTATTTCTGCCGAGAGGGCAAATCTTGTAAGAAGAGGTTTTTCTTTACAGGAGAGATTTTCATTCAGATCTATTCTTACTGGATTTACCATGGGATAGTGGGACATAATTGAGAGGCCTTCCGGGTATATGTCATTGAAATAATGACAGAAAAGCCAGTGTGTTGTATAGGGGAGACCTGTAATATTTTTCATGTGATGGGCGACCTGATAGCTTGTGTCTTCTATACCGTAGCCATTTATTACCTCCTGAAAACCGCATATGTCTGTCTCATGTTTTGAGAGTTCGTAGGCAATTTTCCCGAATCTCCATTCATCATTTGCCTGGATGCCATGAAGGTTATAAGAAACTATTTTTAAAGTCTTCACTTATTATATTCCTCCGTTCTTTTTTTTGTGACGCGTAACGGGTGACGGGTGTTTTCACCGGTAACGCGCACACACAGTAGTTCACCCTTACTTTTCACTTTTCACGACTCACTATAATATTACATAAATAACTCTCTAAAACCTCTTTTTTTCTTAATTTACAATAATAAATTTACAATTTTTTAACAATTCTTTATTGTAAATTTTTACTATTTATTTTATAGTAATATTTATCATAACAAATTTATACATTGAGATTAAGAGGAAATACTTATGAATATAAAATCATCTCTGGCCGGTCTTGCTATGAAACCCATAAGAGGATATAAAAAATATGTTTCTCCTTACAGCGGAACAGGGACCAGTTGTAAATATACTCCTACCTGTTCACTGTATACTGCAGATGCCATAAAAGAGTACGGAGCTATAGAAGGTTCTATCAGAGGGGGACTCCGCATATTAAGATGTAATAAAGAGGCGGAAGGAGGCTATGACCCGGTACCTAAGAAAGGAGAACCTTTCCCGGAGAACAGTGTATACGAACATCCTCCGGTAGACAGTAATTCGTGCCTTCATTATAGTAATGCCCCTTCCGGTAAAGATGGGATTGAAAAACCTGATAACAGAACACTGGTTAAGAAGGTTATAGATAAGGTAGCTATAACAGCTATGCATGCGGCAGGAGCTATTGCCGGCGGAGTGACAGGTGCTATAGGAGGACTTGCGGGAGGTATTGCTCTGGGTGGTGCTATTGGCTTCAATGCCGGTACGGGGAAACTTGACGATATGGAAAAATCTATTTTAGAAAAATATGTTCCCCCCGTATACAGAGATGATCAGTTAAAGTCACTCGCACAGATTGACAGACCCATTGGTTATACAGGCGCACTGGTTCATGACTTTATAGCTACAAAACTTCACTCGGAAGTTCTTGCAAAAATAGTGGGTACCACTGCAGGACTTGTGTCAGGAGTTTTCACTGCCGGTGTGGCAGGTGCATGTCTGGGTGCTGCAGCAGGAGTTATAATGGGCGGAATGATGGGTAAAAATTATATGAAAGATAAACTCGGACTCCTTCCTGTTATCCCGGGACAGGAAGAACTGCTTGAGAAGTATAAGGGGTGAAGGGTGAAAAAAATTATTGATTTTATGACGTTTTAATCTTTACGTGTTTAAATTTAATATTATATTCTTTTTTTACCTGCTTAATTATGCTATTATAGTGTTCTATACGTTCTTCCTGAGACATATTTAGAGCCTATCCGAAAAGTCGCCCCATAGAAAAAACGAATTTTTCTTCTCCAGAGCCTGCCAGGCAGAAGCTTTTTATATATCGTTCATCATGTTCTTCTGACTTACTTCGAAAAAATTTTAAATTAGCTGAAATTTCTATAGTAAAATTCCACAATTCCGGGTATAATAGGATACAGAAAAATTTTTAAAAATCTTTCAAAAAAATATGGAAAATCGAATTTAAATCTGTTATAATATGGCATTTGAGACAGAGGAAACCTTTATATGGTAAAGATTATCTCTGTCTGTCGTGATAACAGATTACAGGAGGTGAGCGGGAAATTTTCCCGTATGTTTACTCGGCGTAAAATTAAAGTTCATAGTTACGGGTGTTCATTGAGAGACACTTGATGATTAAATTTAAAGGAGGGAGACCTTATTGGAAAAAAATATCGTACAATTAAAAAATGTTGTGAAGAGGTTTAGAGACGTTACTGCTCTCAACAATGTTTCTGTAGAAATTCCTGCAGGCCAATTTTTCTCCATACTCGGCCCCAGCGGCTGCGGTAAAACAACTCTGCTCAGGTTAATAGCAGGTTTTGAAATCCCCGATGCCGGTGAAATCTATCTGGAAGATCAGATGATTAATCATATTCCACCATACCGGCGAAATGTAAATACTGTTTTTCAGAATTATGCCCTGTTTCCTCATTTGAATATTTATGAAAATGTTGCTTTCGGATTAAAATTAAAAGGTATAAAAAGAGATGAAATAGGCGGAAGAGTTGCCAGAGCCCTTGAACTGGTAGGTCTTTCCGGTCTGGAAAAAAGAATGCCGAAACAGCTTTCAGGAGGACAGCAGCAAAGGGTTGCCCTTGCAAGAGCCCTTGTAAATGAACCTCCTGTTTTATTGCTTGATGAACCTCTCGGTGCTCTGGACCTTAAATTGAGAAGACAGATGCAGGTGGAATTGAAGTCCCTTCAGAAAAGACTTGGTATAACCTTTATTTATGTTACTCATGATCAGGAAGAAGCTCTTACCATGTCCGATAGAATTGCCATCATGCATGGCGGAAAAATAGAACAGCTCGGTAATCCATCTATTGTTTATGAAAAACCAAAAACTGAATTCGTTGCCAATTTTATGGGTATATCAAACCTTTTTAAGGGAAATTTGAGAAACGGAAACGGTACCATATATACACTCACAACGCCCGAAGGACTCGAGATAAAAGCCCTGGGAGAAGGAGTCACGCCGGGCGGCAATGCCACTGTTATGGTAAGGCCTGAAAAGATACAGATAAGTCCCTGCAGACCGGAGGGACCATCGAAAAATATCCTTCATGGTACTATTGAAGATGTAATTTATCTCGGTACTGTTATACAGTTCATTGTAAGGATGAATGACCAGAAACTTATAGTGCTTGAGAAAAATTACGACAGATCTTCCGAACTGGGTGCCAATCAGGACGTTTTCCTGTCCTGGGATATTGATAATACGTTTGTACTGACGGAAAAGCCTGAAGATGAAATACTCTGTATTTCGTAATTTAAACAGAGATGATCTGAGAGCTGGCTTGCTGATCAGTCCTGCCTTTTTCTGGCTGATGGTATTTTTCCTGATACCACTCTGTATTTTATTTGTGTACAGTTTCTGCCAGAAAGGAGTCTATGGCGGCGTTACATGGAATTTTACCCTTGATAATTACAGGAATGTACTTAATCCTATTTATATTAATATTGTACTTTATTCATTCTGGGTAGCTTTCCTTAATACTGTCATATGTCTTATTATTGGTTATCCCATGGCTTATTATATATCCACAAGGAAGAGCGCCAGGCTGAAAAACTCTCTCATATTACTTGTTATATTGCCGTTCTGGACCAATTTCCTTGTGAGAACCTATAGCTGGATGATCCTTCTTAGAGATAGCGGTCTTATCAATACCTTGCTGCTCAGTGCAGGTTTTATAGATGAACCGTTGAAACTGCTTTTTACCAAAACTGCCGTAATTATCGGACTTGTTTACGGATATCTGCCTTTTATGGTTCTTCCTCTTTATGCATCCATAGAGAAGGTAGACCCGTCATTGATGGAAGCAGCTCATGACCTTGGAGCAAACAGTTTTAAAGCATTCCTCAGGGTCATGCTTCCTCTTACTTTTCCCGGCATAGTGGCAGGGTGTATACTGGTTTTTGTACCGACTCTCGGTGCCTATATTACACCCGATCTCCTGGGAGGAGCAAAGGATATGATGATTGGCAATTTAATCCAGATGCAGTTCCTTAAAAGTAAAAACTGGCCCTTCGGTTCGTCTCTGTCTTTTATTGTTATGATAATAGTTCTGGCTTTACTGGTTCTTTATATAAAATTCGGAGATCTTGAAGAAGAACGAAAGGCATGAACAGTGAGCAGTGACCAGTAGGGGCGAACCTTCTGTGGTCGCCCGATACCATACCGGTTAAAACACGCGTCACGCGTCACGCATTACGCATCACGCACATATGACCGGAGAATATAAAACTATGACACAGACTATGACACAGAAAAAAATTAAATGGGGCGAGTTTGCTCTTGGACTCCATTCATGGCTTACATACCTGTTTTTATACGGCCCTATGGTTATACTGGTTATATTCTCTTTTAATAAAGCCAGGATAAATGCCGTATGGACAGGGTTTACGCTGGAATGGTACAGGGTGCTCTTTGCTGATACCGCTATGGCAGGAGCACTGCAAAACAGCCTGATTATAGGTATTGTGTCAACCATTCTGGCTACGGTTATTGGAACCTTTACCGCCATTGCCATGTACAGATACAAATTCCCCGGGAAAAAAATATTCGATTCAATCCTTTATATGCCTATTATTATACCCGATATAGTAATGGGGATTTCTCTTCTGAGTTTTTACGTCTTTATTCATTTTACCCTTGGCCTTGTGTCTATAATTATTGCCCATGTTGCTTTTAATATATCCTTTGTCGCTGTTGTCGTAAGAGCCAGACTTTACGGATATAATAAAACTCTTGACGAGGCTGCGATGGACCTCGGAGCCACACCTGTGCAGACCTTTATGAAGGTGACTTTGCCTATCATTTTGCCCGGTGTAATAAGTGCTGCTCTAATAGCATTCACTCTTTCTTTTGATGATTATCTTATTACGTCCTTTGTGGCAGGTATAGGTTCAACCACTCTGCCTGTAAAGGTATATGCTATGATGAAATTCGGTGTTTCGCCGGAGATTAATGCACTTTCCACACTTATATTATTTTTCAGTATGACTTCAGTTATCATTTCACAGAGATTAGGAGAATAAATTAATGAATAGAATAAGCAGAAGAAGTTTTTTAAAATCTTTATCATTTATAGGGTTGTCGGCAGCATGCGGACTCGGAACCGCGTCCTGTACCGGTAAAGGAGGAGAAACAGGGAAACAGCTTTTTGTTTACAACTGGCCTTATTATATAAGTGATAAGGTGATACCTGAATTTGAAAAGGAATTTTCCGTAAAGGTCACCTATGATAATTATTCCAGCAATGAAGAACTTCTTGCCAAATTTCAGGCAGGTGCAACCGGCTATGATCTGATCTTCCCCAGTGATTATATGGTCACGATGATGATAAATCAAAACCTTCTTGAAACACTGGATCATAGCAGAATTCCTAATATTAAAAATCTGGATGAAAGATTTAAAGGTCTCGACTGCGATCCGAAAAACACATATTCACTACCTTATTTCTGGGGCACCAGCGGCATAGGCGTAAACACGGAAAAAGTAAAAGAAAAAGTAGATAGCTGGAAAATACTATGGGATGAGAAATATAAAGAATGTATATCCATGCTTGACGATATGAGATCTGTAACACAGCCTGCTCTTAAACTCCTGGGCTACTCCCTTAACAGTACAGATAAAAAGCAGATAAAAGAAGCAAAAGATCTGCTTTTGAAACAAAAACCTCTCGTTAAAGCCTATACAAGCGATACCTATGTAGATTTCCTGAAGTCCGGCGATCTGTGGCTTGCACAGGGATATAGCGGAGATGTATTCCAGGTTATAAAGGAAAATAAATCCATTCAGTATATCATACCTAAAGAAGGTACTGAAATATGGGTTGATAATATGTGTATACCGAAAGGAGCAAAAAATAAAGATACAGCAGAGCTTTTTATTGATTTTCTCATGAGGCCGGAAGTGAGTGCTGAAAATTCAAATTCTACATGGTATGCAAATCCCAATATTGCTTCGAAAAAATTTATAAAGCCGGAAATTATAAATAACCCCGGTATTTATCCTCCGAAAGAAGTCCTTGATAAATGCGAATTTTTAAAGGATCTTGGAGAAAATAATATACTTTATGAAGAACTTTATAATGAACTGAAGAGTTCGTGAGTCGTGAGTCGTGGAAAGTAGGGGCGAACTACTGTGTGCGCGGTACCGGTAAAAATACGCATCACACATTACGCCCTACCCATCACGCATTACGCCTTTCAGCGTCCCGTAAACAGATCGAGGAACCTGTTTTCATATTCTTTAAAGACTCCCCAGAGATCCAGTTCTTTTTTCAAAACCTTCGGGTCCAATCTGCCAGCTTTTACTTCTCTGAAGAGATTTTCTATTTTTACTTTTGCATCTCCCGGAAGACCGGAATTGTCTATATTTAAAAGGCCTCTTCTGTTCAGATCTATTATATTGCTTGCGAGAGAACTGGTGGTAAGCTCAAATATGAATTTCATAAGAGATATATCCCAGTAAGTATTTACTCCTTTTATTATGGTGCTCAGGTTATCTCCTTCCTGCTCTATTTCCTGCTCGAGTCTTTCTACAAGTAAATCAAGAGGGCCTGACACTACGGACATATTCTTAAATTCATTTTTGTATTTATACAGAAGTCCAGGGTTGTTTGCAGAATAGTTTTCACGAACAAATTCAGTATATTCGTCTCCGTGGTCAAAGCCCTGAAAAAGGCTGTTTAAATAATAGGGAGTTATTATCTGAGGTCTTTCCGCTATTACCTGACCTTCTCTGAGTATTAAATCATTCTGCTGTGTTTCTATGAGATTATTTATGATAGGATCTGTAATTATAAAATATTTTATATTTGTAACACCAAAGGTGGCAATTTTCTGCTGCGGCTGACGAAGCACACAGGAATGTGTTATTGCATACTGTATATCATCATTGTTCATTTTATCACCGTAAATTCGTGACGCGTGACGCGTGACGCGTGACGCGTGATTTCGTAATACGTTATGCGTGTTTTCACCAGGGGGTCGCCCCTGCGACTCACGACTCACAATTCACTGATTATACTACATAAAACGCTATTATGGCAAGTTCTCAATTTCTCCAAGTTCAGTTACCTGGGTGTCACATATTATAGTGGTCAACATATAAAGGGAAAGCAGCAGTCCACCCAGAATGAATTGTATTAATCCTGATGCTTTTCTGCTAAATAATGTTGTCTTTTCCAGAAAATCACTTCCCCAGAGATAAAGCTTTAATATGATGAAAAATATTGCCATAAGCAGAACCTGCATCCTGAAAGATTCTCGGATATTTTTAGGAAGCAAATATATTTTGCATACAGGACAGTATTTGGGAGATAATAATTTGAAGAGCTGTATGTAAGGGATTGTTCTTTCTTTGCATCCCGGACATTTATAATAAAAATATTTTTTAAATATTTTTTTCAAAAGCTTTTACCTCTCTTCTGGAAATATTTTGCTTTTTTCAGAATAACTGATATAATATGGTTGTGTCAAGGGATTTTGAGGATTTATATGAGAATCGTGAAGGGTGAAGAGTGAAGGGAATATAAATTCTCATTCTTCGTTGTGACCACCCGGTCATGGCAGTTAACAGGAAAAGTTAATTACCGGGTAATGGATTAATGTAAATCCTTGCTATGATTGTGCAGTCACAATGAAATATCAGACCTTTTCCCTTGCGTCACGCGTTATGCGTTACGACATTATATTCACCATATAAAAGGAGTATTTACATATGCACGTCATATCTTCGTATGAAATGAAAGGTAAAGAAATAAATCTGCCTGATACGAAAAATGTTATTATGAAACCTCTTATAACTAAAAATGAGGGGGCACCGACTTTTGCTCTTCGTCAATTCGAACTTGCCAGGGACGGACATACACCATGCCACAGACACCCATGGGAACATGAAGTTTATATCCTTGAAGGTATGGCAGAAGTGGTCTTTGAAAATGGTTCCATACCCCTTGTTCCGGGACAGGCAGTTTTTGTTCCTCCCGGAGAACTTCATCAATTTAAAAATAGAGGAGAAGGTATGTTGAAATTTCTCTGTATTGTACCCAATGAAGGACATATATAAGCGTGACGCGTAACGCGTGACACGTGACGGGAGTAACTCTTTACCTGAACCGGTAATGAAGAATGTAAATATAAAGTATAGGAATTTTCATTTTTAATGGCGTAAAATAAGCTTTAGATGAAAATTATGTAGAAGCAATTTATCTAAATAATTTAAAAATTTGCTGCGAGGTGTATGGGATGAAAAAATTTATAATTATTATGATTATTCTCGTTTTCTCTTTATGTGAGAAAACTTTTGCAAACAATGGACAGAATTATTATCAAACAGTAATAAATACAAAGGAACTTGCCGGTCCTGTCTTTGAAAAAATGAGAGGCTATTTATATTATAATCTGAGCGGTATGGGAACAGCTTATCCCTATGTGCTTGACCTGGTAGACCCGGCAACACTCGATCAGATGGCTCCCGCTACATACAAAGGTATGGAAGTAGGACTTTATAAGTTTGAAGGAACCTATCATCATATATATATGATCAATAATCTTGCCGTAGATGATTTCCTGGGCACAGTCGCCCATGAATATGCCCATGCATGGCAGACGGAAAACTGCCCTCACAATCAGAATATAGTCATAAAAGAAGGCTTCGCCGATTGGGTAGCCTACAAAGTACTACAGATGGACGGTGCTCTGAATGCAGCAAATAATATATTCTACAGGGCAGACCCTGTCTATGGAAAGGGATTTAAGATAATCCTCGGAGTTGAAGATCAGAGAGGCATAGCAGGAGTAATGGAATATGTTAAGAAAACTGTGAATGGTGAGTAGGGAAAAGTCGGGAGCCGTGAGTCGTGAAGAGTAAAGAGTAAGTAGGGGCGTTTTTGCAATCACGAAACACCCGTCACGCGTTACGCATCACGATTATCACGCATCACGATTATCACGTCTCCGGAGGGCCCAGCTCAATCGTCAAATTACCATTCTCGGCAGTTACTTTTTTAAAACCTGCCTTTAATCCTACAGGGAGCATTGCTCCTATATCTACAGAGAAGGTATTCTCCTTCTCTGTATCTTTTTCTACAATGCCTTTTGCAAATTTGCTTCCTATTATATCTATGAAGGTATCCTGAATTATGCCGGGTACGGATAAAAAGCCTCCCACTTTTACATTGTCAAGTGTGACTTTGAATTTGTTATCTTTAAAATCAAGACTGTAAAATAAAGTGAAAGGTACAGGAATGAAATTGCCGTAATCTCCGTTTATCTTGCATTTACCTTCTTCATAACGGGCCTGTAGATTATGTATTTTATAATTTTTCAGGGTATCTCCCATTTCCCCGAGATATTCTGTAAGGACATCCTGCGATATGGTTACATGCCCTTCTTCTACCGTAAAAGGTGTGTCAAGGGATTCAAAGAAATCCTTTCTTATCTGTCCCGGTGTGGTGGAGAATATATCTATAGAAAGAAGATTTTTCATATATTCTCCTGTTTTCTGATTTCTGATTTTTATGTCATCCAGTGTAATTCCTTTATATTTAACATCTGTCAGGGTAAAAGTACCTTCCTGAAGATTTACGTCAAACTGTTTATGCCCCATTTTGTCTTTAAGGGTTTTTATCTGCTCCTGAAGAGCGTTATTTTCCTCTTCTTCTTTTTTTAATTTACTCTCGAGAGATTCTTCTTCTTTTTTTGTACTCTGAAGTTCTTTTTTCAGTTTTTCCAGTTCTCTTTTCAGTGAATCATTTTCCTGTTTCATCTGTTCTGACATCTGCTGAAGCTTTGAAGACATTTCCCACTGACTGTCATCTTTTTTATCACATGGCCCAGACAGATATACACCGTCTCCCGGAGCAGTAGAAACAATATGTCTTGAATACACATTGTTTCCCTGTTTTATATCTTCACAGGCTTTTAACCTGGAAAAACCTGATATATTCATTTATATTACCTCCGAATCTGAATAATACAATTATATATTAGATTATAGATCCCCGGAGTTCAATAGAGTTTTGTTAACATTTTGTTAAAAATATTACTCACTTAATCTTATACCCGATCATTCTGAGGAAATCTTTCCTGTGCTCTATATCTTTTTCTGTTTCTATAGCTTTTGTTTTAAATCCGTCTATAACTCCCATTATTCCCCGTCCCTGTTCTGTTTCCGCAATAATTACCTCTACGGGATTGGCAGTGGCACAGTAGATTCGGCATACTTCAGGAACTCTCTTTACTGCCTCCATTATATTAATAGGGAATGCATTTTTCATAAATATGATAAAACTGTGTCCGGCAGAAAGTGAGAATGCATTCTTCTTTGCCAGGTCAATTAATTCCTCGTCGTTGCCGCTGAACCTTACGAGACAGTCAGCAGAAGCCTCACAGAAAGCCACTCCGAATTTTATACCGGGCACTGTTGTTATGAGTGCTTCATGAATATCCTCTACTGTCTTAATAAAATGAGACTGCCCCAGTATAAAATTCATATCCTCCGGTTTTTCGATAGATACTGTTTTGAATTCCATAGTTTTTATTGCTCCTTTCTTTAATCGTGATGCGTGATAATCGTAATGCGTGATAATCGTGACGCGTCACGTATGGTTCGTGATGAGCAATTTCACTTTTCACGACTCACGACTCACGACTCAAACTCCTTTTACATCTGCACCCCATATGTATTTATGAAGCTGCAACTGGAATCTTACGTTCAGATTATCTTCCATTATCCATTTTACCAGTGTTTTCGGTTCAAGTTTGCCGAAGACAGAGGAAAATAATATATGTGATTTTTTATCCACTTCATATGCTCTTATTTTTTCTACAGCCCAGAGATAATCTCTTCTGTCACCTATGACAAATTTTATTTCATCTTTACCTGAAAGTTTTTCTATATTTTCCCATTTCATTCTGTCACTCATTCCGCTTCCCGGACATTTCAGATCCATTATAATAACCGCTTTCGAGGGAACTATGTCTATATCCACTGAACCGTTTGTCTCTACAAGGACAGAAAAATTTTTTTTCAGTAATGTTTCTATGAGGAACGGTGTTTCTTTTTGAAGGAGTGGCTCTCCTCCTGTGATTTCTACGAGTTTTATACCGGAAGTATCTATATGAGAGATGATTGAAGAAATGGTCATCTCCTGGCCATCATGGAATGCATAAGAGGTATCACAGTAGGAACAGCTCAAATTACATCCTGTGAGCCTTATGAAACAGCAGGGAAGACCTGCATAAGAACTTTCCCCCTGTATGCTGTTGAATATTTCGTTTATCACCATATCATGCTTCACCCGTCACGCCTCACGCGCTACGCGTCACGCATCACGTTTCATTTCATCTTCCCAGGAATAGCTCTTACGGGGAGTTTTCGGTAAATATATAACTACTGTTGTTCCTTTTTCTTCCTGACTTTTTACTTCTATAGTGCCGCCATGCATATCTATTATTTTTTTACAGAAAGAAAGACCAAGACCTGTTCCTCTTTCACTTCTCAGGCCTTTTCTGGAAACAAGGGGGGTACCGAGGAATATTTTATCCAGGAGGTTTTCCGGTATACCTATACCTGTATCGGATACTGTAATAGATATTCCGTTTTTATCCACTTCTTTTGCTGTGAGTTTAATCTGACCTCCTCTGGGAGTAAATTTAAAGGCATTATCTATGAGATTTTCTACAACTTCTACAAGTTTTTCACCATCACAGGTTATATTTAAATGTTCTTCCAGAGAAGAAAGGAAGTTTATCTTTTTTTCTGATGCTTTTAATTCTGTATTTGATATACTTGGCATGAGAATATTTTTCAGATCTAATTCCTTATACTGCAATGGAAGTTTACCTTCTCTGTAAAAACTGTCTTTCAGGAGATCGTCAAGCATGATAAGCATACGCTTACCCTGTTCTTCAATTATTTTGTAATATTCCATTTTTTCTTTCGCAGAAAGTTCTCTTGTGGCTAAAATGCTGGCAAAACCAAGTACTGAATTAAGGGGATTCTTAAGATTATGTATTATCATATCCAGGAATTTATTTTTCATTTCCTGAATACTTTTTAATTCTTCCAGCAGTATTTCTTTTTCTTTAATTATTCTTTCTTCTTCTTTTTTGAAATTTATTTCTCTTACGACTCTGTTTACTCTCTCAAGGAAATCATCATTTTTGAATGGTTTTATGATGAAATCCTTTGCACCTAGCCTCAGTGCCTGAATTATTGTTTCTTCAGAACTGTGGGCAGTCATCACAATAACAGGAGGACGCTTCGGTTTTTTCTGCAACTGTTCCATTATTAAAATACCGTTTGTATCAGGTAAAACCATATCTAGTAAGATTAAATCAGGTTTATCTTTCTTGATTTTTTTTAATGCTTCTTCACCAAATCTGGCCTGAATCACTTTATAATTACTTCTTTTCAAAGTAAGTTCCATTACCTTCATCAGTGTTATATCATCTTCTACAACCAGTATTTTCATACAAAAAGCTCCATAAATATTTTAAAATCTTTTCCTCTATTTATATTCCATATGTTCTGATAAATTCCTTCCCATAACAGGTGAGAGGTAAATTCTCACTCTTCACTCTTCACTTTTCACGACTCACTATAGTCGTGACGCGTAACGCGTGACGCGTCACGGGTAAGTTCCACTTTTCACTCTTCACTTTTCACGACTCACTCTTCACTATTTCACTGATCAAAAGACTTGCCACCGTAGGTTCAATAGGAGAACCTCCATGATAAGCCTTTCTTATATATTCCGCTATCTCGTCCATATCTGTATTTTTTATTATATAACCTGTTGCTCCTGCTTTAAAAGACTGCAGTACTATTTCTTTTGTACTTTCCAGAGCCGTTAACATGATTATTTTTGCTTTCGGAGCAATTTTCAATATTTCTTTTGTTGCCGTTATGCCATCTACATCAGGCATACTTATATCCATTAATGTTATGTCAGGAAGAGTTGTTAAGTGTCTGAATTGTTCTATTGCATCTGCTCCGTTAACCGCTTCTCCGGATAATTCCATATCATCACTGAGGTCCATGTATATTTTCAACATTTTTCTTATGATTTTATCATCTTCTACAAGAAAGATTTTAATTCTTTTCTTTTTTACTTTCTTTTCTTCTATAACAGGAGTTATAAATCTGTTATCTCCTGTAATCGGTATTTTTTCAGCGGGATAATAATCAAGTCTTTTAGTTTCTCTTGGTATTCCAAGTGTATCTGCAAGGCGTATCAGTTCTTTTTTCATCTCACTAACAGTGTTATATCTCATATCTATATCTCTTTGCAGCGATTTTATTACAATTCTTTCCATATCAGGAGATACGTCTCTGTTAAGTTCTCTTATGGGAGCAAATTTAAAAGGCGTTCCCGGAGGGGTTCCGGTAAGCAGATGATGTAATGTTGCTCCCATTGCATATATATCACTTCTTGGTTCTTCCCGTCCCGAATATTGTTCGGGAGGAGCATAACCCGGTGTGCCGAGAGCTTTCTCTCCGCCAAGAGGTCTCAAGTGGACCATCTGGGCAAGGCCAAAATCTATAAGCATCAGTTTTTGATCACTTTTTCTGAGCATAATATTTGAAGGTTTTAAATCTCTATATATAATAGGAGGTGATTGATTATGAAGATAACTGAGAACATCGCATATTTCCAGTGCCCATGTCATAACATCTTTTTCGGGAAGCCAGGGGATACCTTCCTGTTCCAGTACACTTTCCAGATCATCTCCTTCTATATAGTCCATAACCAGATAGTATTTACCATCTTCATAGAAATAATCTATAACACGGGGGAGGCTCGGATGTCTCAGGTTTGCCAGTAATTCCGCTTCTGCTTTGAAATTCTGTATGGTAGAGTCTCTGTCACTGTCTGAATACATTTTTATAAGCAGTTCTTTTACGGCACAGGTACTGTTAAGTCTCGTATCTTTTGCCATATATACGCCTGACATACCGCCAACCTTGAGAGGAGAAATAACTTTATATCTCTGACCTACAAGCCTTTCCCTGGTCAGTCTTTTTTTTAATAGATCCCCGCAATTTTTACAGTATATGTCTGTTTCGTAATTTGGACTGTTACATCCGGCACAGTTAATCACAGAAAACTCTCCTTTTTATAAAATTCTGTTATTTTCGTCCGGTAATATATTGATCAGGGCATTAATACACTTATCCAGAGATATCCTGAAATTCTTTATCGCTTCTTCTTCCGTATCACCTGTCCCTTTACAACCGGGAAAAGCCATGGAAAAAGCTTTCCATTTTTCTCCGGGATTATCCGGAGGACTGACAAATATATCAAATTGCATAGAATCATGACGCGTGACGCGTAACGCGTGACGCGTGAATGTATCAACCTTTCTGTGGTAATGTGTGATGCGTGATGCGTGATGTGTAAGGGTACACCCTTTTCACGACTCACTCCTTTTCACGACTCACTCCTTTTCCCTACTTTATTGTAAGGGTTTTTTTGTTATAATTCCATTTTATTTCTTTACCGAGAGCTTCCCCTATAAATGTTGCAGGGACAAATGTACGGCCTCCATATGTGAAAGGAGGTGTTTCAAGATAAACTGATTCTCCGTCAACAGTTGCTTTATTTTTACCTATCCATACCTGGCACCAGTGATCGTCTGTTTCAGCAGTTATTACACCTTCATCAGGTTCCCACTGTATGGTTACGTCTCCCATGGCACTTATCATGTCTCTCAAAGGTACACATACATTCCATTTTTCATCTGTTATACCTGTACTATAGAAGGTTTTTCCTGTTTTTGCCACTACTATTTTTATTTTTTCTTCTGCTCCGTAAAGACATGTAACTGTCAGAAGGTATAAGGAAAAAACATATAAGAAAACTTTATATTTAATCATGTCCGATACCCCCGTTATTTCTGCCGTCACATTTCATAAGAAAATTATACCACAGTAAGTGAAATTTTTCACTATTCCTGTGAAAATGTCTTGGAAGCGTGACGGGTGGTTCGTAATGCGTGATGCGTATTTTATATACAGGGCCTTTAATAAAATGCCCCTGCTCACTTTTCACAACTCACGACTCACGACTCACTGCTTTTCCCTTCCAGCCTCTTTATAGCCTCTTTATATTCCTCTTCCGCCCATGACCAGGGTTTGTACGTATCATAATCTTCATCGCTATAAAAATAGCCTTCTTCTTTAGATTCTGCCTTCCATTTTTCCGGCTCATTCAGAAGAGCTCTTTTTATGTCATTCAGTGCTTCCTTTGCACCTGTATCGGCAAGGGCCTGTGCCGCTGAAATACGGATATAGGATTCTTTCCCTGACAGGAGTTTTATGAATTCTTTACAGGCTTTTTGCCTTACATATGCTTTGTCATCAAACTGTGTAAGAATACCCATGGCATTCACCTTTATATAATCTATATCTTCAGATGCACAGTCTGCAATCAGTCCTGCTTCTTTATCGGTAAATCCCTTCCTTTTTAATCTCTTTATCAAATCTTTTTTTCTGAAGCCTTTATCCATTAAATCTTCCAGTTTTTTTGTCTTTTTTTCATCGAGCTTACCGCATTGATCCATGATTATCATAATATCCATATTACTGAAGGATAAATTTTTAAGTTCTCTTCTGAAATCATTATCGACAAATTTTTTATTTTTTAAAGATTCCAGATATTTTATTTTTTCCTGTTCAGGGAGTTCATTTTTTAATTTATCCAGAGTTGCATCATCAATTGTAAACCATCCGATTGCGGAAGGCAGTCTCTGTATTGTATATTTATTAATTTCTATAAAAGGCGGATCTATGAGACCATCTTCTACAAGGACGTCTATCCCAAGGTGTCCTGTCTTTAACAGAGCTTTTATATTATTATTTGATTCTCCGGCAAATAACATAGTGGTAAAATTTTTATCTTTAGGATTTAGACTCAAAATTTCTCTCACCTGTTTCTGGACTTTAGGTTTCTCTGCAGACATCTGAATAACCATGTATATAACCAGTATGAGCAGTAGCACTGCAGGTATGAATAAAAGGACTTTTAACCTGTTGTATAACGTTTTTTCCGTTCTTGTTTCAGTCAAATATTGAACACTGTCAGGAATAAACTCTTCTTTATGCTCGACGGTAATCCTGGGTTCTATAAAGACAGTTTCGGGAGCTTCTGCCGGTATGTGTTTTGTCTCTTTAGAGAAGAAATACTGCCAGTCTATCTCGAACATTTTTACAGTGCCATCCATCCCTGCAGAGATAATGTATCTGCCGTCTGAAGAAAATTTTATATCCCTTACTTCATCTTTATGTTCCTGTAAAATTTTCAGACAGTTACCGGTTTCTGTATTCCATAATCTTATGGTACTGTCTTTCCCTGCGGAAATTATAAAGAGTCCGTCAGGAGAAAAGGCTGCTTTAGTTATTCCTCTTGTCTTTTTCATCCATATCAACAGAGGTTATTCCAACACCATCTTCTTCGGAATAACTTTTCAGAAGCCATATACTTTTTATGCCGTCTCTTGTTCCTCCTGTGCCTGCTTTATGGATACAGTTCAGAACAAGACTGTCTTTCCCGTAACCCGGTATATTCTGTGCCTCTCTGAATATATTATATGCCCCGTGCCAGTCCCATTCTTTAAGATGTTTTTCCCCTTTTTCTATAAGTCCCTGAAATATTTCTTCATCTTTAAAGGTTTCTTCTACTGTTCTTGGTTTTACTATCAGATATTCTTTTTTGTAATAAGCTATGAAGGTTTTCTCACTTTTAAGAGGAACAGGTATGAATTTTACTGTTTTATCGGAACTGCCTGTAACTATGGAAGAGCCGTCATGTGAGAATTTTATGCCTGTTACAGCAAGGCTGTGTATTGAAAGGGTTCTTGCACATACTCCTTTATCCGTATCCCATATCTTTATGGTTCCGTCTCCGCTGCCTGATATACAGTAAAGTCCGGAAGGCGAAAAATCAACTGTCTCTATCTGAGAATTATGGCCTGTGAAGGTCATTACAGTCGATTCTTTTGCTATATCCCATATCTGTAATGTTTTATCTTCACTGCCTGACAGGATATATTTGCCGTCATGACTGAAAGAGAGACTTAATACAGCACCTTTATGGCCTGACATGGTTTTATATAACTGTCCTTCTCTGTTCCATAATTTAATTGTACCGTTCTGATTTCCTGTTGCTATATAAGTGCCGTCAGGAGAAAATCTTGCACAGAATATAATGCCCTCTCCGTTATTTATATTTTTTATACACACCCCTGTCTCTGCTTCCCACAGGCCGAGTATGCCGTCATTACCGGCTGAAGCTATTAATTTCCCGTCAGAAGAAATATCTACACTCCTTATTATTGTTTCACCTGTAAAGGTATCTGAAAGTTCTCCTTTCTCTATGTCCCATTTCCTTATTTTTCCGTCTCCATGGGCCGATATTATATATTTTTTACATGGTGATATACTTATGTCAAAAATTTCAAACTTCATATAAGAAGTGTCTTCATAGAATTTTTTTATAGTTTTTCCTGAAGTAATATCCCATAATTCTATAAGACTGTCAGTATTTGCGCTTAAAACCTGACTTTCTGTTAAAAAAGAGACTTTTTTAATTTTTCCTCCTGCTCCTTCAAAGGTCTTTATGTCACCCGGTTCAATCTTTAGAAGAGGTTTTTCTATTTCCATGATTTTTTCTTCGAAAGAGGGACGTGTAGGTGAAGGAAGAGAAAATTTTACTGTGTAGTCTCTGTAACTTTTTATTACTCTGGGCACATGAGGGGCAATGGTGAAAGCTTTTTTCAGATACCCTTCACATTCTTTTGTTTCGGGAGCAGTAAATGTAGGAACATATCTGTTTATTCCTGCAAGTAATTCTCCTTTGTAAAGATTTCCTTTGAGTGAATGTATGTCTTTTTTCAGGATTTCGTCAAGGTTTGACAGGGATTTTTTTAATTCTCCCGTACCTGTCAGGGCAACCGCCAGGTCTGCCTTTAAATCAATATCATCTTCATACATATCCAGGACTCTACCGAATTCGTCACAGCTTCCCCGGTATTTACGCAGATGATAGAGAGAAGCACCGTAATTCCTTATGCCTTCTTTATTTTCTTTATCAAGGTCTACAGACATTTTAAATGCGTCCGAAGCTTCCCCGTATTTCATCAGATTAAAGAGAGCCACTCCCCTTATATTCCAGAACATGGCATTTGATTTTTCAAGTTCAAGGGCCTGTGAAATAAGAGAAAGGCTTTTCTGTGTATTCCCGTATTCCAGTTCATAGATTGCTTCGTAATAAAAGGGGAGAGGGTTTCCTGTATTTCCTTCCCTTACTGCTTTGAATCTGAGAAGAATATTTTCATAAGTGTCCAGATTATATTCAGAGAGGAGTATGATGAGATTTATATTTGCATAAATAGAATGGGGATCAAGTTTTATTGCTTCCTCAAACAGTTTTATTGCTTCCTCTTTTTTACCCAGGTCAAGATAGGAAAGAGCGCGGTTATTGAGATCTTCAGATTTAAGCTGTGCCTCCCCCGGCATTTTCCTTGCATAATCTTTTCCTGTTACTTCACTGTAAATCATAAGCAGTTCATCGAGTATTTCTTCGAAGAATTTATAACGATTTTCAGGTTTTTTTTCAAGACATTTTAATATGAGATTTTTTAGTTTTACAGGAATATCCTGCCTGTATTCTGCCGGGTCAGGCGGTGTATTAAATCGGTGCATCATCTGGTATGCAAGCAGCGGGTGTTCCGCGCTGTTATGATCTTTTATAAAAGGTCTTCTGCCGCACAGCATTTCAAATAACATGATACCGAAGGAATATATGTCTGCCCTTTTATCTGCTCTGTCTGCTTCAGTCCACTGTTCTGGTGCCATATAAGGAGGCGTACCCATTGCATAACCATGGGTCATAGTATGCCATTCATCCCGTGATATTTCAGAGGGGCATTCTATATTTTTCAGTGTCTCTCCCTTATCTATTTTATCTTTTGTTTTTACGAGACCGAAATCTGTAATTTTGGCTGTGCCGTCTTTCATTAAAAGGATATTATCCGGCTTGATGTCGCGGTGTACAAGCCCTTTTTTATGGGCATACCTGATGCCTTCGGAGAATTGAATGGCAATATCCAGTATTTCAGGTAAAGCTCTTACGGTATTTTTTTTCAGATACTCTGTAAGAGAGCCTCCGTCTGCATATTCTATAAAAATACCCGGTATGCCATGGAGATCTCTTACATAGTAAGCTGTGGCAATATTAGGATGTTTCCCCAGTTCAACCCATGTTTCTGCTTCTCTGATGAAACGTTTCTTATACTCCTCTTCTGAAAAGCCTGATATTGGCGATTTTACAACGAGTTTTATACCCCATTTAAGGTGTTCTATAACATATATAACACCCATACCGCCATGCAGAATATGTTCTATCCTGTAAAGATTATCTACAATCTGACCTTTTGCCCATAAAGTCTCTGAAATATTTCTTTTCTCTGTTATTTTATTATCTGTTTTACTTTCAAAGAGTGTATCTGCTTCACTTTTGATTCTTTCATCAGGTGTTTTATATACGTCCATAATAAACCTTCGTAGTGCTCAGCGAGCAGTGATCCGTGAACAGTGATCAGGATAAATTTTTATTTACTGACCTGAGCATAAGCAATTAATATTTCAATATGTTATAAACCAGGCTAGATAAGGTTTTCTGACTATTCACTTCTCACTTCAGTAAATAGTTTAGCATAAAATGAGGTATAAGTGAAGTGTAATGCGTGAGTCGTGAAAAGTGAAGTTTACGCATCACGCATTACGCATTACGATTCACGACTCACCATCTTCCCACCATTATAAGCATCTTTTAAAAATTCTTGATATTCTTCGTATTTTTCATCTACAAGGTCAGGAGAGATGTTTATTTTTGTAAACATGTGGCGGAGCTTTTCTTTACAAGCCTTTATCTGACCCGGCATAGCCAGAAAAGTTGCTATGACAGGTTTTATTATGACAGGATTTTTACAGGTCATGGAGGCAAAGATGTTCAGTGCTTCTATGGCAGGAATTGCGTCATGTTCCTTCGGATGTCCCAGTGTCAGAATGAAAAGAAATTTTTTCGTTTCAATGTCATACCTGGAAGTGTATATGAGCTTTTCGGGGGTCATTGCCACATGAAAGGTGGAACGAAATCTGTCCATAAGAACCTTCAACTCACCGGGGATGTAATGATAATATACGGGAGCCGATATTATAATGGAGTTGCTTTCAAGAAATTTATCTCTGAAATAATTGAAATCATCATCTTTTATTGAACAATATCCCAGCAGGTTACAGCGAAGGCACCCCTTGCACGGTTTTATATGAAGATCCTTAAGATAGATTTTTTCGACAATTGCCCCCTCTGCTCCTTCTAGAGCTTTATCTGTGAGTATATCGGAATTTCCGCCCTTCCTTCTTGTTCCTGTAAGTGCAAGTATTTTTATATTCATGGCAAATTAAATAATTTACATAATTTTTTTACAATTTCGGCCTGAATTCCCGGGGATACTTCGCCTGCTTCCCGTCTGATTAATGAAGTTGTAATTGTCATCTTTCATTACGGGTTCTACTGCAAGCTTCACCCTTCACTATGATATTTCGTATATACCGGCTTTTCCTTTTTTCTTACGAGTTCTACTGCAAGTTCCAGTGCTTTTATGAGACTCTCCTGATTGGCTTTCCCTTTCCATGCTATATCAAAACCTGTTCCATGATCCACTGATGTTCTTATATATGGCAGGCCGGCCGTCATAGTGACTGTTTTATAAAAATCGTAGGTTTTAGAGGCTATATGTCCCTGATCATGATAGAGAGAAAGTATGGCGTCAAATCTTCCTTTTATTCCCAGATGATATATGGAATCTGCTCCCACAGGGCCTTCTACATTGATACCCTTCTGTTTTGCTTCTTTTACTGCCGGTATCATTTCCTCTATTTCCTCTCTTCCGAAAAGTCCTCCGTCACCGCTGTGGGGATTGAGGCCTGGTAGACCTATAAGAGGTTTTTTATAACCCAGATTTTTCATCTGATTGTCTATATTTATCAGGGCTTTGAGGATATTTTCTTTTTTTATAAGTGAAATTGCATCTTTCAGAGGTAAATGTCTTGATAAAAAAAAGATCTTTAAATTTTCTATGCAGAAGATTGTGTCTATAGAAGTTATACCTGCAAAATCTTTAAGTATTTCCGTATGCCCTCCTTCATAACCTGCCATTTTGAGAGCTTCTTTATTTATTGGCCCTGTTACCATAGCCGAAGCAAAACCTTTTAAACACAGGGATGAGCAGGTTTTGAGCAGATTGTAAGTATATTCACCTGCTTTTGCCGAAACCTGTCTTTTCTGTATTTCAGATGGCAGTGGTATATGTAAAATTTCATTGTTTGATGATATATCTTTAATATCATCAAGGGAATTCAATTTTACCAGAGGGAATGCATGAGAACTTCCGCAGAGTGCATTGGCTTCATTCAGAAGATTAAAATCTCCTGCAGGAATGAGCTTCACCCTTGATGTTACAAAAGATCTGATGGTTTTAATAGTTATTTCAGGCCCTACTCCGGCAGGGTCTCCCGTGCTTATCAGAATATAAGGTATTTTTTTCATATATTTAACCTGTACAGATTATTTCCACCTGCCTGTCTTCCGGATAATTATCTTTTATTATTACGAAATCCTTTACTTTTTCCGTTTTCTTCTCTTCAATTATTTTTTTAAAGAGTTTTGAGAGTTCTTCATGACCATTATGTTCTTTTATTTTTTTCAGTGTTTCTTCAAGAAACATTAAATCTTCTGGTGTTATATTATCCGGAAGGTTAAGGATGAGGTATTTAATGGAATCTGCTACATAGGTTCTGGTATTGCCAAGATCATCTATGAGAGATTTTACCATGTATGGCAGTACATAAGGTTCTCCTAGCTTTCCAAGAGCTTCTGCA
Organism: Bacillota bacterium; assembly: GCA_029555925.1. The sequence goes on from JAKPQU010000575.1 coordinate 24,173, forward strand.
GCAAAATATCTCACATAACCTTCTCTGTCATCAAGAGCCTCCAGTAATGCCACAATTGCTGCTCTTTCTCTGATTTTGCCGAGAATCCTTGCTGCAAAACTTCTTACAGGCCAGTAACTGCTCTTCAATTCATCTATAAAAAATGAGGAAAGAATTGATTGGTATCTTTTTATAATTCTATGAACCGATTTCTGTTCCATATGTTCCAGAGCAGTCCAGGAAGCTCTTCTTACAGATAATTCTCTGTCCATAAGAGATAATACAAGTACCTCTACAGCATCATTATATTTCATTTCTCCAAGTTTTTTTGCTGCATTCAGCCTTTCCTGACTGTTACCTTCTTTGAGAAATTTTATATACTCATTCATCTGCATTTCTTTTTTATCTTCCCAATAAAATTTTATTAATTGCTCTCTTTCCTCGCGTCACGATTTAATAAATTGTCGTTCCTTTGTTTAAAGTCTTATTTTTTTATTTGATGTTTATTTATTTCACTATGGCGAAACATATCTGTATAATAAATACAGAATGCCGCTATAATCCAGTCTTTACCGCCTGTATCACCTGTAAAATAACCTGCTGTCTGGTAGTCTCTTGTTTCAATCCTTCCTTCCTGAATATAACCTACAGGGGAAAAATTTGAATTTTCTACACGATTCCCTCTGAAAAAACCTATGGGATTGAAATTTTCATCATGGAATTTTCCTCCGTCAAAATAACCTATACTGCAGGAGTTAGAACCTTCTATTCTTCCGTCTTCTCTTATCATGCCTACCATGTTGTAATCGCCGTCCATTATTTCTCCATTACTGGTTATATAACCGATAATACGGGAATTTTTATCCTGTATGGTTATTATACCTGGCAGAAAATCAGCCATTGCTGCGGAAGAAATTATGGTCAGTAATACTGTTATAAGATAGATTTTAAGATAATTTTTCACACTTAATACCTCTTCTCCTGAAAGTCCAGTATGACTTTCATTTTCCTTGGCCCTTTCGGTCACAACAAATTATGAGGATCTGTCCCTACCATCACGCGTCAAGCGTTACGCATCACGATTCTCATATAAACTTTTTAAAAATTATAGTCTAAAAGTTGAAAAAAATCAATGAAAAAGATTTTATCTTTGTGTTTTTATGACAGGTAAATTTACCTGTAGTGGAAATCATAGTTAATTCAATGAAGCCATTAATCAATAAAAAGTGAGCGGTGAATACTGAGAAGTAAGTAAAATCCAGTTTTTTTCACTTTTCATTTTTCACTCTGAATATTCTGTGATAAATTTTTGTTCCATTGTATGTAAAATCATGTATATAAAATCATCTGCCATTTTTAAACGTAATCTTATCATTGCCTTTAATTCTTATAAGTTGTATAATTATATGCAGTTCCCTGTATTATAAGGAGGAGTATGATATGGACATGATATTAGGTGCAGGGCAGGAATATGCAGATACATCTGGTAAGATGGATGAAAATCACATAGCCTATAAAGAAAAAAATGAAGAACTGGAAAAAGTTAATCAGGAACTGGGTAAACTTAACCTGGAATTAAAAACACTGGATCAGATGAAATCAAATTTACTTTCCAATGTGTCTCATGAACTGAGAACTCCTCTTGTTGCTATTAAAGGTTATACGGATCTTATATTCAAAGAGAAAATAGGGCCTGTTAATCCACAGCAAAAAAGAGGACTTGAAATATCTTTGAAAAGTATTGACAGATTGATATCTCTTATTGATAATCTCCTTAATTTTTCTAAAATGGAAATGGGCTTTGAAAAATTAAAATTATCTACGTTTAATTTGATTGATGTTGCAGAACAGGAAGTTCAATTAATAAGATCCAGAGCAGATGATAGAAAAATTACAATAACCACTATGTTCCCTTCCCATCCTGTTATGATAAGAGGAGACAGGGATAAAATAAGTCAGGTTTTTATTAATTTACTTGAAAATGCCGTTAAATTTAATAATTACGAAGGTAAAATTCATGTAGAAATAAGTATGTCAGGAAAAGAACTTGTAATAGTGAAAGTAGCAGATACGGGAATAGGTATTCCCCAGAATGCTCTGGATAAAATTTTCGATCGCTTTTATCAGGTAGATGGTTCTCACAGCAGAAAATATGGAGGCACAGGTATAGGTCTTTCCATAACAAGTAATATTATTCGCCTTCATGGAGGTAAAATTTCAGTAAACAGCCAGGAAGGAAAGGGTTCTTATTTTACCTTTGCTTTACCTGTATTTGCCAGGGAAGAAGAAACTTCTTCCATTAAAATAACCAGAAAAATTTCTTTTAAAGGTATGATAGAAGTTTACTGCCAGGATAGAAATAAAAGTAAAGATATGAAAACACTCCTGGAAAAGAATGGATTTTCAGTACTCGCAACTTCTTATCAGAGTGAAGCTGTTTATATCACAGAGAAATATAAACCTGAATTAATCATATGGAATATAGATACTGTAGAACAGGATACTGTAGATAATTTACATTATTTAAAGGAAAATTCTGTGACCCGGAATATACCTTTAATTATAATATCGAAGATTGAAGGGTTGGAGAAAAAATATCAAATAAATGCAGAGGTTTTTTTATCTGAGCCTCTTGATAAGGAAAGTCTTATATTTGTTGTAGAAAAATATCTTTCTTCTCCTGTTTATATAACAGGTAAAAGACCTTCTGTACTTATAATCTCCGATAGATGTCATTCTGATTATTATCTTACCTGTTCTATTACTCATCTTGGTTTAACTCCTTTATGTATTTCCATGACAGAAAATAAACTGGAGGAAGGTCTTTCTTATGAACCGGGTGTTATAATTCTGGATACGGTAAAACCTGAAGATTATATTTCATGTCTTTTAAATGCAAGTAAATCTATTCCAGTTATAGTCTTAAAACATTCTTCATCAGAAGGTGTATTTGAAAAAAATAGTAATATTCATGTTATAAGCCGTCCTTTTTTACTAGGTGAACTGGAAGAGAAAATACAGTCGTTATTGAACAGGGAACCTCTCTGTTTTATTCCACCTCCTTCGGAAGTTACAGAACATTTGCCGAAAAAGAAATCGATTCTTGTAGTAGATGATGAACCGGAAGTTGTAAATCTTATCGAGATGGTACTTTCCTCGGAAGATTATACGATAAAAACGGCTTTTTCAGGCAAATCTGCTGTTGAGATTATAGAAAAAGAAGATTTTGGAATAGTATTACTCGATATTGCTATGGCAGACCTTGATGGTATAGAAGTGTGCAGAAAGATAAAATCAAATCCGAGAACAAGGTCGACTCCTGTTTATATGATAACTGCTCTTATAACGGAAGAAATAAAACAGAGAGCTCTGGAAGCAGGAGCAGACGGCTATCTCACAAAGCCTTTCAAGATAAATGCATTGCTTGATATAGTGTTTAAGACACTTGGAGTTAATAACAGTGAGCAGTGATCAGTGACCAGTGAAGAGTGATTGGTGGATCCCACCCGTCACGCGTCACGCATCACGAGTATCACGCATCACGCATTACGAACTACCCGTAACGCGTCACGCGTTACGCGTTACGATTATAAAATAAAAGGAGTGTTATTTCTATTATGTCATTATCTATTAACGACCTGCAGCCAGCGGAATTCTGGAGGCATTTTCAAAAAATTACATCTATTCCCAGAGGTTCCGGTAATGAAGGTGCTCTAAGGGACTATATTATTTCTATAGCAAAAGACCACGGCCTTTCCTATAAAGTTGATGGAAAAGGAAACCTTGTAGTATCGAAAAACGGAACGGCAGGTTATGAACATGGGCCTGTTGTAATTCTTCAGGGCCACCTGGATATGGTCTGTGAAAAAAATAAAGGAATAGAACATGATTTTACTAAAGATCCTATAGAACTTAAGATTGACGGAGATTACCTCAAAGCGCAGGATACAAGCCTGGGAGCCGATAACGGTGTGGGAGTAGCCACATCCCTTGCTGTGATGGTAAGTAAAGATTTGCCTCATCCTCCTCTGGAATTCCTTTTTACGGTAGAAGAAGAAGTGGGACTCAATGGTGCAAAGTTTCTTACATCAGATTTCCTTAAGGGAAGAACGATGCTGAACCTTGATTCCGAACAGGAGGGAGATTTTTTTGTCGGATGTGCCGGCGGCCTTGATGGAGAGATAAGGATACATATTGACAGGGAAGATGTACCTTCCGGTATGACACCGTTCCTGGTAAAAGCTTCAGGCATGAAAGGCGGTCATTCCGGCCTTGAAATTGATAAAGGCCATGCCAATGCCATAAAGGTTTTGAATCGTTTTCTCTGGAATATTATGAAAGATATTGATATAAAAATAGAGAATTTCTCGGGCGGAAGTAAGAGAAATGCCATCGCAAGAGAAGCAGAAGCTCTTCTGTGGATTCCTGAAGATAAAGTTACCTTACTTGAAGAAAAAACAGGTCACTGGGAAAAATTATTCAGAAAAGAATTTGGTAAAACAGAACCGGATCTGGTTATTACGATGTCTGCTCACTCTGAAGATGTTACAAAAAAGGTTTTTACCGGTAAATGTGCCATGACTGTGACTAATGTTTTATATGCTATGCCACATGGCGTGGTTACTATGAGCCGTGACATACCGGATCTTGTAGAAACATCAACAAATCTGGCCATTGTAAAAACTGAAGGAAATGAAATGATTTTAACATTAAATCATAGAAGTTCTTCCGGCACGGCTATTCTGGAAGTGGCAGAAGCTATAGAATCACTGGCAAATCTTGCAGGTGTTAAATACGTAAGAGGCCCTGGATATCCCGGATGGCAGCCTGATCTGGATTCTAAAATATTAAATATATCCCGTGAAACCTATAAAAAACTCTTTAATAAAGAAGCAAATATCAAGGCCATACATGCAGGACTTGAATGCGGTATTATAGGTGAGAAATTTGCCGGCATGGATATGATATCCTTTGGCCCTACCATGCATGGCGTTCATTCACCTGATGAAAAACTTTTTATACCGAGTATAGAACCTTTCTGGAAGTTTGTTGTAGAATTACTTAAAAATGTAAAATAGTGAGTGGTGAAAAAAGTGAGAGGATTTATTACCTCTCACTTTTTATATAAACATACTGTCAAACCCCAGTGATACACCCGAGTCATCTTTTAAATAAGTTGTACCGAAAAGATAACCTGTTGTGTCTATATATTCTTCTATGTCAGTATTTATATTTTCCTCCTGATAGAGTGAAAATCCGCATGACTTACAGTATTTTTCTATGCCTCTGTTCTGGGCCCTGCAGTTTGCACAGAATACAGTAAGTTCCTGGAGATTAACACCACAGCTTTTACAGAATCTGGCATTTATTCTATTTTCAGAATCACAGACCGGACATTTTGCATTATCCTGATTAAGCTCATCTTCAGTAATTTTTATTGTTGCTTTTGACTGGTTAAATGTTGTTGTTGAGTTTTTTTTTAGAGAACCGGAATCTCCTTCTGGACTGGCAACTACCGGAAGATTACCTCCACAGCTATGACAGAACTTGGCTGTTATCCTGTTTTCTGCCCTGCAGACTGAGCATATATTAATATCTTTCTTTTTTTCTTCTTTATCTCTTTTTAATTCTTCTTCCGATTGTCTCAGGAATTCTTCTTCCGCTCTTCTTGCTTCTTCTTCGGCAAATTTTATCGCTTCTTCTTCGGCTCTTTTCAATTCTTCTTCTGATTGCCTCAGGAATTCTTCTTCCGCTCTTCTTGCTTCTTCCTCGGCACGTTTTATTGCTTCTTCTTCGGCTCTTCTTACTTCTTCCTCCAGTACAACTTCATTGGACAAAGGAATTCCGGGAGACTGGATATACATGTTCCTACCGCAGCCTTTACAGAATTTTGCATTTACCCTGTTTTCTGTTTTACATTCATGGCATATACTCAGAGATTCTTTCGGAACAATGGCAGTTTTTGCCTCTTCTATGAGTCCTTTTTTTAGTGCTTCTTCTTCCATCCATTTCAATCTCAGAGTCTGTTTTGTTGCTTCTTCTTCAGGTTTTACCATGTCTTCCGCTGAAATTCGTTCTTCCGCAGAGGTTTCCTGTTTTTGTGTATGTTCTTCCTCTGCTTTAAGGGACTCTTCTTCTGCAAGCCACTTCAATCTGAGAGCCTGTTTCCTGGCTTCTTCTTCAGATAATTCCTCTTTCCTGTCTTCTTCTCCGGCAGATCCTTCAGGTTCTTTTAATTCTTCTCCGGTTTTTTCCATGAGTTCTTCTTGAGATCTTCTGAATTCTTCCTGTGCTTTTCTTGCAAGTTCTTCTTCAAGCTTTCTTGCTTCTTCTTCGGATTTTTCTAATTCTTCCTGTGCTTTTCTTGCAAGTTCTTCTTCAAGCTTTCTAGCTTCTTCTTCGGCTCTTCTGAATTCTTCCTGTGCTTTTCTTGCAAGTTCTTCTTCAAGCTTTCTAGCTTCTTCTTCGGCTCTTCTGAATTCTTCCTGTGCTTTTCTTGCAAGTTCTTCTTCGGTTCTTCTGAATTCTTCCTGTGTTTTTCCTGAAATTTTTTCTTTAAAATCTTTTAACTCGTCTTCTGTATCAGGAACTGATATTTTTTCTTCCTGTTGTTTCAGAGCCTCTTCCTCGGCAAGCCATTTTAACCTGAGAGCCTGTTTTTTTGTTTCTTCAGATTTTTCTAATTCTTCCTGTGCTTTTCTTGCAAGTTCTTCTTCGGCTTTTTTGAATTCTTCCTGTACTTTTCTTGCAAGTTCTTCTTCAGCTCTTCTGAATTCTTCCTGTGCTTTTCTTGCAAGTTCTTCTTCTTCGGCTTTTTTGAATTCTTCCTGTGCTTTTCTTGCAAGTTCTTCTTCTTCGGCTTTTTTGAATTCTTCCTGTGCTTTTCTTGCA
>JAKPQU010000596.1 GCA_029555925.1 Bacillota bacterium
TGGGCAACTGCTTTCGAAACAATTTCCTCAAGTCCTTCAGTCAGGTCATCCCGTGAATCCCTGAGAGGCGGAAAGAGAAAAGGATTTCCTTCTCTTTCCATAGGATTTTCTCCTGTAAGAAGTGTATGCAATACCGCACCGAGAGCAAATATATCACTCTGGGGATAGGCATTGCCTGTATACTGTTCAGGTGCAGCATAACCGGCAGAGCCTATTCTGGTTTTCGTATCTCTTTTTTCAAAAATATGGGCTATGCCGAAATCCAGAAGCATTATCTTTCCTTTTTTATTTTCCATAAGATTTGCAGGTTTTATATCTCTATGAATAATCATAGGCTCGTAACTATGAAGATAATCCAGTATATCACAGACCTGAATTACCCAGTCAATTACAAGTTCTTCAGAAAGAAGACAATCCTCTATCAGGGTACTGTTAAGAATATCTTCAAGGGTTTCACCTTCTACATAATCCATGACGAGATAATATCTTCCTTCTTCCAGAAAATGGTTCTGCACGACAGGAAGACTGTTATGTCTGAGTCTGGCAAGCAGGACAGCCTCTTCTTTAAATTTATTAACGGCATAATCCCTCTCTTCAGAGGTCTTAAACTCATCTGTCATAGCTTTTATAACACAGCGAGTTCCGGCAAGATTTAAATCTTCTGCCAGATAAAGAGTCGCCATGCCTCCGCTGCCTATAATATCAAGTATCCTGTATCTATCATGATAAAGGGTTCTGCCTTTACCACATTTGCAAAATAAATCTCCGCTGTTTAATTCTTTATTACACTTATTACAAATATACACAGTTTAAAACCCCATCCTATAATTTTAGTAAATTTCTATTTTTATTTGACCTTACTGCCGCGGCAGGTACGTCAGTAACTGAAATCTTATTTATCGTGACGCGTAACGCGTAACGCGGGAGTAAAAACATTATGTCTGCATATAATACATAATTTTTGGGGACACTATTTTCCATGAAACTGTAATTATAGTTCACACGATATATATTTACGTGAGTCCTTTTTCATTGAAAAATGGCCCGTATTGCTGGTCCGAACCTTTTATATGATTCAGGAGCCATTCTTTCAGGAAAAACATAACTTCTATAGAAAGGCCCATCTTACCATCATTAAAATTCTGCTGAAATTCCAGTGTTTTTTTCACAAAATCATTATGTTCTTTTTTATGCACTTCATAATCAGGATAAGAAAATTTCTCCATATATTTTTCTTCATTGGAGAAATGAGTTCCGACATATGTTACCATACGTCCAAGTATGCCGGAGAGCATTTCTTTTCCCTTACCGACCTGCATCGCTTCATGCAATTCATTTATCATGACAACAAGCTTTTTATGTTCATCATCTAACTGTTTTACTTTTACACTGTAACTCTCATCCCATGAAATATATTCATTCTTACCATCTGATTGCTTTTCTTTTTCCTGTCCTGATTTACTCTTAAAAAAACCTTTGAAGAAATCAAAAAGTCCCATTAGCTTTCCTCCTTCAGCAATTATTGCGATTTTTTATATTTTATTTATTTCTAAAAAAATAATGACAATCCTTTACAGAATTGTCATTATTTTTTCCATAACCAGATATATAAGCTACAAGAAATCATTCTTCACCGGTCACTATTTTTTAGCAGTATCAATAAGAAACTGGGCAAAAACAGGTCCAATAGTTTGATAGCCAAGAGTATTCGGGTGAGACTCGGGATCATCATGACTTCTCTCATAAGCATAATTCAGCATATTATCAGAACCTGCAAGATAATTAAAAAGATCAAAACATACTACATTTGCACGTCCTCCGATATAGTCGGAACTCTTAAGCCAGTTTGCAAAATTTCTTGCATTTGCTGCAGCTACTGCATTTGTGTCAAGACGATGAAGAGGAGGAGGGCTCACTACAACAAATATCTTTTCCGGATGTTGATCAAAGAAATTTCTTATGTCAAGATACCAGTTTTTATACTGAGTCAATGTATCATCATCTCCAATATTAGATGCAGTATAGCAGGATTTGAAAGCTATTACATCATATTCCAGAATCTGATTTCTTGCACTTACCGCATCGGCATTTGATGATGTAAACAGATAATGGAGACCATCAGGGTCAGTATTGTCATTTGGCACGGGAAAACTTGTTCCTGTAAACTGCCCCTGAGGATTCCTCAGGCCATCGCTGTTATAGCCATGATCCCAGAAAGCATAGTTTGTGCCATTTAGATTATTGTAACTGATTACAACTGCTCTCATATTTCCTGTAGTAACAAGTCCGTCACCTACGGAATGATGGAGAAAAAAGAGTTTGTTTCTGGTACCGGGTGTACCGGTAGTAGCAGGTGTAACAGTAGGCCCTCCCGGAGTAGGTGTAATGGTAGGAGTGGCAGTAGGCCCTCCCGGAGTAGGTGTATATGTAGGAAAAGGAGTAACAGTAGGCGTAATTACAGGTGTAGATACAGTACCACCACCGCAGCCTGTTATTAAAGCCAGTACGATAGATAATAAAATGAGATAATAAAACAAATTTCTGTTTGACATAACATGCTCCTTTCAATAATAACGCGTGACTCAAAGATTATTTACAGAGCCGGGCATAAGCATGTAACAAACGTTTTCCTCCCGTCACGCGTTATGCGTTACGAGAAGCGTATATATATTGTTTATGCTCGCCTCAGTAATTTTTGAAGATAATAAAATTATATCACAGAAAATAGAAAATGTAAGATTATTAGAAATTTAAGTTGAAAAAATTAAAAGTCGTAAGGTCCATACATAGTAAACAACAGCGTATTACCGCTAAAACACCTTACGACTTAAAACTTTATCTTGTCCCTTCCACTACAACAATGGGACAGAGGCCTCCGCCGGCAGATATATTTATAACTGCTGCTTCGGAGGTACGGCACATGCCACCTGCATGGACGCCGCCAAAGGCATAGAAATTCTGATTTAATTTCTTTGGTTTCCATACTAGCTCGGGGTCAACTTCGGGAAGTTCCATTTCAGGTATCTGCACGTACTGCTGTACAACATATTTCTGTTCTGTCGTGGCAGCAATCTCTATGGTTTTTTCCCATTCTGCCTGAGTGCTTACATTACCGACACAGACTCCCTGGCCTCCGTAAAGATCCATTGGTTTTAATACCAGTTTTTCCCTGTTATTTCTTACAAATTCAAAGAGTTCTACCGGAGTTTTTCCGTCAAAGCCAAGGGTCTTACGATCCTTCATAAGACGGGTCCAGGGAACATGTTTGAATATTATTTCCCGTTCTTCAGCTGTATAAAGTTTAGCAATCTCCTCATCCTGAAGATGTTCCAGGAGGCTCTTTATGGCTGCGAGCAGAGATCTTATGGAGTTTACACAGCAGAAAGCATTTTCTTTATAGGCTCTTCTGAGAGGTTTTATATCATCCCACACATCTGTCCAGTTTCTTATCCAGCCACGACGGTAAAATATATCTATTTCCATACCGCCGGGCGTAAAGGCTTTACCGTTATGATATTCAATTTCAGGAGGTGTTGCGAATTCACATTTATAGCCCTGACGCCTGAAATCCTCAACTATGAGAAGGAATTCAGGGTACGTTGCACCTTTATCTGAAACTATGGCAATATTGGGCAGTTGTTTTTTTCCACCCCATTCTCTGTAGGCACGGAGCAGATTGTAAAGGATCTGTGGGACAAAACGATCGGAACTCATATAGTATTTCTTTCTCAGTTCATCCATAACCACACTCTGTTCTATGATCTCTGTCTGGACATCTGAATACATGGGGCCCCCAGGTGAATCTGTATTAAATTCTATAAATTTTAATATATCTCCCTCCTGGAATGCATCATTTCTGGTAATCCATACAAGGCGTTTTGTTCCTGTTTCACATTCAACCAGTTCTCTTTCCTTATCTGTGAGATTGAACATTGGTTTGAACTTATCATCCAGGAAATAAAGATTGGATACTTTTTCCAGTACATTCATAATAATATTGGAAACACGGCCTATCTCATTCATTTCCGGGCGTGTTACAAAATAGGGCATTACAAAAACAGGAAAAGGTTTTTTCACTATGTTATCACCTTTTCCCACATTGATTACACAGCCTCTTTCGTGAAATTCTTTGTTGGCCTGAGCAAGAATGTTTTTTGCAGGATTATCGGGAGTATCCATCTTCTGCAGAATGTGCCGAAAATCACTGTTGATTTGTTTGATAAGTTGAGCATCTGTCATAAAGTCCTTATTCTCCTCTCTGATTAATAGATAGCATATTATAATTCTTAATATAAAATCTTTTCTCCTGCAATTTTTTCAAAAATGGGTAAAATCCATTAACACCTTTACAACTTTCCCTGCAATATTGGAATTTGCATCAAATTTATAGTTAGTTTCATAAAAATCCATAATTTTGACCTGTTATACAGTTACTTCAGGGCTATAAGGTATAAGATTTAACACTCTGGAAGATTTGGAATATATGGCATCTTTAACATCTCTTTTATAAAACATTAAATTCTTCGGATCCGCCCATGCTTTCAGAAGATATTTTCGCTTTTTACGGGGCCCGTCCAATTCAATAAGTCCGACTCTCTGCCATTTACCAAGAGTTAACTTGCCGTCACATATGTCCAGAAACAACTGGTTATCCAGAAGAAGGCTCTGAATATGGGCCTTGCCGTTAAGAGGTTCATTAACCCTGTCAATCACTTCAGGCCTTTTGTCTATGTCATTATGTTCATAATCTTCAATCTTTTGAGATACTATTTTATTGAGATGTGTAATTATATCCCTGCATAGTCTGGGTTCTGTGATTTCCTGTATAATTAACCCCATAGTGGTATGAAGGGTCTGAACGGTTAATGTTCCATTTTTTATACCTCTTTCTTTTATAAAATTATTTATCTCATCTGTTATATCAATTATTTCTTCCTGTTTTTCAGTATCGACTTCTTTAATTCTTCTGAAAATTTTCATGACCTGTTCCTCCTGAATTTTAGAGAGTGTAAGATGTTTTGTGTAAACCTTCCGGGAACTGAGGCTTTCTCAGAGGGTTACACAAAATGTATCAGTCTATTGACCTGAGCATACGCATGTAATAAAGGTCTTCCTCCCGTCACGCGTTACACGTAACGAAAGCAGTTATGTATTATTTATGCTCACCTCATTAATTTATATAGTTTTCCTCACTGGCCGTGGTACAAATTTTCCACTGAACCATGCACCTGTCATACCTCCTGTAATAGCACCTAGAGAAGAAATGGCTATAAACAAAACATATACGGAAAATTCAAAATTAATACACTGAATATATATGGCAGGGCCAATCATCAGTATATACAATATAGACAGAAATATACCGTGCAGTATATGGTTGTGATTGACTTTTCTTCCAATAAGATAACTCCCCGTTAAAAGAGGGGTAAAACTGTAGATAAATTCCTGAATACAGGAAATACCCGTGCCGGAAAGAGGTGACAGAAGTATTAATACTGCACCTATAAAAAGTGAAAGGAATGCTGCGTATACTGAAATTTTAAGGTTTAATCCGAGAAGTTCCCTCATGTGGATTTTATCACCATAAGATCCGTTTTTTATGGCAAGGTCGAAGACCATACTGTAAATTCCGCCCCAGAATATACCGCATAATATGAGAGAAACGGGGTTTAAGTGATTAATCTGAACATTTGCAGACATCAGTAATACCATACATGTTGTCACCAGAATACCGCATATGGCGGGAGAAAGGGTTTTTAACATGGATAAACATGCATATTTTATTTCTTCCCTGTAGTTTACTTTCTCGGGAACACAGTCCTTTATACTGTTATTTAAAACAGTCTCAAATTCCTCGGAAGGAGAAATATTTTTCCAGTTATCAAGCATTAATCTTGTGCCTGAAAGGCTGTCATATTCATCTTTACAGTCTGTACAGACAGACAGATGTTCTTTAATAGTGTTATTCATTTCCGGAGTTACCTCTCCGTAGATAAAATGAACAAGCTCTGATTTTATATGTTTACAGGACATATAAGTCAACTCCTTTCCTGGAAGCTCTAATTACCCTTATCCAGAGCTTTCTTTAGCTCAATCAATGCATAATGCATTCTTGACTTGACTGTTCCTAAAGGACAGCCAAGGATGTCACTTATTTCATTATAGGATAACCCCTGGTAATGCTTCAGTATTAAAACTGCTCTGTGATCCTGAGGGAGTGACATTACCGCTTTTTTCACTCTTCTTCCAAGATCATCTTTTTCCACCTTATCCTCCACATTTTCCGGGGAAACTATATCTATATCTTCAATATCTACTTTTTTAACATTTTTATCTTTTCTATAGGTATCTATACAGAGATTGTTTGCAATCCTGTAAAGCCAGGGAGAGAATTTCTGTTCCGAATTAAATTTCATAGCACTTTTATAAACTCTTATAAATACTTCCTGACACAGTTCTTCTGCCTGATGAAAGTTACCAATCCAGCGATAAAGATAATTCAGAAGCGATTTTTCATACCTGTATATAATCAGATCAAAGGCCTGTACATTACCTGCTTTCAATTCTTCCATTAAAACTTCATCTGCTTTCATTAGAATTTCCTTCCAGTTGTTCTTATTATGTAATACGTATGTGTTAAAAAAAAGTTCAAAGATTTTTAGATATTTTTTTATGGCTTCGGCAATCAGATTTTATAGTTAGTTTCATAACTATCCATAAATAATGACTTCGTAATGCGTAGAGTGTAATGCGTGATGCGCAGGGATTAAACCCGTCATGCGTCACGACGACTTAAATTCTAATAAGTTATGAAATACACTTATTCAGACAAAAATTCTACCATCTTTCTGGCCAGGCTGTTGTTATGTTCCATATCCAGAACCTTCTTAAATCCCTCAAGAGCCCTCTCTTTATTGCCTCGGGCATTGTGAACAAAAGCCAGACCCATATGAGGAATAACTGTATGTGCTTCAAATTCCATGGATCTGGTAAATGAAGAAAAAGCTTTATCTGTTAATTCTTTTTTATCTGCTTCCGAAAGTCCGGGAGACGTATCCAGTATATCCAGATAGATAAACCCGAGATGTCCGTAAATTTCATGAAATTCTTTTTCTCCTCCCAGTGAAAGACATTCCTCAAGTTCTTTTGCTGCCATAGACAGGTTATTTTTACACCTGTAAGCAATAGCTGCATAAAAATGTGCTCTGTAATCGTCAGGTGAAATCTTTATTGCTTCTTCAAATAAAGGTAATAAATTTTCTTCTCTGTCCTGTCTTATATATTCTTTACAAAGATTTATAATAGCTTCCAATCTTTCTTTATCATCTGCCGCTTTGAGAAGGTCATATTTATATTTTAATTCCGTAAATTCAGGAAAATATTTTATGAGTGTATACATATGTTGAGGTGGTGCCTTCACTGTTTTTCCGTAAAAAACACAGGCTTTAGGTACAGGATTATTTCCCTTGAAACGAAATAATCCGAAAAGCCTGCAGTACATAGGTCTGGCCGTATAAATAGTACAGCCTTTAAGGAGATTAAAATAAGGACATCTCTCTCTGTCTCTGTAAACCATGAAATTTTTAAATGTTTCTATATCAGGATAATCATCATGTTTTTTTAAAAAATCGTCAATGAAATCACATTCAAGCCGTGACAGAGGAGGAAACTTCATAACAGAGGTACAGCAAAGTTTACAATCTCCACAGCTATTCTCGGAAGGACTGAAATATTCTTTATCAAAACCATCATATATGTCTTTCAGAGTATCAAAAATCTCTTTCATAAATTAATACAACCTCTCTTTAGTTCGTGACGCGTGACGCGAGGATATTACCTGTTTTATCACGATATTAATTGTAAAGCTTCTGTCATCTGCTCCCTGTTTATCTCATCTCTGTAACCTGTCCACATTACCTTTCCTTTGTGACCGCTCCCACCGCTAAATCCTAACGGATTATAGCGGGGGCTTCTAGAGCTTCCATGCTCAGGGACTCCAGGCCAAGTCCTTTATATATATAGCTGAATTATAGTCTCTTGGAATTACAAGATTACAAACAGGACAAATATGTGTCCTCATAGATAGACTCTTATTTACCATATTTCCACAGCCGGAACATATCTGACTTGTGTATTTTGGGT
>JAKPQU010000597.1 GCA_029555925.1 Bacillota bacterium
TTCATAACTTATTAGAATTTAAGTCGTCGTGACGCGTAACGCGTGACGCGTGACGGGTTTAATCCCTGCGCATCACGCATTACGCTTTACGCATTACGAGGTCATTATTTATGGATAGTTATGAAACTAACTATAATTTATCTGGAGCGGTATTTAGGAATGAAAATTAAACAAATGTCTCAAATATATTAAATCGTGATGCGTAACGCGTAACGCGTGACATGAGGATAGAGACTATTAATAAATTTCTATTTCTTAATAACTCTTTCTGTATCTTCACCTCAATCAATTCTCGAAATTATTTTTTGCAATTATTTGACCTTGCACAATGTCTGTTATATAATACCATTTACTGAAGTGAGAAGTGAAAAGTGAAAAGTGAAAAGTCAGAAAACCTTATCTCATCTGGTTTACAACATATTAAAATATTAATTTCTCATGCTCAGGTCAGTAATTGTTAATTCCTATTTTTAGAAACAAAAACTCATGCAGCAGAATACTCATCACGCATCATGCGTCACCAATCTAAGGAGGCAAAACAGTGAATAAATTTATACTTGCATTCAAATGTTTTTTTCAGATATTCATGAATACAAAATTTTCAGAACATGTCAGTAAATTTTTTGAAAAACCAGTACCTCAGATAGAGGAAGACAGAATTGAAGACACAAGAATACTTGCCATACTTCAGAGAGATGCAAGATTTATGGATTTTCTTCAGGAGAAAATAGATTCCTGTACTGACAGTCAGATAGGAGCAGTGGCAAGAACAATTCATGAAAAATGCAATAAAGCCCTGAATAATTATATAACAATAGAAGAGGTTTTAAAGGAAGAAGAAGGGAAACCCGTAACGATAGAGAAAGGATTTAACCCGTCGGAAATAAGACTGACAGGTAATGTGACAGGTTCTCCGCCATTTAAAGGCACTCTTCGCCATCATGGATGGAAGGTTTTAAAGACAAAGCTGCCGCCTCTGCCTGAAGGTGACGACGGCTCTATAATAGAACCGGCAGAGGTGGAAATTTAGCAAAGGCGAACCTCTGTGTCCGGACGATCACGCGTCACGCGTCACGCGTCACGCGTCACGATTTTAAGGAGGTAAAAAAATGGAACATTCAAAATATATAATAGGCATAGATCTCGGCACTACAAACTGTGCTGTTGCATACATGAAACTCCCCGGGGGAGATGAAGAATACGGAGATAATGTACTCTTTGAAATACCGCAGGTAGTTCAGCCCGGTAATGTGGAACTGAGGGCAGTTCTTCCCTCTTTTCTCTACATTCCGGGAGAAGTGGAATTACCGGCAGGAAGTCTGGCTCTTCCCTGGGAAAAAGATATGGGTTATTCGGTAGGAGAATTTGCAAGAAATCATGGAGGAAAAATTCCTCAGAGAATGATTTCATCCGTAAAATCATGGCTCTGCAATCCTGATATAGACAGACATGCAAAGGTTCTTCCCTGGAAAAGCCCGGACGATGTAAAAAAATATTCTCCCGTAGAAGCATCGACCATGTATTTAAAACATATTAAAGATGCATGGAATAAAGAATTTGCCTCTGAAGGTCCGGAAAGTACATTTGAAAAACAGGAAATACTTCTTACCGTACCTGCTTCCTTCGACCCGGTTGCAAGAGACCTGACGGTAGAAGCGGCAAAAGGAACGGGACTCAATGTAACATTACTGGAAGAACCGCAGGCGGCTTTTTATTCATGGCTTTCCGAAATGGGAGACGACTGGCGTGAACAGGTAGAAGTAGGAGATTTAATACTTGTCTGCGACATAGGAGGCGGTACTACCGACTTCAGCCTTATAGCAGTGGGTGAAACAGAAGGAGAACTCTCACTGGAAAGAATAGCTGTCGGAGATCACATACTTCTCGGCGGAGACAACATGGATCTTGCTCTTGCTGCATCTGTAAGGGAAAATTTGAAAAAAGAAGGCACAAATATTGACTCATGGCAGTTTCAGGTATTAAGTCATGAATGCAGATCTGCAAAAGAAAAATTACTTCAAAAAGAAAAAATGGAATCGTGCCCTGTCGTTATACCGGGAAGGGGAAGCAAATTAATAGGAGGCTCCATAAAAACCGAATTGAAGAGAAGTGACCTGGAAAAAATACTGCTCGAAGGATTTTTCCCTCTTATCTCACCGTCCGAACATCCGAAAAGCAAAACAGCTATAGGCCTTCGTGAGATGGGGCTTCCCTATGCGCAGGAACCTGCAATTACAAAACATCTTGCAAAATTTTTAAGCGCCCATGTAAAATCCCTTAAAGATTATCCGGCACTCAGGAAAGAAAAACAGACCTTTGCCCACCCGACGGCAGTTCTGTTTAACGGAGGAGTCTTTAATTCGGAAATACTTCAGCAGAGACTGCTCGGCTGTATCAATTCATGGCTTGAAGGAGAAGGAAGTTCTCCTGTAAAACTGCTTCAATCGACAGATCTCGATCTTGCCGTTGCCTTCGGAGCTTCCTATTACGGCATGGTAAGAAAAGGAGACGGTATCAGGATAAGAGGCGGCACGGCAGGCACCTATTACATAGGACTTCAGTCTTCCATGCCTGCCATACCGGGTTTACCAGTCCCGATAAAAGCTCTCTGTGTGGCGCCATGCGGTATGGAAGAAGGAACAAGCATGGATGTGCCGGGCCAGGATTTCGGCCTCGCAGTAGGAGAAAATGTAGAATTTCGTTTTCTTTCATCTTCCGTAAGAAAAGAAGATCTGATAGGAGACATGGTTGAAGACTGGGAAGATAAGGATATACAGGAAGTAAGCAATATTAATGTAGAACTCGAAGGAGAAGAAGGCAAACTTATACCTGTAAAACTTCAGTCTCATGTAACAGAAGTAGGGACGCTGGAACTGTGGTTTGTGGAAAGAGACGGTAAAGGGAAATGGGAACTGGAATTTGACGTAAGAGGAGAACATGAATAGGGTGAAGGGTGAAGGGTGAAGAGTGAAGCGTGAAGCGTGAAAAGTGAAAAGTGACGCGTGAGTAGTGAAACTCACGCGTCACGATTATTACGCATCACGAACTGCCTGTCACGCGTCACGTTCAGAAAGAATATTATAGTTATGCATGAATTTGAGTGGAACGGTATCTGGTGGATTCCCGGTCATAAAGATAAACATATTGCAGGGGCTCTGAAATTCAATCCTGTTGAAGGGGCAATACTCGAGCTTACAGGATCTTTTTATAATTCGCCCGGAAGTAAAGACTTTCATGATGAAGATATAATCGTGGGAGAAATTTTTGGAAAAATAGTAACGTTATATAAATTCTCCGGTTGCAGCAGATAATCTTTCCTGATATAATAAAACCATGAATAAACCACTGTATATAGTAAGTATCGACCTCGGCACTACAAACTGTGCGGTATCCTATACATCTATAGAAGAATTAAAAAACAAAGAAAAACCTGACATACACATCTTTCGTGTACCGCAGCTGATAGAAAAATCAGAAGTGGCGGACATGGAGCTCTTTCCTTCTTTTCTTTACATACCGGGCAATTATGAAATTACCCCTGAAAGCTACAGACTTCCCTGGAGTGAAGAAGAGCATTTCATTACCGGCGAATATGCAAAACAACTGGGACGGTTTATACCGGGAAGGCTTGTATCTTCTGCAAAATCCTGGCTCTGTCACAGAGGTGTTGACAGGACAGCGAAAATACTTCCATGGAGCGGTCCGAAAGATATGGAAAAAATTTCACCTCTCGAAACATCTTCTAAATATCTGGACCATATAAAGAAAGCATGGAATTTTAAAATAGCTCATGAAAATCCTGAAAAAAAACTGGAATATCAGGATATTATAATAACAGTTCCCGCATCATTCAATGAAGTGGCAAGAACCCTTACGGTAAAAGCTGCCTCTATGGCAGGTCTCGAACATATTACACTCCTTGAAGAACCTCAGGCAGCTTTTTATTCATGGCTTACAGCCTATGAACATTCTCTAAAAAAATATCTGGGAAAATCACAGCTCATACTCGTCTGTGACGTAGGTGGAGGCACAACGGATTTTACCCTTATAAAGGTTGAGAAAAGCGGTGAAGTCATCAATCTGAAAAGAATTGCCGTAGGTGAGCACATACTCCTGGGAGGAGACAACATGGACCTCGCTCTCGCAAAATTCATGGAGAAGAAAATAAAAAATGCTTACGGGAATCTGGATACGAGACAGTGGGGAATTCTCTGTCAGGAAAGTCAGAAAGCCAAAGAACTGTTGCTCGGCGAAGAACATATTGAAGATATAACCATAACAATACCGGGAACAGGAAGTCGCCTCATAGGAGGTATGCTTCAGGTCAACATAACGAAAAACGAAGTGCTTCAGATTATAATGGAAGGTTTTTTTCCTCTTACGGACATAAGGGTAAGTGAAAAAAAAGGGCGGTACGGTATACAGGAATGGGGTCTTCCCTATGAGTCAGATCCTGCCATAACACATCACATGGCATATTTTCTCAGGGCTCAGGCAACAGACGGCCAGCCGGCATGCCCAGATGTAGTCATATTTAACGGAGGTGCACTGAAGCCTGATATTATAAAAAACCGCATCGTAGAAGTCCTCAATACCTGGAGCGGCACGTCTGTCAAAATACTGCAGAACAGCAATATGGATCTTGCCGTGGCCAGAGGAGGAGTTTATTACGGACTGGTAAGAAAAGGAAGGGGTCTTCGTATAAAGGGAGGCACTCCCAGATCTTATTATATAGGTATTGATACTCAGAAAGAAAAAGATAAGAGTCTTTCCATATGCATTATACCCAGAGACCTTGAAGAAGGAGAGGAAGTAACAATAAGTGAGAGGGAATTTCTCCTCCTTCTCGGTCAGCCCGTGAGTTTTCCTCTGTATTCCTCAACAGTCCGCCTTTCTGACAGACCGGGAGAAATACTGGAAATAAACGAAGATAACTTTGCTTCTCTCCCCCCTCTTTATACTATATTGAAAACAGATAAGGAGCATGGTGAAATACCGGTTCACCTGAAAGCAAAGGTATCTGAAGTGGGAACACTGGAACTATACTGTATCAGTCCCGATTGCAGTGATAAATGGAAACTGGAATTTAATCTACGTATTAAAGAAGAAGAAAAAGCTTATATAGACAGGCCTTTTAAAACAGAAACAATTAAAAAGGTGAAAAAATTAATCAGTGATACATTCCTGAAAAAACCGGGAAAGATAACGGCAGAAGATATAAGGCCCAAAAATCTCTTTCCTCATATAGAAAAATTACTGGGAAAGAATAGAAATGACTGGGATATGGGAGTTATAAGAGAATTCTGGGAACCTCTTTATGAAATTAAAGAAAAAAGAAGAAGCACTCCTGAATATGAAGCGTCATGGCTGAATTCCGCCGGTTTCTGTCTGAGACCCGGTTTCGGTTACCCCCTTGATGACTGGCGATTAAAAGAACTGTGGAGCTTATTTCCTAAATGGCTTCAGTATAATAAAGAAAAACATGTACGTATGGAATGGTGGATTCTCTGGAGACGTGTTGCTGCAGGACTTGCCGGGGAATGGCAGGAAGAAATATTCAATAAAATTTCTCCCTATCTTTTTTCGGAAAGAACTCATATAAAACCTTTCTCAGGCCCTTCGCCAGCGCCTGCAGAGAGGATGGAAATATTAAGAATGGCAGTAAGCCTTGAAGAACTCTCTCAGGAACATAAATTAAAACTGGGTGAACTGATTATGGGAAGATTTAAGAAAGAAGGAAACCAGAGAAATACTTTCTGGCTTCTTGCAAGACTGGCAGCAAGAGTTCCTTTCAGTGCCAGTGTTCACAACACCATTCCGGGAGATATTGTTTCCAGGTGGATTCAGCAGATAGTCGAGACTAAATGGGAAGAAAAAGATTCGCTGGCCTTCTGTATGTCCAGTATAGCCAGATATACAGGAGACAGGGTAAGAGATATTTATCCGGAACTCAGAGAAAGACTGATAAGAAAAATGAAAAAAGAAAAATGCCTGGAAGATTATATAAAACCTGTAGAAACAATGCTGGAAATAAGACAGGAAGAGAAAACCATGCTCTTCGGAGAATCGCTGCCCATAGGACTTAAGCTCAGTGACCAGTGACCAGTTATCAGTAACCAGTAACCAGTGACCCTATCACTTTTCACGTCTCACGTCTCAATACTTCGCCGAATTTTAACAATTTATTAACATATCCCTATTGCTATTTCAGCTAAATTAAGTTATCCTGATTATAGACTCTCTTCCATTAAAATTAATAACTGATCACTGATCACTGATCACTGGTCACTGTAAAAGAAAGGTGTTATAAAAACGTGGAAATTTCAAACAAGATTACTACTTCTCAGACAAATTTTTCAGCAGCCAGAAAAACAGAAAAAAAAGACACAGGAATAGACATGGATCTCCTTTCCGCTCTTATGCCTGGAGACGGAGTATCTCTTTCAAAATCAAAGGTTGATACTGATAAAGCCGATAAAGAATGGTATTTTCAGATGTCAGAACCTACCGTAGGTAACCTCCTTATGGCAAAGGGACTTAAAACTGAATCTGCCCCGCCTGTTGAAGTAAGTATAATACATACAAATGACGAACATGATAATAAATTTGATAAAGTAGCCGGCGAAGCTGCCATAGTAAAAAGCAGAGAAAAATTCCATGGCGATGAAAATTCCTTTCTCGTTAATACAGGAGACGTTTCATATGAAGGAAGTAATGATGAGGAAGGTCCGCAGTTTTTCGGGCCTATGGCAGATGCATTTAATGCTATGGGAATGGAAATATTTGTGCCAGGGAACCATGAATTTCAGCATGGCGGGAAGTATCTGGAAGAAGAATTCCTTCCAAAACTCGATGCAACCACATTGCTCGGCAATGTTACATATAAAGACTCGAAAAAACCTCTGGAACATACACAGCCCTATGTAGTAAAAGAAGCAAACGGAGTAAAAGTAGGATTTATCGGTCTTACCACACCGAGACAGGCCACTTCCGCCCATCCCGATGTAGGATTTGACGTAAATGTTCAGTCTCTCAGAAGTGCCGCATCAGATCTCGTGAAAAGAGCAAAAGCAGACGGAGCTGAAGTAGTGGTCATCCTTGCCCACGAAGGTGTCAACAGGGTGAAAGAACTCGCTTCCAGCGTGGAAGGTATTGATATTATCGTTGCAGGTCATGATCACAAATCACTCAATCAACCGGAAACAGTGAAAAACCCCGACGGAAGAAATACACTTATAATTGAAGCAGCATCCAATTGCAGATATGTAGGTGATATGAATCTTTCCATTGACCCGAAAAGCAAAGAAATTATAGGAGTCAATTACAAACTTTACTCAACACAGGGAGCACAGCCGGATCCTGAAGTGGCCGCAATTATAGAAAAATATAAAAAAGGCGAGTAATATTTTTAAATCGTGACGCGTGACGCGTGACGCGTAACGCGAGGACAATAACCATAATTTGCCAGGTTATTTTCTTACAATCCATAAAATAACCGTTGACCGGTGAGTTGTAAAACGTACCGGTCAACGATTGTTTTTACAGACCTGATACTATTTAGCTTTAGACATAGTAGTCTGCCTGCCTGGTGTTCCGGAGAAAAAAATATCACGGCAGCACAGGTATATTTTATTGAATTATAATGTAAAGTAGCATGATATAAGCTGTAACTGCTATAAACGTTCCAGTTTAGATTTTTTTCGGAGGAGCATCAGGCAGGCAGACAGTATTTACCTGTTATTCAAATTATTCAGTTTAATTAAAACAATTTTATATAAAAATGATGAAGTTTGCACCTTCACTGGATGTTGATTTTCATATTTGGTTGTGACCGCTCCGGTCATGTCTGTTGGTATGAGTACCGTAACATGTAAAAGGGTACCCGTAATCAACTTCTGCCTGGCGGGCTCTGGAGAAGAAAAATTAGTTTTTTATATAGAATTAAAAATTAAATAAGGATTAATTTATTGTCTGTAAAACAAATTAAATAAGGCAAATTATTTTTCTTCGTAAGAGCCTGTCAGACAGAAGCTGATAAATGGTTACTGATTTAACTGTAGCGGTACTTAGTGTTTACTTCACTATTTCAGGGCAGACGTAAAAACACGATGAACTGCATATTTATCTCCCAGTGATTTCAAAAAAGACCTGATAACCTCTCTTTTATTACTCTTTTTACCGGCACAATCGTAATGTTGCGGTTCTATATGATAAATTCCTCTGTAACTATTAATCTCATGCTCTTCTACAAAATAAAAAGGTCTTATGACAGTGAATTTCCCGTTAAAAAAATCCTGTACCGGTCTTATTGTATCAGTATTTCCACTGTAAAAAATATTCATGAGAAAAGTTTCTGCCATATCATTTTTCGTATGTCCCAGAACAATTTTATAGATCTTTTTTCTTTCTCCTTCCTCAAACAGGGTCTTTCTCCTGCCCTTTGCACAGATGTAACAACTCTGACCGGCTGATTCATAAAAGGGATTTTTTAGAAAAATTATCCTGTCCGGTATGGAAAGCACATCCAGAGAAAAATCGTGAAGATATTTCAGAACCTTATCATCTTTATAGGGATATATATGAACCGGATAAAGGAGAGAAGGATTATGAATCTTTGAAAAAATTTTTAAAAGAGACATTGAATCTTTTCCGCCTGAAAGAGCTATAAGAAGCGCCTCATCATAAGAAAAAAGTGAATATTCTCTGTTGCATTTTATAACTTTTTTTATAATCTCTTTTTCTATATTCATAATTGTGACTATATGAAATAAACTATAAGTGCTTGTGACGCGTAACGCGTGGATTATCTATAACTAAAAGCAATGACCGTATGGTGGCAACGAAGGATAAGAATTTATCCCCCATTCACCCTTCACGATTCTCATATATAGTTAGTTTCATAACTATCCATAAATAATGACCTCGTAATGCGTAAAGCGTAATGCGTGATGCGTAGGGATTAACCCCGTCACGTAACGCGTCACGATTAATATATTTGAGACATTTATTTAACTGCCATTCCTAAGTACCGCTACAGGTAAAAGGGTATCCATAAAAAGCTTCTAACTGGCAGGCTCTGGAGAAGAAAAATTCGTTTTTTCTATAGTATTAGAAATTAAATAAGGGCTAATTTATTGTCTGTAAAACAAATTAAATAAGGCAAATTATTTTTCTTCGTAAGAGCCTGTCAGGCAGAAGCTGATAAA
>JAKPQU010000608.1 GCA_029555925.1 Bacillota bacterium
TCGTGACGCGTGACGGGTTTAATCCCTGCGCATCACGCATTACGCTTTACGCATTACGAGGTCATTATTTATGGATAGTATAAATGCTTATGCTTATATCAGTATTACCGATTATCGTTGCAAAATATCTTGACCTTTTCACCGGAATAGTTTATTATCTACAGACACATAACAGGTAATAGCTCCTATTAAAAAGGATAATGAATATCAGACATGGTAAAAACTGAAGATTTCGTCTTTTCACTCCTCAGAAAAAATCCTCCTTTAGATGAAATAAATAAAGAATCTGAAAATTTTAAAGAAAATGACTGGCAGGAAATTGTTAAATTTACCACGTCTCATTCTATCTTCCCTGCCTTTTATGACAGGCTTGTAAGAATGAAGATTTCACATGTGCCGGAAGAGATACTTTCCCATCTCAAAGGTATGTATCTGCTGAATCTTAAAAGAAACATGTTCCTCGAAGATGAACTCTTTAAAGTTCTCGATTATCTAAAATCCTGTAATATTCCTGCCATAGCGCTTAAAGGAACAGCACTTGCCGGATTAATTTACAAAGACATAGCCCTCAGGCAGGCACCATGCGATATGGATATACTTGTACCGGAAGATAAACTTGAAGAGGCAGAGAAAAGTCTGGAAAATCTCGGTTATTATTTCCTATACGAAGCTCATTTCAATGAAGTAGAGCAGAAATTAAGAAATATGGGTTATTCTTTTGAACACAATCAATACATGATTGACATATTACATAAGTACAGGAGTGAAGTCAGTTTTAAAAAAGAACTTCATGGATTCAATCTGCATATTGATCTGCACTGGACTTTCAGGGATAAATTTGTAAATATAGACATAAAAGATTTCTGGACAGATACAAAAGAGGTTATTGTAAATAACCATAAAGTATTACTCCCTCCTCTGGAAGTTATTTTTTATCACTTAATGATAGTCTCTATAGCAAGATATGATTTTGTATCAATAAAAAATATATATGACATATATAAACTCATTACACATTATAGAGAAGATATAAACTGGGAAAACATGCTGGACAGGGTAAAGAGAAATAAATTAAATCATCTTCTTTATTTTGTCCTGCTTATAATAGAGGAATTATTTAAAGCACCGGTTCCGGAATATGTAATAAAAGAACTGAAACCTGGTACCGTGAAAGAAAATTTTTTAAAAAAATGGCTGAATAAAGATACTATATTAAAACAAAAAGGCGAAATTTCCAGTTCATACTTATGGCGTCTTATTGTAGTAAACATCCTCTATTCCATGAGTTTTTCAAGCACTTTTAACATGATCTACAGGAGAATCTGTTTCCCTGTATATGAAGGACTGGAACTTTTATATAAACAAAAATACAGTGCAAAATGTTAACTATAAAAATTCATATACCCATAAACTATATTAATAGTAATTTATTAATCATAGATTGACACATAACTATATTGATAGTAAAATAGTTAATATAAGGCAGTGAAGGAGAATGAAATTATGGTAAAAGAAGAAAAAACCTTAAATGTCAAAATCTCCAAGGATATATATAAAGAATTAAAAATTCAGGCCACACTGAGAGAATTATCCTTAAAAGAAATAGTTGAAAGAGCTTTCAGAGCCTTTTTATCAGAAGATAATGAACCGTTGACCGAAGATGATTTAAAAGACCTGGAACAGGCAAAGCAGGAATATAAAGACGGAAAATGTCAACTACTATCTGAAGTCTTAGTACCGCTACAGGTAAATTAGTAACCATTTATCAGCTTCTGCCTGACAGGCTCTTACGAAGAAAAATAATTTGCCTTATTTAATTTGTTTTGCA
>JAKPQU010000615.1 GCA_029555925.1 Bacillota bacterium
GAAAAAGAGGAAGGTATATCATTTGAAGAACTGGAAATAGAAGAGGAAAAAGAGGAAGGTATATCTTTTGATGAACTGGAAATAGAAGAGGAAAAAGAGGAAGGTATATCTTTTGATGAACTGGAAATAGAAGAGGAAAAAGAGGAAGGTATATCTTTTGATGAACTGGAAATAGAAGAGGAAAAAGAAAAATCTTTCGAGGAAGTGGAAATAAAACAAGAGGAAAAAGAAAAATCTTTCGAGGAAGTAGAAATAGAACAAGAGGAGAAGGAAAGTATATCTTTTGATGAACTGGACATAGAAGAAGATAAAGAAGAAGATTTATCTTTCGATGAACTATTAGTAGAGGAAGACAGTAAAGGTTTCGACACGGAAGAAATTGATAAAGAAAAGACTGATGCAGAAGAAGATGAAATCAGCGATAAGGGAATTCCTGCTGTAAAAACTGTATCAAAAGCATCTGAAATTCAACTGCAATCAATAGAAAATGTTATCAGTGAAATACATAGTATGTTAGATATAAATTTCACAGAAGTGAAGGAAACCATCGGGATAATTTCAGATAATGTTAACAAACAGATCATTAATCAAACCGGCCAAACAATCAGCTATTTAGAAGAACTGCTGGAGAAAATGACCGATAAAATAGTGAAAGAAATTAGTGCCTTACCAAAATCATCTGAGCCTATGGAGATGTATATTGATAGGATTAGCGAATTAATCTCTAGCCAGAGTCCTGTAAAAACTATAGAATTTAAAGATATGGATATCTACAAAGAGCTTCAGAAAGAACATGAAGAAACCATTATAGAACTGGAGAAATTACAGGGGAAAGTCCAGAGTCTTGATAAAGAAATTGAAGATTTTAAATCAAAGAGCTTGGAACAGAAAAAGCTAATAAAAGAGAAGAGCGAACAAATTGTAGAAATGACAGCAGAGATAGATAAGATGAAAGCAAGCGGTGGTTATTCTTCGAAAGAAGATGAACTGGCTAAAGAATTAGAGAACAAAAATAAGCTCATGGAAAAACTGGTAAGCAATGTAAAAAGTCTTGTGGAAGAAAAGAAAGAGCTTGTAAAAGAGAAGGAAAAAGCTGAGAAGGAAAAGGCTGAAGCAGAGGAAGCTAAAAGGACTTTTGAAAAGAAGCTTAAAGAAAGTGCAAGTAAATTATCGAATAAATTGAATGAAATAGATAGATCAGATATTAAAATAAAGGAAGCTGATAAAAAACAGAGAGAACTGCAGAATAAACTGGAAGCTTCAGAGAGAGAAATTAAAGCTCTGAAGAACGATCTGGAGAAAAAAGATATTCGTATTTCTCAACTCAGTAAAGAACTGGAAGAAGAAAGAAATAAAGGCGGAGGAGGCCTGAGTGGTTTCTTCAGGAGGAAATAATTGATAAATATTAATAGGGCATTTATGGTATAATAAGTAAATGCCCTATTTTTTTATAAGTATTCAGGAGCTATATCTAAAAAAAATCAAGTTATAACTGGGTTTTAGGTGTTGGGTTTCGGGTTTATAATTACTCAACACCCGGAACCTGACATATATATAAATCTAACTTTTACGCCATGAAAAATGAAAATTCCTATACTCTAAATTTAAAGGTATAAATAATATGAAACTTTACTGCCCGAATTGTGGTAATGAAAATCAGGATAGCAACGTAAAATGTATTTTTTGTGATACTATATTGAGCAGATTCAGCAAAGGAGGACTTCTTACACCCGGGTTAATACTTCATTCAAAGTATCAAATAGTAAGACAAATTACTCAGGGAAAATTGAGTTCTATTTATTGTATAAAAGATGTTACAAATAAAACCCTGTATGTTCTTAAAGAATTACACTGTATTACCTATTCAAAGAATCAGAAAGAATATTTACTTAACAGATTTGCACAGGAAATTGAATTATTAAAGAAATTAAAACATCCAAATCTACCAGCAGTGATCGATTCGTTTAACCTGTACGGAAGATATTATCTCGTTATGGATTATATAGAAGGCTATGATTTACAATATCTTTTGAATAAAAGCAATAATAAAAGTATTCCGGAAAAACTTGTTGTAAAATGGGCAATAAATTTATGTGATGTTTTAATTTATCTTCACAGATTAAATATAATTCATAGAGATATAAAACCATCAAATATTATGGTGAGAGAAAAAGACGGCAAAATATTTCTTGTTGATTTTGGTCTTGCCATGGTAATTGAAACAGAAAGAGAACTCACCAAAACAGCAGTTGGTACGGAAGGTTATATACCTCCCGAACAGTATGCAGGTAATCCTGTCCCTGCAAGCGACATTTATTCTCTCGGTGTTACACTGCATCATCTCGTAACAGGAGAATTTCCTTTTGTGCCTTTTATATTCAAACCTATAAGAAATTTCAATGCCAGTCTTTCCATTGAACTGGAGGCTATAATAGAAAAATGTATTAATCTTAAACTTGAAGAGAGATATTCTTCTGCTATGGCATTAAAAAGAGATTTAATGCTGGTGAAAGCATCTTTAACCTCTACCAAACTCAATAAATCGGAAGAACTAAGACCGGCAAAACCTAAATTCACCAAAATACTTAAACCAGAACAAAAAAAATATAGTATACCACTTGAGATAACAGAACGTGTATCCGCACTTGATAGTGACGTAGCTCAAAAAATGCTCAGAAGTATCGAAACCTTAAGCAGAAGTAATGTTTTACCCTATTTAATCCAGATGATGCATAATAAGGATATAGAAGTCAGACGTGCTGTAGCTACAGCTCTAGGAGGATTAAAAGATAGTAATGCGGTAGGATATCTCATAGAACTACTCAGAGATACTGATAGCCAGGTAAGACAACTGGCAGCATGGGGACTTGGAGAATCAAAAGATAAAAGAGCCCTCCACCCACTTCTGGAAGCACTGATGACAGGAGACGCAGAAGTCAGAGGCGGTGCAGCCCTTGCACTGGGGGAATTAAAAGATAGAGAAGCAGTCAGCCCGTTAATAGACACTTTTTCAAGTGATCCGGAACCTATGGTTCGAAAAAGAGCAATCAGAGCCATAGGGGAAATAGGTGATAGAAGTGTCTTACCATACCTTGTTAACAGGCTCGAAAAAGAGCACGAAGAACCTTTAAAACAGACTATCTCCTGGGCCATAAAACAGCTACAATATTTTTAATAAATGTATATAGTGAAGCGTTTTTGTAATATATTACTATTCAGGGCTGAAAAAAACACTATCATTATTGACTTTTTTTTATCAGAGAGATATAATATTAAAGTATATCTAATAAAATTAGCATAGTTTAAAGAGGTAAAAGTTATGTTCAAAAAATCTATTCTTTTGCCTGGCAAAATCATGATGCTGTTTATAATTACGGCATCATTTTTTATTTCTCTCGGTATAGTTTTTGCCAGCCAGCCAGTCAAAATTCGTTATGTGTCAGAAGATAATGTAAATCTAAGGCGTAAACCATCACTAAGCTCCGACGTAGTAAGAGTCCTTAATAAGGGACAAAAATTATACGTAAAAAGTTACAAAAACGGCTGGGTCTCTATCGGACTTTCAGATGGTATAACAGGATGGATAAATGAGAAATTTATAACTGCTCAAAAACCGATTCATTCAGTAAACGTATCTTCCCGCGGTAATATTTCAACCATGAAGGTTCGTTATATAAACTCTGAAGGTGTAAATCTCAGGCAGTCTCCCTCTCTCTCCAGTTCCATAGTCTCTGTTTTAAGCAGAGGAGAAAAAATTTTTGTCCAGAGCTATAAGTCCGGATGGGTAGGAATTTATCTTGATAGTGGTAAAAAAGGCTGGGTACATGAAAAATTCATATCTACCTCGCCCTGTAGCGGAGATGAATGTAAAGTCAGATATGTTATAGGCAACCAGATAAATGTCAGAAACTCTCCGTCACTCAACAGCAAGATAATTGCCACTGCAAACCAGGGAGATAAAGTTACAGTACTGGCATATAAAGATGAAGGATGGGTAAAGGTATCATTTTCTGACGGACATGTCGGGTGGATTCATGAGAAATTCATAGGAAAAGAACCGACACAGAGACCCGGTATGAAGATACGTTATGTACTCGGTACAAATGTTAATTTAAGGGATAAACCATCTGCAAATGCTGCTATAGTTGGTTCTGTATCCAGCGGCGAGAAACTACTCGTAGAAGCTTATGATGACTCAGGCTGGGCTTATATAGAATTATCGGGCGGAACAAAAGCCTGGATCAATGATGACTTTATTACCTCTTCCCCGGTATATCCCGGAATGAAAGTAAGATATGTATGCGGGAATGGTGTAAACGTGAGAAGTAAAGCTTCTATGAATGCTTCTGTAGTTACAATTGCCAATGCAGGAGATAAAGCTTTTATTAAAACTTACGATAGTTCAGGATGGGTAAGTGTTGTTCTGGAAGGAGAACGTAAAGGATGGATTAAAGAGAAATATCTTACAGACTCACGTCAAGCACAGAATACAGTAATATCTTCAAAAATAAGATATATCCAGGGTAATGGTGTCAACGTGAGAAAAGGCCCATCTCTAAACGAGAAAGTTATCACAACCGTTAATAATGGCATAGAAGTCCGTGCTGAAAGTTATGATGACAACGGATGGGTACTTATTTCAACAAACAAATATAAAGGCTGGGTATATAAAGGTTATATAGGGGTAGATATACTTCCTGATGAAATGGTGGCCATATCATCAAGTTCCAGTTCATATAAAGCTCCCGTAAGTAGCAGAGGAAACGGTATTGTTGATACAGCTTATTCATACATGGGTGTTCCCTATGTATGGGGCGGAACAACACCCTATGGATTTGATTGTTCCGGATTTGCCCAGAGGGTTTATGCAGACAATGGAATTTCCATATTGAGAACTGCCGATGCACAGTTTACCGAAGGCATTGCAGTAGGAAGAAATGAATTACAGCCAGGAGATATGGTATTCTTTACAACCTACACATATGGCGCGTCCCATGTAGGTATTTATATCGGAAATTCACAATTCATCCATGCATCATCAGGAGCCGGTGAAGTAACAATAAACAGCCTGGATGATTATTATTACAATGAAAGATTTCTCGGAGGACGCAGAATTCAGTAAAATATAAGTGAATAGTGAGTAAAAAAGCTTGTTTTTACTTATTACTCACAAAAAATATACCAGGGACAATTAATTCGTCTCTGGTATATTTTTTAGATTTTTTATTTACGCTGCTTTTTCTACTTTACTATCTATTTTACTGCCTGTGTCAGTATTTGAGCAAGTATCAGTCTTTGAGCTGTCTGTACTGGTAAGGGTAGAGGATTTTCGAGAATCTGTCACATAAAAACCAGATCCTTTAAAAATTATACCTACCGGTGATATTAATCTATTTGCTACTGAGCCACAACGTTCACAATTCACTTGCTGCCCGTTTAATTTAAACGTAAAATATTCAAATTTATGTCCACAGGTAGAGCATCTAAAATCATAGATTGGCACAGAAAATCCCCCTTCTAGATAAATTTAATAATTTTCATCGAGTAATTATAAAACTTCACTGACATTCTGTCAAGTATTTTTTGGATTTGACCTTATTATAAAAATTGAGTTATAATTCTAATTACATGTAATTTCATACATGCCAGTAATTATTACAGGTGTATTTTATAATCGTGACGCGTGACGCGTAACGCGTGACGGGAGGAAAATCTTTATTACATGCTTATGTCAGTAAATAATTCGTGAAGTGTAATGCGTAATGGGTTATCCTCCATTCGCATCACGCATCACGCATTACGAGCATATTAATTACTGTGAAATTACAAATTTGAACAGAGGAGATATTTTATGGATATCAAAAACAAAGTAGTCCTTATTACAGGAGGAAGCAGAGGTATAGGGAAAGCCACAGCAAAATGTTTTGCTGCTGAAGGAGCCATAGTAATAATATGTTCAAGACATAAAGCCGAGCTGGACAGAGCCTGTGAAGAAATAATCAGAGAAGGCGGGGAATGTACAGGCATAGAATGTGATATAAGAAATTCCGGAGATGTAAAAAATCTGATAGAAAAAACTGTGGAAAAATTTAACCACATAGATCTGCTCATCAATAATGCAGGGGCAGGTTACTACAAACCTCTTGCTGAAACTACAGAGGAAGAATGGGATACAACACTGAATACAAACCTGAAAGGTATGTTCCTTACCTGCAGAGAGGCCATAGCTTATATGAAAAAGAACAGTATGATTATCAATATATCCTCAGGAGCAGGGAAACATGGTTTCCCGAATTTTGCCGCTTACTGTGCTAGTAAATTCGGAGTCATAGGGTTTACCGAGAGTATTGCAGGAGAACTTCCATTTATAAAGGTTTATTCTATCTGTTTTGGTTCTGTAAATACAAAATTATTCAGAGATGCCTTTAAATATGCTCCTCCAGGTCAGCCTGAGGAAATGGCTCATGTAATAATGGATCTCTGTAAAAGAGAATTTCTTAAATCAGGTGAAACTCTCGAATTACGTGAAACTTCACCAAATATTTAGGCTATATTCTTGTTTTTTTAATCATTTTATTATATGCTATATATAAATCTTGAAAGAGGAATTTTTAATGAAAACATTATTTGTACCTGTATGTTTATTAATACTTGCACTTACTGCTCTCTCCTATTCTAAAGAGAGAACAATAAAATATCCCTTTACTATAAGGTCTATCATGAGTGATGTAAAAGAAAAGACAGCGAAAGAATTTCGTTCTTTAAACGGTGAACAATGGCAGACAATAATGATAGATCAATTCAGTGGTTTTCTTGCCTATGCCTCCGTAGAAGGTATGCCTGAAAGAAAGAATCTAACCGATTATAAGCTTGCCATAAAATTAGCAGATGAATTTTTAAAGAAAAACCGGGTTTTACTGGGAATAAAGGAACAGTTACCGAAATGTATTAATGTAAGGGGCAATGAAAACCCTGAACTTGGTTATGTATGGGTAGACTATGGCGGACAGATTCAACATGACATGCCTGTAGAAGGCACAAGAGTATCTGTAAAAGTAGATCATCCCGGTGTTATAAAAGAGATAAGATGCAGATGGTATCCTGACATAGAAATACCTCACGAAAAGGGTATGGATAAAGGAAAAATAAAAGAGATTCTTACAGGACGTTCAATACCATATAAAGGATATGGAGGGCAGGCACTTGCTTATATAGTAAAAAATACCGATTTAACAGAAGAAGCTAAACAGGTCATATTCCCTTTAAGAAAAGAAAGAGAAAATATAATGGAATTCTATATCACCTGGAAGATAGAGATAAATAAAGAAGAATTAAAAAGTGCGTGGACTCTTTATATGGATATATACAGCGGACAGGATATTTATATAAAGCAAAATTTTAAATAATTCAGGAGTCAATATCTCCGGATTGATCGTACGACAATGAATAAATACATTACAGTTTTCCTTACAATTTTTATAATAGCTCTGTCAGGATGTCAGTTCAAACCTCTTGATATAAAAGATATCAAAAGGCAAAAAATAGCATTTGTATCGGAAAGGGATGGCAATCCTGAAATTTATGTTATGGACTGGAATGGCAGGAATCAGATAAGGATTACCAGTAACAGAGCCAATGAATTTAAACCTGACTGGTCTCCTGATGGACGTACTATAATATTTGCTTCAGAACGATCAGGCCCTCTGAATACTGATATTTTCACTGTAAAATACACTCCCACCGGCGGGGAAAAAGGTATAGAGCAATTAACAGATTTTAACGGCACAGACAAAGATCCTGCTTATTCTCCGACCGGTGATAAAATAGTCTATATATCATCCCAGGAAAATGCACCGAATGAAGAATTGTTTATCATGAATAAAGATGGAAGTGATAAACATGCCCTTACGGGGACTGCAACATGGAACAGAAAAGTCGATGTTCCATGGCAAACAATGGAAAAAGATGAATTAAAAACATTTGATCTTGGAGCATGGGTTTATAATTACTGGCCTCACTGGTCTCCAGACGGAACAAGAATAGTCTTTTATTCCTTCGGAGTAGAAAGAGCAAATAAAATATATTTTATCAATCCTGATTCCCCTGCAGTCGGTTCAAAGACTGTTACGAATATAAGACTGGAAAGTACTGATGACAGAGGGAATCCCAAAGGGAATCAGGTCTGGAGCACACAGCCGAAGGATCACTGGATACTTGGTGTTGTAAATGAGAAAAAACAAATATTGAATCCTGTAAATGAAGATAAACCATTACTGGTGCAGGGTATAACGAGGCTGGAACTATATGCAGCAGATACTGGATGGTTTAAAGAAGGACAGAACTTTAAAATAACTGTAACGTATGCAGAGGGAACATCGGAAGAAATTTTAACAAAAATAACAAAAGAAAAAGCCAAACAGACCATGGGAACAACGGTATTATGGTCTGGTATAGGAGGAGATGCAGTAGGCCCGGGAGAACAGATAGGAGCCGATAAACGACCTGACGGTCATTTTTCGCTTATATTTCAGCTCGGAGCAATACCTATGAAATATTCCCCCACCGAATGGTCTGACAAAGAACCATCCTATTCTCCCAGGGGAGATAAAATCGTTTTTACTTCTGACAGGGATGGAAATGAAGAAATATATATTTCCAATTCCGATGGAAGTAATCCTGTAAGACTTACAAATAATCCTGCTAGAGATTTTGCTCCATCCTGGTCCCCTGACGGTAAAAAGATCGCTTTCACGACAGACAGAGATGGTTTATATAATGAAGAAATATATGTAATGAATATAGATGGAAGCAACCAGATAAATGTAAGCAATAATCCTGCAATTGATCGAAATCCGGCATGGTCTCCTGCAGTTGAATCCAAATAATTATATTATGGTGACGCGAGGATTATGTAATCACAAATCAATTGCAATTACTGCAACTTATATTAAATAAAATATTACATACCAAGACCAAGGCCAAGAGAATCTCCTGCCGGTGCCGCTGCTTTCTTTTTGGGAGCTTTTTCTTCTACAAGCTTTGCAAGAAGTAATACCATAGTTACCTGACATCTTCCGTCACAGTTACCTCTCTGCTGATATTTCTGACATACCTTGAGAGCAGGACAATTAATACACTGCTTTTTCTTTTCATCAACATCATCGGCAAATTTCTGCAGGGCAGGATTAATATTCGGTGTATAACCGTACATGGAGAGTACCTCCTTATAAAATTATAGTATCTTTATAAACTTCTTGAAGTAAAGAAAATTCCCTTTGAATTTTCGAGTTTTTTACTAATTTATTTTATCCTAAAGACCGCAGAATACTCCCTCTATAGCTGAAGGCTTAGAGGGAGATGAATGCGGAGTCCTCGAAATATTGACCAAAGCAAACTTTTTGGGTATAATAACCCTACCAGACTAGGGCTGTAGTCTGTGGGTAAAGCCCCAAGAAGCCCCTACTATAGCGTAGCTTAGTACCGCTACAGGTAAAAGGGTATCCATAAAAAGCTCCTGCCTGGCAGGCTCTGGAGAAGAAAAATTCGTTTTTTCTATAGTATTAGAAATTAAATAAGGGCTAATTTATTGTCTGTAAAACAAATTAAATAAGGCAAATTATTTTTCTTCGTAAGAGCCTGTCAGGCAGAAGCTGAT
>JAKPQU010000619.1 GCA_029555925.1 Bacillota bacterium
CAATTCTGAAAATTATTGAACATCAGTATCCTAAAGACTTTTTCACAAGCATTACAAAAGAAATCGCCCTTTCACTTAGGGAAAAGTTTGGGATAGATTCTTTTATTTTTATATTTGAAAATGAACGTAATATTCTTAAGCTTTTAGGCTCATCTATGGACATGGATCCCAGGGATGATGACCTGAAAGTATACTATAATGATTTTCCTTCCCTCTTTGAGGAACTGAAAAAAAACAATATAGTGGAACTGGGCTTTAATGAGTTTTTTTCAATCTACACCCTGAAAGAGGAAAAAACTGTATTCTTTTATCCTATTTTTTCAGGAGAGTCATTCATGGGAGCGGTTGTTTTGAGTAAGCAGTACATTCAGGCTGAAAATCTCCGGGAGGCTCTGAGAAGTTATCTTGTCGTACTGAAATTAGTTGTGGATACTTCCTCGGTAAATGCCTTCAGAGAAAAATTAGGAATTTTTGAGAAATTATCAGATATTTTTGATAACTCTCAGTCAGATGAAACTCTTATAAATAATATTCTTTGTCTTCTAAAGGATACTCTTTTTGCAGAAGTAGCTGCCTACTGGAAGTATGAGGATGAAAAACTTGTACTTTACAATATTTCTGGATTAGAACCATCTGAAGTGAAAAAAAATATTCTTCCTATCGGCAGTTCTGTTGAAGGTAGCCTCTTGAATGGAGAAGAAAGTCTGCTTTTAATAGGTAATACCAACTTTGAAAAATACGAAAACCCTTTTGATGTCCATATGAAGTCAGCAGTTTATTCAAGACTTTCCGTAGATAACGTTACCTTCGGGATAGTTGCCATATATAATAAAAAAGAAAGGGAACATTTTCTTCCATATAAGTACTTTGACAGCATCGACCAGATATTTCTTAACAGTACAGTCAAACGAATGGGTCTGGGCCTGAGCAGAATAAATATCTATAACAGACTGAAAAATGAAATTCAGAATCTTAAGGAGCTTAAGCAAAGGCATGAGGAGTCAATAAGGGTTCAGAAAGAGCAGCTTGACAAGATGAACTCACTTCATAAAATAAGTCAGGCTATACGTTCAACATACGATAAGAACAACTCTATAAAAATTATGCTGCTTGGTCTGACTTCAGGAAGAGGACTACGTTTCAACAGGGCGCTCTATCTTGAACGCGACCGTGTAAGGGGGTTTCTGATACCCAAACTTTGGATCGGTCCGGATGAAGACGAAGATGTCGATAAGATCTGGAAGGAAGCAAACAGAAGGGCCTTAAAGTACGGGGATATGATACAGTACCTGCGAGAAGAAGCTTTATCGCTTCCTTTTACAAATAAGCTGACTGAAAACGTTAAAAATATGGTTCTGGTATATAAGGGACATCCCATCCTTGACAGAGTTGTAAGCAAAAAACAGGTAATACATGTGGTTCCCCAGATGTTAAAAATAAAACATGATGAGCTTGAAGATATATATGAGCTTGTCAGGACACAAGAGTTCCTGATATTCCCCGTAACTGGAAGATTTGATACAAGAGGAATTGTTATTATCGACAATAAGTTCACAGGCACTCCTATAACGAATGTGGACATTGAAATCATAAAGCTTTATCAGGACAGCATAGGCCTTGGCCTGGAAATGATAGAAAACTACGATGAGCTTAAAGAAAAGACCAAATCGCTTGAGGAACAGAAAAACCTTATAGATTATTACCGAAGGTTTAAGGATAATATTCTTCAGAATCTTTCTGTCGGGATAGTCGTGGTTGACAGAACAGGAAAGATACTCGAATGGAATCAGAAAGCGGAGGTATTTTTTTCCAAGGCCAGAGAGAGTATTATCGGAACTTCTATAAAGCTGTTGTCAGGAACCTTCAATGACGATATACTAAACACCATAGAACAGATCTATGACACTAAGACGGATCTGAGGTTTCCAAACTACAAACTTAATGTTCATGAAGAAGAAAAAATATTCGATATAGAATTTTCACCTCTGTGGAACAGGGATCTAGGAGTAATCGAAGGAGTAATAATCGTTTTTGGCGATATAACGGAGGTTTACAAACTTCAGAAGGAGATTGAAAAAAGGGAAAAGCTTTCCGCCATAGGTGAAATGACAGCAAGAATTGCACATGAGATAAGAAACCCGCTTACCGTCATAGGAGGCTTTCTTAACCGTATGCTTAAAAAGCTTGATGATCCGCAGAGCATAAGGAAGTACTCCGGCATAATTCAGTCCGAACTTACACGGCTTGAGGATATAGTTTCAGAAATTTTAGAGTACTCAAGAGGTGAAAGACTGCCAACTTTTGAAAAAGTAAGCATAGGTACTATCTTGGACGATGTTGTAATGATGTTCGAGGATTTTATCTCCCAAAAGGAGATAAATATACAGGTACATAAAAATGAACCAGAATTGTTCACTAACGGAGACAAAAGCCGTTTGAAGCAGGTTCTTATAAATCTTGTAAAAAATGCCATTGAAGTTGTTCCGCAAAAAGGAAGCATAAAAGTACACTCTTTCGCTGATGATTCAACCATTGTTATAGAGGTTGAAAATAACGGAACAGCTATAACGCCGGAAATAAAAGAAAAGCTTTTTCTGCCGTTTTTCACTACCAAAACCAACGGAACAGGTTTAGGACTGGCTATATGTAAAAAAATAATAGAAGAGGAACATAAAGGAAAACTCTTTTTGTTAAAATCTGATGATTTCAGTACTGTATTCAGGATTGAATTGCATTCATGCTGAAAATAATCATAATGCTTAAGGAGGCGGTCTAAA
>JAKPQU010000620.1 GCA_029555925.1 Bacillota bacterium
AAATTAGTTTTTTATATAGAATTAAAAATTAAATAAGGGTTAATTTATTGTCTGTAAAACAAAATAAAGGTGGAAAGAATATGGATGATAAAAAGCCAATTATAGTACTTACCGATATATACAAAACGTATATAATGGGCGATACAAAGGTTAATGCCAACGATAATATTAATCTTACCATTTATAAAGGCGAATTTGTAGTAATCATGGGAGCTTCCGGAAGCGGAAAATCTACGGTAATGAATTTAATAGGATGCCTGGATCGCCCCACGAGCGGCAGTTATAAACTGGACGGAGTGGAAGTGTCACGGCTCGATGATGATGAACTATCTGTTATAAGAAATCAGAAGATTGGTTTTGTCTTTCAAAAATTTCACCTTTTAACCGGTATGACTGCGAGAGAAAATGTTGAACTTCCGATGATCTACGCAGGTGTAAGCACAAAAGAAAGAATGCATGTAGCAGCAAACAATCTTACAAAAGTCGGTCTGGAAACACGTATGAACCATGTACCGAATGAGCTTTCAGGAGGACAGATGCAGCGTGTTGCCATAGCAAGAGCTATCTCAAACAAACCACCAATACTTCTGGCAGATGAACCTACAGGTGCACTGGACAGCAAATCAGGCGATGAAATCATGGCTCTATTTCAGGAATTACACAGGAAAGGAAGTACTGTAATTCTCATAACTCACAACCCGGAAGTAGCAAAATACGGCACAAGAGTCGTAAAACTTCATGACGGTAAAGTAACCTCGGATGAGCAGGTAAAGGAAGAAGACAGAATATTACTTGCATCAGAGATAAAAACCTCTATGACTGTAAGACTTAATATGAGGGGCAGCATGAATATCATGCAGAGTGTAAAAATAGCATGGAATGCACTCAAAGCCAATAAAATGAGATCTTTACTGACCATGCTCGGTATTATAATAGGTATATCTTCTGTGATCATTATGACTGCCATAGGGAACGGTATGGACAAAGGTTTCAGAAAACAATTTACTGACATGGGGGTACAGAATGTTATAGTCTCCCCCGGCAAAGGTGACAGTGTCATACAATCTTCCATAGGTTCAAAAACAAGGCAGCTCACAATGAGAGATATAACAGTGTTGCAGAAGCAATGTTTTTCAGTAAAAGGGGTGGCCCCAAGTATAACAACCAGCGTTACTGCTGTTTACGGTTCCAATAATATGGATGTTACCATAAAAGGTACTTCCCCTGAAATCCTTGTAGTTGACACGTTACCTGTGGAAAAGGGAAGATTTTTTTCCCAGAAAGACTGCGATAAAAACAGCCCCGTTTGTGTGATTGGCAATGAAGTTGCAGAGAAATTGTTCGGAAAAACTATGGAACCTCTCGGCAATACAATAAAAATGGTGTCAAAATCCAGCAGTACTTCAAGCAGTACTTCATCTACAGGCAATTCAGATCCGAACAGTGTTACAAACTCTGGAATAAGGCTTAAAGTTATAGGGGTTTTAAAGAAAAAAGATAGAGCCATCATGGATGACTACGACAAAACAATAATAACACCTATCACTACATTTAAGAGCAGGGTCTACTACCAGTCATATCTGAGCTTTATTCAGGTAGCTTCAGAAAATCTTGATACTGTCAAGAAGACAAAAGATGAAGTTACAAGAGTTCTTTTGCCTATTCATGATAATAATATTAAAAACCTGGATATACTGAGTTTTGAGCAGCAACTGGCACAGTCAATGAGTACTATAATGGCTCTCAGTCTGTTTTTATCCATTATAGCAGTTATTTCTCTGCTAGTAGGCGGTATTGGTATTATGAATATAATGCTTGTCTCTGTAACGGAACGTACAAAAGAAATAGGACTGAGAAAAGCCATCGGAGCAAGGAAAGACGATATTTCAACACAGTTCCTGATAGAATCCCTGGTGCTCAGTATAACAGGAGGTATCATAGGTATACTTGTCGGCACAGGTATATCTGCAGTATATCCGCTTCTGATAGCATCCAGTTCTTTAAAAGACCTGATGGGACAGGCTATCATTTCATTTACTTCCATTGTAGTTTCTTTTGGTTTTTCTGCAATAGTAGGTGTCTTTTTCGGCCTTTATCCGGCAAGGAAAGCTGCCGCTCTGGATCCGATAGAAGCATTAAGACAGGAATAAGAATCGTGACGCGTAACGCGTGACGCGTGACGGATTTAATCCCTGTGTATCACGCATTACGCTTTACGGATTACGCATTACGAAGTCATTATTTATGAATAAATTAACATCAACAACCATGACCGATTCGATTACAAAGAAATATGAGAATTTTTTTCATCCCGTAAGGCGTTACGATTCTCATAAATATATCAGAGTATGATAAAAAATTACAATCGTGAAAAGAAAGGAGATTTTTCTTCTCAGGTTGAATTAATTCGGTTATGAATAAAAAATTTTTGCTATTTCTATTTATACTGCTCCTTATAACTTTTAATAAAATTCTTGCAGAAGAGTCTGAAAAAATTACTCTTAAAGATTGTATAAATATGGCCATGGATAACAACCCTTCCGTAATAAGAGCCAGACAGGATATAAAAGTGGCAGAAAGTTTAAAAACCCAGGCTCTGGCAACTTATTTGCCAAATTTAAAGTACACCGGAACCTATCAAAAATCAAACCAGGGTAACGGTACTATTGTGAGCGGCATATATTTCCCGGCAGTCCCTATTGACGACTATTCCAGTACTGTTTCTGTAAGCCAGACTGTTTTTGATACATTCAAAGGCTATTACCAGTATAAACAATATAAAGCTCAGATAGAACAGTATGAATATGCTCTCAAGGAAGCAGCCAGTACTCTTACCCTTACGATAGCACAGGATTATTTCAATGCTGCGAAGGCGAAAGATATATTGAATTTCAGAGAAAGCCTGTTAGATAATTCTCTTAAATATCTTGATAAGGCAAATGAAAATTTCCAGGTCGGTCTTTCACCGAAATCAGATGTATTTACGGCAGAAGTCAATGTAACCCAGGCAAAGGTAGATCTTCTGACTGCTCAAAATGATAATAAAAATAAACTGGTCCAGCTTAAAATCGACACAGGTCTGCCTCTGGATAAAAATATAAATATTGCGGAAGAAGTTTATGAATTGAAAAATAAAACTTCAATGGAACAGGCATTGGCTGATGCCTTTGAACGAAGGCCTGAGATAAAAAAATACAATGCCCAGATAGAATATCAGAACAAAGTTATAACAGGCGCAAAACTTCAGAGATTACCCAATATAACACTGGGCGTAAGTTATAATTATTCAACAGACTCATATCTGAGTCCTGATAAATATTATTCTGTTTATGGCCAGGTAAACTTCCCTATTTTCGATGGTTTAAATACTAAATCACAGGTTGAAAGCGCAGAAGCTACCAGAACCCAGTATGAGTCAGATAAAGAAAAACAGAAAAGAACAATAATTACCGATGTAACAACCGCTTACAATGATCTTGAAACAAATCTTGCCAAAATAGAACTGAATAACATACAGGTAGAACAGGCAAAATTCAATCTGGAACTGGCAGAAGGGAAATATACGAGCGGAGTCGGATCATTTCAGGATATACTGAACAGGCAGGACGACTACAGTAAAGCCATGGTTAATTTAATAACCGCTAAATACGATTATCAGATAAGTCTCGCCAAATTCAAAAAAGCCACAGGAGAGGAACTGCCATGAAGAAATATAGAAGCTTTATACTTATAATAATACTCATAATAATCGGATTATGTGCTTTTTCCAGATACAGCGCCATAGAGAAACAAAAAGAAACTATTAAAAACTGGAAAACAGTTAAAGTAAAAAGAGACACTATGAAAGTTATTGTCAGCACTACAGGTACTATTAAAGCATCTACCCAGATAAATATAAAATCGGAAATATCGGGAAAGGTTATCAGTTTACCCCATAAAAGAGGAGATATAGTTGCAAAAGGCGCCGTAATAGCCATTATAGACGACAGGCAACAGAAACAGACCTATCTTCAATCTGATGCAGCCTATAAAAGCAGTATGGCTCAACTGGAAAAAGCGGAACTTGATAGAAATTATCAGGCATCTTACAGTTCTATATCAATAGAAACAAAACAGATTGCCCTGGAAAAAGCAAAACTTACGTACAATCAATCAGTTGAACAACTCAAAGAAGCAAAAAAGCTCGGGGAAGCTCAGATAAATCAATATAAAGCAGCACTTGAACAGCAGCAAAAAAATCTGGATAAAACCCTGGCCGGTTCACGGAAGCAGGAGATAGCTCAAAAACTGGCCACAATGCAGTCCAAAGAAGCAGATATGTCATATAAACAAACACAATTCGAAAGACAGAAAACCCTTTATGAAAAGTACTATGTGGCACGTAAAGATGTAGACAGTGCTGAAAATGATTATCTTCAGGCAAAAGCTGCCTGGGAAACTGCAAAACAGGATTATAATATGGCTGTTGAAGGGAGCAGAGCAGAAGATATTGCAGTTTCACGGGCACAGTTAGAAAAAGCAAAAGAAGATCTCTATGCTCAAATAGAACAGGTAAACAATAATATAGCTGATAAAGAACGAGCTGTTGAAACGTCACTGAAAGACTTAAAAACGGCACAGGCAGGAGTTCAGCAGGAAATTGTTAATTCCATGCAGACAGATATAAAAAACGCTACCGTTAAAGATTCTATGGCAAATTTAATCAAATCTGAGGCACAGAGAAAACAGGATTATGACCAGCTTTCAAAAACACAGATATCTTCTCCCGTAGACGGAATAATTATCGACAGGCCTATAAACGTAGGTGATGTTGTAGCATCACAGACAACCTCCACTGCAGGAGGAACGACCCTTATGACCATTGCAGATTTAGGTGAAATCTATGCAGAAGCCAATATAGACGAATCTGATATAGGAAGGATAAGAAAAGATCAGACTGTAACCATAAAGGTCGCAGCATATAAAGAAATCAATATTGAAGGTATTATATTTGACCTGGCACCACAGGCAGTTCAGGTTCAGCAGATACCGACATTCAATACGAAAATCAAAGTGTTACTCGATAAAATTTCAGAAAAAGAATTGCCTCACGGGAAAACCCGTTATGAATTATTATACCCGGGAATGAGTGTTGACGCAGACATCTTTGTAGACACAAGAAAAGATGTTCTTCAGGTGCCGGTACAGGCAGTATGGAAGAAAGATGCTAAAAATTATGTAACTCTCGTATCGGACAAGAAAACCCTCAAGGATGTAGAAGTTACAACAGGTATAAGTGATGATGTAATGATAGAAATACTTACAGGTGTATCTGAAGGGGATGAAATAAAACTCCCTGATTAAGAGAATCGTCACACGTGATGCGTGACGCGTGACGGGAGGAACAGATTCTCATTCTTCGTTAGAATTAACTAAATCAGGTGTTCGGGTTAGAAAGATAAAATCCAACACCCAGAAAAGGAGAATGTATATGGCCCAGGACAGTATTTTCCGGGAAAAAGCTCTGGCCAAACTGTCATCGCCGGAACAGTTAGATCAACTCATAATCATTACAGACAGAAAAGGGTGGATAGCACTTTTAGCGACAGGGCTCATAGTGATTTCATCTCTCATATGGGCATTTACCGCCCATCTTCCTGTAATAATAGGAGGTTCAGGAATCCTCGTTGCACAGGGAGGACTCCATGAAATGGTTGCCCTGAATGATGGCTTAGTAAAAGACGTAAAAGTAAAAATAAATGATATTGTAGAAGCAAATCAGGTAATTGCCAGAGTGGTAAATCCGGAAATGGAAT
>JAKPQU010000621.1 GCA_029555925.1 Bacillota bacterium
AAATTAAGTAGAGGCAGTTTATCTAAATAATTTAAGGGTACAGGAATTTTCATCTTTAATGACGTAAAATAAAGCTTTAGATGAAAATTAAGTAGAGGCAGTTTATCTAAATAATTTATAAAGGA
This sequence comes from Bacillota bacterium, assembly GCA_029555925.1. The sequence continues at coordinate 126 of JAKPQU010000621.1, forward strand.
GGCTGTGAGATAGGGATATTCTATCAGTACAGTGCTGTTTTGCTAAACAGTTAGATAGAGCTTCCGCAGTTGTGATTGTTATGAAAATAGATGAAAGAGCAATAGTTTCACCAAAAGCAATTATCGGGTCCGGTGTGGAAATTGGGCCTTATAGCATTATCGGTGATAATGTAAAGATTGGAAATAATACTGTTATCGGCCCTTTTGTTCACGTTAAAGGATGGACTGAAATAGGGAGTGAATGCAGAATTTATACAGGTGCTGTCATAGGTTCTGCCCCTCAGGATTTGAAATATAAAGGTGACAGGAGTTTTGTAGTTATAGGTAATAACACTGTCCTTCGCGAATATGTCACTGTTAACCGTCCTACAACACCTGAACACAGTACTGTTATAGGCAGTAGAGCTTTTCTTATGGCTTATGTTCATGTAGCCCATGATTGTGTTGTCGGAGATGAGGTTGTTATTGCAAATTCAGTCGGACTTTCCGGACATGTAAAGGTTGGACATAAAGCTGTTCTCGGTGGCTTTGTAGGAGTACATCAGTTTGTTCGTATCGGAAAAATGGCCATGGTAGGGGGATACACCAAACTGGTTCAGGATGTAGTTCCATTTATGATGGTAGACGGACAACCTGCCAGTGTTTACAGTATAAATGTTCATGGCCTGCGCCGTCAGAAGATATCTTCAGAAATAAGAAAAGATTTGAAACTCGCCAATAATCTCTTATTTCATTCAAATTTAAATCTATCTCAGGCAATAGAGAAGATCAAGTCAGATATAAAGAAGTCAGAAGAAATAGAAGAATTATTGAAATTTATTGAGAATCCTTCCAGACAGGGAATACTGACAAGAACAAGAAAAGACAATAAGAATTTTTCTGATGATGAGCCGGATGATATGTGATATTTTAGCTATCAGCGTTCAGCTTTTATGCAGTATTAGACTGAGGGCTGATAGCATTGAAATTTTTTATGTCTAAAAAGATCTTAATTATATCCGGAGAACATTCAGGAGATTTTTATGGTGCCGCCCTGGCACGGGATTTAAGAAAATTTGATCATACTCTGTTGATTACAGGTATTGGCAGTTGTCTTATGAGGGAAGCAGGCGTAGAAATACTCTATGATAGTTCTCAGTGGAGTGCTGTAGGTTTACTTGAAGCTTCTGTCAAAATTCCCGGATTGCTATGGGTTTTTGATAGACTGAAGAGGTACATTTTAAAACATAAAATAGATCTGATTGTCTTAATAGATTTTCCGAGTTTTAATATGCGCCTTGCCAGATTTGCAAAAAAGCATAATATCCCTTCTGTTTACTATTTCCCTCCTTCTGCATGGACAGAGAAAACCGATAGAGCAATAGAAGTTTCTTCTACTGTTAACAGGGTTATAGCTACTTTTTCTTATACAGCTGACATATATAAAAAGGCAGGGAAAGAAGCAGTTTTTTACGGTCATCCTGTTATGGGAAAACTCAGGCCATCTATGAAGAGAGAAGAGGCTTTCAAATTTTTTGGTCTTTCTCCCGATAAGTTATGTGTAAGTATTTTTCCGGGAAGCAGAAATCATGAAATTACCCGTATGTTACCTGTTTTTATAGAAGGAGCCAGGATTATCAGAAAAGAATTGCCTGAATTACAGTTTGCCCTGTCATGTGTTTCTGAATATATGGAAGAGAAAATAACATATTATCTGAAAAAATGTAATTTTGATGCGAAAATTATTACAGGTTACTCCTATGATCTTATGAATATATCACATTTTATTATTGCCACCTCAGGTACAGTTACCCTTGAAGCAGCTTATTTTAATGTCCCTATGGTTATTGGATATAAAATTTCTTCTCTATCCTGGTTTATCGCTTTAAGAACCTTACATTTACCTCCTTATGCAGGGCTACCAAATCTTATAGCACGTAAGGAAATAGTTCCGGAATTTATACAGAATAATCTCTCTCCCAGAGCTATAGCAGAAAAATCACTGGAAATTCTTTCTGACACTGAAAAAATGAAACATATGAAAGAGGAATTGAGTAAAGCCATACAAACACTTGGTTCTCCTGATGCAGGCGACATGATTGCAAAAGAGATTTATTCAATGGTGAAGGGTAAAGAGTGAAGAGTTTCTATATCCCTTCACCTTTCACTCTTCACCCTTCACGCCAGATAGATTAATCACCTCTCATTTTTTAACGCAATCTTTATATATTTTTTTCCATAATTACATTGCCTTTTACAGGTGATTAAGTGTATAATATCTTTTTATATACGTTTATGTGATTCTTTACAACCCGTCACGCGTCACCCGTCACGCGTGACGATCAATAAAAGAGGATATTTATGAGACTTGAAGATATAGCAGAGAAACTTAATTGCTCGTTAACAGGAAATGGTAATATTGAAATCAATAGAGTAACAGGTATAAAAGAAGCAGTAGAAGGAGATCTTACATTTCTGGCAAATAAAAGATATATTCCGGAACTGAAAAAAACAAAAGCATCGGCTATAATAATCTCCAGAGATCACCCGGAAATTCCTGTTGCCACTTTAAGGACAGATAATCCGTACCTTGCTTTTGCCAAAGCTGTAGAACTTTTTTATGAACCTCTTACTGCTTTTTCGGGAATTCATCCCGGAGCGGTAATTTCTCCCGGAGCCATTATAGGTAAAAATCCGTCTATTCATGCCTGTGCGGTAATAGGAGACCATGTCGTAATAGGTGACAATGTTATAATACATCCGAATGTTACTGTTTATCCGAATGTTGTTATAGGTAATAACGTGGTAGTTCACTCCAATTCCGTCATAAGAGAGCATACTCAGATAGGAAATAATGTTATCATACAGAACGGTGCAGTAATAGGAGGAGATGGGTTTGCCTTCGCGAAAACCTGTGACGGAACTTACTATAAAATAGCGCAGATCGGTCAGGTTATAATAGAGGATAATGTGGAGATACAATGTAATTCTGCTATTGACAGGGCTACAGTTGGAAATACTCTTATAAAAAAAGGTACTAAAATTGATAATCTTGTTCAGATAGGTCATGGCTGTCAGATAGGTGAAAATTCTATATTGTGCGGCCTTGTAGGTCTTGCAGGTACTACTGAAGTCGGCAACAATGTTATCCTTGCCGGCCAGGTCGGAGTGGCAGGTCATGTTTCGATCTGCGATAATGTCTGTATTGCAGGACAGAGTGGAGTAACCAATTCAATAAAAGAGAAAGGTCTTTTTGCCGGTCTCCCTTCAATCAAGGCATCTGCATGGAAAAAGGCTGCAGTATGTTTTGAGAGACTTCCTGAATTATTTAAAAGAATTAAAAAAATAGAAAAATTATTAGATAGATTTGATGAAAAACCTGAATAATGAAAAATCAGATCTAATTATAATTACAAATGGCCCGGGAGAACTTGCCTCATGGGTTAAGCCTGTAGTAAATATTATAAAAGATAGTGGGAATCCTCCCAGAATAAGTATATTTCTTCCTCCATGCCCTTTCTCAAGCGGTCAGGAAGAAAGGATTGCACGGAATATTCCGGGTGTTGATATTGTTTTAAATCCTCTGGAATTTATAAAATTTCTCATATCCGGTAAAACAGTTGATTTTAAATCTTTAAAGAAAGGTATTGTTCTGTTTCTCGGAGGAGAACCGCTCCATGCTTTTTTAGCCGGTAAAAGACTTAATTTTCCTGTTATGGCATACAGTGTAAGTCCCTCTTTTCTTAACAGATATTTTATCTGTTCTTTTGTTCCTGATGAGCATGTGAGAAAAAAACTTATAAAATCCGGCACAAAACCTGAATGTATAAAGGTTACAGGTAATCTGACTCTCGGGTCTATAAAGGTAACCCTTACAATAGATGAGGCACTGAAGCTCTGGGGACTCTCAAAGGGCGTATATACGGTAGGGCTCATGCCGGGCAGCAGGCCTGTATTATTAAGACATGCCGTTGCTTATATGATGAAAGTTGCTGAAGAGATCTGTAAAGAGACAGAAACACAGTTTCTTATGCCTCTGTCTCCTTATATAACAATGGATATGCTGGGGGTCGCTCTTTCGGATAAAAAAGATCTCATGGCAGAGGGAACATCCGGTGAATTAGGGAAGGACACATATGGTTTTTTTATACAAACTGCCGGCTCTGTAAAAATAAGAATCGTCGAGAATAATCAGCATAATGTTATGAATTGCTGTGATCTCATTGTTTCTATGCCGGGAACAATCACTTCTGAAGCAGCATCTCTTGGCATTCCGATGGTTGTCTGTTATACTTACAATAAAATCGAAATAATACCTGCAGGAGGATTACCTGCTCTTCTGGGAAAGATCCCTCTGACAGGGCCTTTCCTTAAATTTGTTGTCTGGAAAATCTCTCAGAGGCTGAAATTCTTTGCCATGCCGAATATTGTGGCAGGAGAATTTATCGTACCTGAAATAAGGGTTCACTATAAGGCATATGAAGTAAGTTCCGTTGTAGTAGAATTACTTCGTGACAGAGAAAAAAGAAAAGAAATGTCAGAAAAACTGAAAAAACTTTTTATGAGAGAAGGCGCATCTCAGAGATTGGCAGATTCGGTGCTGGAAGTTCTTGATAATTTAAATGATAAATAAAGGAGAATGAAAATTATATGTTCGTAACGCGTTACGTTACGGGAGGAATAAGGTAATTTTTAATAAGAATATGAGAAATTTTATTTTTAAATACAGAGGAATTTTGCTATTACCACCGGCTTTTATTATACTTGTTTTTGGTAAGCCTTCATTAATATCTTTTCTGACAGGTTCCTTGTTTATTTTTTCAGGAGAAATATTAAGAGTATGGGGTGTTGGTTATGCGGGGAAAACTACCAGGTCAGACCATGTGGAAGCACCCTTTCTTGTTACGGCAGGGCCTTACTCATATATAAGAAATCCCCTTTATGCCGGTAATTTTCTTATAGGTCTTGGTTTTTCAATTATGGCTGCCGGAGGAGTCACCTATCATGCCGGTTTTTTTATTGTCATTTTTTTTATATTTTCCGCTTTTATGGTTTACGGTACTATAATTCCCCTTGAGGAAGCATTTTTAACAGAAAAATTCGGAGAAGATTTTGTAAATTATAAACATTACGTACCGAGACTTATCCCATGGAAAAAGCCTTATGGAGTAAGGAAAGGAATTTTTTCATGGGAACCATTACGTACAGGAGAGATTCACACCTTTATTTATCTAGGTATTGCCTATATGATTTTTCTTTTTAAACTTGTAACAGGGATTTAACGCGTCACGCATCACGTATTTATGCCTGAAGAACTGACAATATATCATACAAATGACATTCATAACAGACTCCCCGGAGAATTTGCCTTTCCAACAAAACCTGATCTTCTTGTAGACGCAGGTGATGCCATAGGAGGAAGTAACACTGTTTTCAGGTTTCATGAACCGGTACTGTGTAAAATGAGAGACCTTGGCTATGACTGTATGGCTATGGGAAATCGTGAATTTCATTATATAAGATCTATAATGAAAAAAAGAAAAGAAGAAACAGGTTTCCCTGTTTTGTCGGCAAATTTGCTTGATCTTACCGGTACCACAGGCGAAATTATTTCTCCTTTTATTATAAAGGAAATAAAAGGTATTAAAGTGGCAGTTATGGGCCTTACAGTTCAGATATTGCCGCCGGGATCTTTCTGGGAGAAGGTTTTTAAATTCAAATTTTTAGATCCTGTCTCTACTGCTCTCGAATATATACCGATATTGAGAGAAAAAGCCGATCTGATAATAATTCTTTCCCATGTTGGAAAAGATGGGGACATGAAAATTGCCGGAACTGTGCAGGGAATTGATCTTATTATAGGAGGCCACAGTCATACTCCAATGGAAAAACCACTGAAAACAGGGGAGACTTTAATAGTCCAGGCAGGTTACCATGCAAAAAGTTTTGGTTCTCTTAAGCTAAGAATAAAAAAATCAGATGATAGATGTTTTTTAGAGACTTTTAACTTCAGCCTTGTACCTATGTCATAGATGTACTGCCTCACTATCGGAAGATACGGAAAAATGACTTTGATTATTTTGGCTTTTGTTATATGGCAAATAAAAAAGTAAGCGGTCACAACCGGATATGAGAAGCAATATCCTGTGAAGTCGAAACCTTTATCATTCTCATATAAATTATTAAAATTTTTTAAGTCTTTACGTTTTTTCATGAAGTTTGTTATAATGAATACGAAGGATAGTTTTGTCTGTCATTCATAGAGAACACGAAGATAGACTTTCTTTATGGAAAAAATGCTGATTATTTACAAATCCGTTGGAAATAAATCAGAAAGGATTGATAGTAATGTCAGAAAAAATATTAAAAGAAATATTAAGTAAAGTAAATTCTATAGAAGGAGAATTTAAGGAATTCAAAGGAGAATTTAAGGAATTCAAAGGAGAATTTAAGGAATTCAAAGGAGAATTCCAGGAATTCAAAGGAGAATTCCAGGAATTCAAAGGAGAATTCCAGGAATTCAAAGGAGAATTCCAGGAATTCAAACAGGAAGTTAATGAACGCTTCAACAGGGTAGATGAACAATTAAAAGACCTGGATAACAGAACCTTAACATTGTTATCTGATAATGAAAAATTCAGAGAAGAGGTAAATAAGAAATTAGACAGGCAGACTGCCAAGCTGGATAGAGTATCTACTGCAATAAAAGAACATGATCTAAGACTGGAAGATCTGGAAGATAAAACTCCTGTATAATTCATTTCTTTTTTTCTTTAACACTAAGTACCGTAACAGGTAAAAGGGTGTCCATAAAAAGCTTCTGACTGGCGGGCTCTGGAGAAGAAAAATTAGTTTTTTATAAGGATCTGTTAGGAAATAACCACATAATAATTACAGGTTATACCGTGACTCGTAACGCGTAACGCGTGATGCGAGGAGACTAATTGTTCTAACAATTTGCCGGAGTTGTTTTTTCTTGCAGTCGTAACCATAGAAATATGTTATAATGTCCTCATAAGGAAGTATTTGCAATCAGGACTTTTCGTACAGGCTCTAAACAATTTTTTTATGAAACAAATTCTTTTTTTAAGTAACGGCTATGGAGAAGATACTATAGCTGCTTATATCATAGAAAACCTCAGAAAGAAAATAGATTTTGATATATCTGCTTTTCCTCTTGTAGGAACAGGTAAATCCTATCAATGTTTTGACATAACTACAGTGGGGCCATGTAGAGATCTTCCCAGTGCAGGAGACCTTCATTCACCTGTAAGACTTTTCCAGGATATAAAATCAGGCCTTTTAAATCTTATATGGGAACAGTATTTATTTCTCAGAAAAATAGGAAAAAATATTCATATTGCTGTTGCATCAGGCGATATATATCCTGTAATCATGGCATCACTTGCAGGGATTAAACCTCTTGTATTCGTAGGCACTGCGAAATCAAACTGGTACTATCCCTATTCATATCCTGAAAAATTTTTAATAAAGAGATGCTGTAACATTACCTTTACAAGGGATCTTCCCACATGTGAAGACCTGAAAAAATCAGGTATAAATTCAATCTATTCAGGTAATCCTATGATGAACTGTTTTGAAATTTCAGGTGAAACATTCGGCATAGAACCAGGCAGAACTGTTATAGCAATACTTCCGGGAAGTAGAGATGTTGCTTACAGGGATTTTCCCGTTATCCTTTCTGCAATCGAAGAAATTTCCCTTATGTATTCAACTGACATAGTCTTCCTTGCAGCACTTTCTCCTTCTATTGAAGCAGACAGACTTCCCGCTTCAGGCTGGAATTTTTCCGGAGAAAATCCTCTTATGCCATGTTTAAAAAAAGGAAATTTAGAGTTAAAATTAATAAAAAACAAATTTGGGGATATTATTAACAGAGCTGATATCATTATAGGTCAGGCAGGAACAGGAAATGAACAGGCGGCTGGTCTCGGCAAACCTGTAGTGGCTTTTGATTCGGAAGGACATAATAAGCCGGGCTGGTATCGTGCAAGACAGAAGGGACTTCTGGGGGACAGTCTGAGTGTTGTTCCCGGTTCCGGAAGAGCTATAGCGGAAGAAGTTTTATCTATACTTGAAGATGAACATAAAAAGAATTATATGAGTAAAACCGGTAGAGAAAGAATGGAGGATAAAGATTGTGTTAATAGAATATCAGAAGAAATCATGAAGCTTTTATAGAAAGGGGGATACAGTAAAAATACACAGTAAAGAAATAGTTAAGTTTCAGCCACAGTGCATGACAGACCAGGAAACAGGCTACTGTATCAGGTGAAGAACTGTAAAAATGAATTCTATCCATTAATTTTAATTACTGAAATAAATAATACATATATGCTCTCATGACCCTGACGCGTAAAGGTGGGAAACGTTTATATCAGTAAATATAATTATGGTCACCCTGGTAATATAAAGACCTCTGATTTTTCACTTTTCAGAAATTTGGCATAAAATTGGCAGAATAATTCTATGAATATTTTATTTATAAGCAATGGCTACGGAGAAGACAGTGTTGCTGCTTTGTTAATAAAAGAGCTCAGAGAAAGAAAGGTTTTTAATATAAAAATTCTTCCTCTTGTAGGAAGCGGCGAAATTTTTGATTTTCCTGATGTTGAAATACTGGGATCACGGGTAGAACTTCCGAGCGGAGGGCTTGTAAATAATAATTTCTCTGCTCTCATTAAAGATATTAAGTCAGGTCTTTTAAGATTAACTCTGGAACAGATTGATATTCTGAAAAAAAGTTCTTTTGATTTAATAATCTGTGTCGGAGACAGGTATCCTGTTATACTGGCAGGTCTTTTTACCTCCAGCCCTTTGATTTTTGTGGCTATTGCCCAGTCTGTTCACGGGAGCGGCTATTCATTATGTGAAAAATTACTTATGAAAGGTCGAGTTAACATAGTTTTTCCGAGGGATGCTGAAACAGATATGGCTCTGAATAAATGGGGAATTTTATCCAGATTTCTCGGAAATCCTATGATGGATACCTTTTCTCTTTTACCATGTAATATAGATATTCCGGACGGTGCAGGAGTAATAACAATACTTCCGGGAAGTCGTTCCGAAATATGGTATAATATGAAGATTTCTCTTTCCGTATGCAGGAAAATTCATTTTCTTAACAGAGAAATTATATTTTTGATGGCTCTTTCTCAGAGAGTTTTACTGGAAGAATTTTATGAATATATTCTGAAAGAAGGATGGAATTTTTCTGAAGAAAAAGATGTAATAAACCTTATACACAGAGATGGCACAGAAGTGAAAATGTCTCAAAAATGTTTCGGTTATATGATACACCGTGCGGATGCAGTACTGGGCCTAGGAGGAACGGCGAACGAACAGGCTGCCGGTCTCGGAAAACCTGTCGTTACCTTCTGGAGTCCTGAAAGACAGGTAAGACCGTCTTTTATAAAACATCAAAAATCTCTTCTAGGTGAATCTCTTATCATTGTTTCTGCAGAACCTGATACTATAGCAGACAAATTATTGGAACTCATGAGAAATCCTTTGAAAGCACGTGAACTGGGACAGATTGGCTCTGCCAGAATGGGAGGCAGAGGAGGGGGAAATAAAATAGTTGATTATATTATGAAATTTGCAGAACATCTCAGGAAGGATAATTCTGAACAGAAAAGAAAAATACTTTAAATAAATAAATAATTTTTTGGAGGTCTTAATTATAAAATGATTAAAAAAGTAGCACTTATTGAAACCCATACCGATATACCTAATATTTACTCTTCCTTTGTTTCTCCGAGAGTCGGGATTCCGATTATCGGAAGCATACTTAAAAGTAAAGGTTATGAAATAGATATATACAATGATAAAATAAAAAAACCCGGCATAAGGCAATTACTTCAATATGATCTCATCGGCATTTCATCCCTTACTAATACATCTCCTATAGGATATAAATATGCAGATAGTCTGAAAAAACATAATAAGATAGTTGTCCTCGGAGGCCCTCATGCCACGTTCCTTCCTGAAGAAGGTCTGTTACATGCCGATTATGTCGTAAGAAGGGAAGGGGAAGAAACACTTATAGAATTAATAGAAGCAATAAATAATAATAAATCCCTTGAAGGCATAAAAGGTCTTTCTTTTAGAAGAAATGGCGATATAATCCACAATGAAGACAGAGAATTCAAGGATGAATATTTAAAGACTTCTCCCGATTTTTCTCTCATAAAAGGTGCGGAAGACGCCAAAAAAGGTCTTATCTCTAAATATACTTATTTTACAAATGTATATACTTCCAGAGGCTGTCCTTATAACTGTCGATACTGTACCGTTATAAAGATTGCAGGACGGCAGATGAGATATAGAGATTTAGATGATTGTATAGAAGATATTAAACTGGCAGCAAAGGATGTTTCCATATATAAAACCATCGGCATATCAGATGATAACCTGACTATCAACATGCCAAGAGCAAAAGAATTTTTGAGAAAAATTATTAATGAAAAATTTCCAGAACATATAGGCTTTACGGTACAGTTAAAAATAGATTCCTTTAAAGATGATGAATTTCTTTCCCTACTCCGGGATGCGAGATTCAGAATAGTCCATTTAGGTTATGAATCAATCAATCAGAATACTCTGAACAACTGAAATAAGAGTCAATCCATAGAAGATATTAAATTTACCGTAGAACAGGGAAAGAAATTTAATATTAAAATAAATGGCATGTTTGTCGTGGGCTCTGATGTTGATACTAAAGAAACTATTGAAAAAACGGTAGATTTTGCTATAGATTCCGGTCTTACTACCATGCAGATGTGGATACTGACTCCTCTTCCTGGGTCCGATGTATACAGACAGATAAATGAAGAACACAGGATATTTAATACTAACTGGAAATATTTTGACTGCCAGCATTCAGTATTTTTTCCCAGTCTTATGAAACCTAGTACTCTTGAGCTTGCTCTGGCAGAAGCAAATAAAAAGTTTTATACCTTTAAGAGAATGTTTTATAATGCCATAGGTACAAGGATAACCTATGGAACGAATGCTCATTTAATGGACAGGGCTCTCAGGGATTATGCAAAAAGATTGAAAAATTTTGAAGATAAATTTTATACGAAAGACGGAGAGCTTATAACTGAAAAGTTATCGGAAAATAATCCGGAAGAGTTTGCAAGATATTTATATTAATAGAGAGTATATGAAAATATTAAGCCTTAAAAAAGATAAAATTTACCTGTTTCTTTATTCATTGGTACTGTTTATAATAGGTACAGGACTTGGTTCTCTTTTTTCAGGCCTATCTGAAACAGGAAATATGACTTCTACTCCTGTATCACAGACAACACCTGATGGAGGCAGACATATTGAGGTGGAACAGTTTACTTTCGAAACAACTTACGGAAAAGATAGAAAATATAAAATCTATGCAGACAGTGTCAATATGGACGAAAACAAAAAAATAGCCTATCTAACAGGTGTTAAGTGTTATTTTTATGAAAATAAACTGGAAGCATTTACTGTAGAGGCAGGTTCTGCCGATATGGATATAAAGAATAAGATTATAAATTTTAAAGACAAGGTTTTTGCCAGATCTCTGAGCGGAGAAATGCTTGAAACAGACAGTCTTTACTGGAAAAGTAATGAAAAACTCTCTGTAGGAGAAGGCAATATAAAACTTGCCCAGGGGGTTAACCTGGCAGAAGCAGACAGGATGAAAGGTGATATTAATTTTGATACCTATACTATGGATGAAAATGTTGTGTTACTTGTGAAACTCAAAGGAAAAGAGGGGAAGTAAGTGCATATAAAAGTAGAAAATTTAGTGAAAACTTATAAAGGCAGAAAAGTTGTAGACGGCGTTTCTTTCGATGTATTTACAGGAGAAGTTGTAGGGCTTTTAGGCCCCAACGGCGCAGGAAAGACTACTTCCTTTTACATGATTGTAGGGCTTATAAAACCCCAGTCCGGCAGAGTTCTTCTTGAAGAAGAAGATATTACCAGACTTCCTATGTATCAGAGAGCAAGAAAAGGTATAGGTTATTTGCCGCAGGAATCTTCCATTTTCAGGAAATTAACCGTAAGGGATAATGTTATGATTGTATGGGAAAATTATCCTTTTTCCAGGGAAGAAAAAGAAGAAAAATTAAAGGATCTACTTGAGGAATTTTCTATAGCTCATCTTGTGGATCAACCTGCTTTTACCCTTTCAGGCGGAGAAAGACGGCGTCTTGAACTGGCAAGGGCAATCGCTACAAATCCTTCTTTTTTACTGCTCGATGAACCTTTTACAGGAGTGGACCCCATTGCTGTAGCAGATATTCAGGAAATAATTTCCCATCTGAAAGAAAGAGGTATAGGTATATTAATTACCGATCACAGTGTAAGGGAGACCCTTGCAATTACCGATAGAGCGTATATAATAAGAGATGGAACCATATTGATTTCAGGTACTTCCGAAGAGGTGGCAAATAACCCTGTTGCCAAAAAGTTTTATCTCGGAGAAGGTTTTTATATGGATACATCCACTCTGAAATAAGGTGTTTATGATGACATTCAATTTAAAGAACAGCATAATTTTTAAAAAAGATATACTTAATCTTACTCTTGTAGACAGATATATTGTAAATGAACTTACAGGACCTTTCTTTTTCGGTCTTTCTGCTTTTACTCTTCTTTATGTTTCGTGCGGCCTGTTTTTTCAGATGGCTAAATTGATTACGGAAGCAGATGCATCGTTCGGTGTGGCTATGAAATTTCTTTTCAACAGTCTTCCTCAAATACTTATTTATACGCTTCCCATGTCAGTTCTGCTTGCTTCTTTGCTCGCTTTCGGAAGACTTTCTTCAGATTGTGAAATAATAGCTTTCAGAGCCCATGGCATAAGCTTATACAGGTTGATTATACCTGTGTTATTTATGGCTTTCTGCCTCACAGTCCTCTCTCTTCTGTTTAACGAGTTTATTGTTCCTAATTCAAGTTATGAAGCGAGAAAAATCGTCGTTGATGTTCTTGCCAGGCAGAAGCTTCAGGAGATGAGTTCCAATCTTGTTATAAGAGATACCTCCGAAGACGGCATAGAGAGAATAATTTACGCGAAAAAATACAGCTTAAAAGAAGGCATTATGGAAGATGTGGTAGTAAACGAATATATGGGCAGACAGCCTGTAAGGGTGACCTATGCGGATAAAGCATTATGGGAATATAATTCGTGGTCTCTTATAGGAGGCAAAACCTATTCCTATGATGAAGACGGAAAAGTAAATTCTCTTATAAGTTTTAAACGGACTACTATGAGTGTAAAAAAATCTCCTATGGATATATCAAATACACAGAAGTTTCCTGAAGAGATGAACAGCAGAGAAATAAAAGAAAGAATAGACAGAGACAGAAAAATGAATCTTGATTATCACTGGCTTGAGGTTCAGTATCATACCAAGTTTTCCGCTCCTTTTGCCTGTGTGGTTTTTGCCATGATCGGTGTCCCTTTCGGATTACGTCCCCATAGAAGTTCTTCTTCCGTAGGATTTGGTGTTTCACTGGTTATTATCTTCTTCTATTATATTATGATGGTAACCTTTGCTACTATTGGAAATTTTAATGTTTTACCTCCTTTTATTGCCTGCTGGATGCCCAATATAATTTTTGGTGCCGTTGGTTTTTATCTTATAAAAAAGGCTGCTGGCTAGAGGCGGTGTTTATATGTTAGGAGCATTTTTCAGGATCTTTATGCTTTTAGTGCTTAGCGGCGTTATTTCCTATGTAGGTGATTACATGGGACATAAAGCCGGTAAGATGAAACTTACTGCTTTTGGTATAAGACCGCGTAAGACGTCAAAGGTTATTGCAGTAGGGACAGGTGTTTTGATTACAGTTGTGACTCTTTTACTACTTCTTCTTTTTTCCAATCAGGCAAAAATTGCTTTACTCGGTCTTGAGAAGATACAGCAGGATATATACAATCTTGAAGAGAGAAAAACAAAACTGGAACAGGTGTTATACGATCTTGAAAAGAGGATAACGGCCATGAAGGAAAGGGTCAGCATTTATCCTATGGTCTTTGAAACCACTCAACCCCTTGCTTATGCCGTTATAAAGAAACATACGTCTGAGAAAGAGATAATGAATTCTCTTGAAAAAATGAAAAAAAAAGTAGCAGTGGAATTTTATAATAAAAATGATGAACTGGCAAAAATAGTTATGTCCCGCGGAATAAAAGCACCGAAAGATTTAAACGGTAAAACGATAATTTTTTTTAATTCCGGAGAATTTATTACCTATCTCAAAAATGTAAATAATGACCGCGTAGTATGTATGTATTCCTTTGCAAATATATTCCTCGGTGATGATCTTATTGTTGGTTTTACGTCTCAGGATAATAAATTGATTTTTCATAAAGAAGAAGTAATCAGAGAGGGAATTATTGATGCAACTATGGCCAGGAAACATATATTGGAACAGGTAATGATTTTGCTTGACAAGGCAAGTGCAACTGCTATAGATAAGGGAATGGTTCCTGACCCGAAGATAGGGCTCGGAGTAGACATACCTATCCCTGATATGTGGGATATATGTGATCAGATAAAATCTTATTCTGGTAATGTCAGAGTGCGAATTATCGCTACTGAAAATATATGGACTCTGGGACCTCTTAAGATTAAGATTGAAAAAGAGCCGGTGAAACAGTGAGTCGTGAAGAGTGAAGAGTGAAGAGTGAGCAGGGGCGTTTAATTAAACGCCCTGGGATTAAATACCCGGTCATGCATCACTCGTCACGAACCACCCGTCACGCGTTACGCGTCACGATTATAACGCATCACGCATTACGCATCACGATTGAAAGTGCAGGGTGAATAGTGAAGGGTGAAAAAATAATTCTTTCCGTTGATCCGGGAAGAGAGAAATGCGGAGTTGCTATCTTAAGTAGTCATAAAGGTGTCATCTGTCATAAAGTAATTTTGACTGATAATTTTCTCGATGAATTAAATAATATAATATCTCATTATAACCTCTATTGTATTGTTCTCGGAGACAGAACCGCTTCCTCTGAGATAAAAAAAACACTGTCTTCTGTTAAAAGCGAAAAAGGTGTTGTTTCTGTAGATGAACATTTGACTACAGAACTTGCACGAAAAAGATATTTCATTGAAAATCCACCGAAAGGATTCAAAAAACTTATTCCCCGGGGGCTTCTTGTGCCTCCAGTACCATATGATGATTATGCGGCAATTATTCTTGGTGAGAGATTTTTAGAAAGTGAGCAGTAGATTGCCGGTTTTTTTATTCACCACTCACTAAATAAAGAAAGGATGTTTTTATGAGACCGACAGCACTGGTTTATTCATCACATGACAGATGTGAATATATTCACAGGGAATTTATAATTAAAAGGGCTTTAGAGAATCCCGATAATAAAACTATATTTCATCTTTCTATGTCAGAAGAACTGTTCAATCAGCATATTGATTACAGTAAATTCAGCTGTTATTATGAACAATTTAAGCCCTATGGACTTCAGTATTATACATTTTACTGGAGTGAACATTTAAGAAAAGAAGATGTAGATTTATTTTTCCGGTGGCTCTGGTCATCACAGGTGGTGGTACTTGGCGGAGGGGAGAGTTTTATCGGATTTGCCCGATATAATGAACTGGGAGAAAAATTTTATAATGACAGAGGCCTTTTCAGAAGAATACTCCATGAAAGACAGGACAGAGGCCTTATGACGGCGGGTTTTTCTGCCGGAGCAGACGAACTGGGCGAATATCTCACATATGACAGAAATCACCCGGCCGGTTACGGTCTTGCAAGAAATATTGTAACAACGCTCCATATTGAACCGGGTAAAGAAGGAGAATTATATAATCTCTCAAAAAAATACGGTCACTGTCTGGCCTTCGGATTACCCAACGATTCTGCTCTCGGTGTTCATCAGGGTTATCTCCCGTCAGGGAATATATGGCAGGTCATATGGTTTATCATAGACTGTTCCTGGGACAGACCTGAAGACGCATTCCATATTAAAACCCGCCAGGGTGTCAGGATTGAACACTATTACCCCGATGGAAGACACTGGACCTTTAACGGAGGAGATATGATGGTAAGAATAATGTCTCCCGATAATAAATGGCAGACTGCCACGATGATAACCGGTCATGGAGTTTATATAGATTACTGGACACAGGAAAGGGTTAATTACGGCAGTATTGAAGAAATTTTTAGTAATTATTGATTAGGAATGGCAGTTAAATAAATGTCTCAAATATATTAATCGTGACGCGTAACGCGTAACGCGTGATGCGAGGAAAGAGACAATTAATAAATTTTCATTCCTTATATATCATCCCCCCTTCTCCTGCCGGGAGAAGGGGGCAGATAAAAACTCCTTTTACGTTCATGCTCAGGTCAGTAAGCATTTCTATTCTGATTATAGTGTATTTCATAACTTATTAGACTTTAAGTCGTCGTGACGCGTGACGGGGTTAATCCCTGTGCATCACGCATTACGCTTTACGCATTACGAGGTCATTATTTATGGATAGTTATGAAACTAACTATAAAATGTTATTACTTTCTCTCTTCACGCTTCACCCTTCATTCTTCACATCTTTACTTTTTCCGTATTTTTGATATAATCAAACAGGGGTGATAGGTGTCAAAAAGATAAAGGTTTGTGCCACATGTAAATATCTGGAACTTCTTGAACAGGGGCACGAATTCCCTGGACTTCTCGATAGCGAATATCTTATTTTCCGATGTACCTTAAGAGACTGGACCGTGAGGGAAGATTATCTCATGGAACCCGTTATTCAGGAAACAGACGGTAAAGATGCCAGGGGAACAACATGTCCTTTCTGGGAGGAATGGAAATCCGAAGAAGGAGAAACATGGGGCGATAAATCCCTTTCTTCATGAATATGACAGTCAACAAGACGCCCAATAATATTGTAGCAGATTTTTTTAGGAGGTGACTGCCTTATTAAAGGCAAAATGCATGATAAAATATGTTCTGACCTGTGTAATGTTAGTGTTACTTTTATCTCTCACCGGATGTTTTTATTCTATGCCTGAAGAATTCTCCCTGGGAAGTATCGGAGGTATTGTTCAGGATAATCAGTTCAAAGGCATTGAAGGAGTGCAGGTTTCCATACAGGGAACAGATAAGACTACCTATACCGACGCAACAGGTGCTTTTTTCCTCAGTGAACTGGAACCGGGAAATTACTCTGTTACTTTCTTTATGAACGGCTATCAGACACAGCAGAAAAATGTTACGGTCCAGAAGGGACAGAGCAGATCCCTGGTAGTGGATTTTCGTGCCACAGGTGATACTGCCGGTGGACCGACTACTCAGAAGGTTACCGATATTCAAAACCAGACTGTTACAGATCCGTCTCTTATCCATGTCCTTTATGTGGCCCATGCGGGAGTGAGCAATCCGAACCAGTACGGCCAGAATTATGGTGGCGGATATGAAGGACAGATAAATAATTATCAGGGTTCTATGAGCGGTGATTCAAATTCCGGCATAGATACATCTATGGCAGCTCCTGAAAACAGTTATATGGCCTATCTGAAAGGTGCAGATCCCATTGCGGAAGCCTATAATAATACCCTTCCTCCTCCGAGCCCTGAAAATCTTATGGCTTTCCAGCAATTTGCAAAGAATAAGAAGAATAATATTACCATAGTAAATTCTGGTTCCAGAAAACCTTCCAGCATTATAGAGTGGAACCCCGGCGTTCTTCCTCTCTATATGGATGTCAGTGATAACGGTATACTTTATATTGCAGACAGTGCAAATAATATAACTGCTATGAATACAAATGCGAATAATTCAGTCATAGGCCAGCTTGCCATGGGTCAGTATATGGTCAATGACATAGCAATAGGGAATTCCGGTACAAGACTCTTCTGTGCTCTTGCAGCAGGAGAACCGGCAGTGGCAGTCATTGATTGTGCCGGCGGTTCTATGGCATTCTTAAAGAATATTCCTCTCGGAAGAATGAAGGACGGAGGTATAGGACAGCCCTGGGGTATAGGAACACTCAGAAACGGAACGAGAGCCTATGCAACACTCGGCACACAGACAGGAGGAGAGATTGTCTGTATTGATACTACCAGTAATTCTGTTATGTATCATGTAACTGTAGGACAGAACCCTTTCGGCGTGGCTGTTACACCTGACGGAAAAAAGGTTTATGTGGCAAATCAGAATTCCGGTAATGTTTCTGTCGTAGATACGGGAACAAAACAGGTCATTGCGACAGTCCAGACTGATTTCTCACCGGTAAGGGTTGCCATTACGCCTGACGGTAAAAGAGCTCTTGTTACAAACAAAGGGAGCGGTAACGGAGGTTCTGTTTCTGTCATAGATACAATGACCAATTCCGTAATAGGTACACTTCCTATGGGAAAGGATCCTATAGGCATATCCATATCCAGAGACGGTAAGATGGCCTATGTGGCAAACAGTGGTTCAGATACTATTACCATGATAAATCTGGCAACCAATTCGGTAATGGGAAGCACTCTGCCTTTCCCGAACGGTAAGCCTATGGATGTTGTTGTAGTGAAATAAAATTTTTTGGATAAAAGGCACCTTTTATGTGGGGTGCCTTTTATTATTCGTGACGCGTAACGCGTGGCGGGTAGTTTCGTGATGCGTGATGCGTAATGCGTAGCCGGTACCGGGTGACCACAGGGGGTCGCCCCTACTCACTCTTCACTTTTCACGACTCACCTAAGTACCGCTACAGGTAAATTAGTAACCATTTATCAGCTTCTGCCTGACAGGCTCTTACGAAGAAAAATAATCTGCCTTATTTAATTTGTTTTACAGACAATAAATTAACCACTGGTTAATTTCTAATACTATAGAAA
>JAKPQU010000623.1 GCA_029555925.1 Bacillota bacterium
GTTATGAAATACACTATACATCTGAGACAGAGGTGATGAATAAGTTCAAAGCTCTTGTTTTTTACAATAAAGAGAGTAAAATAGATAATAAAGGGATTCTGAAATTTCCGGAAGGTGATATTATGGATACACTTACAGAAAAACTCTATAATGAAGAAGATCTTATGAAAATATCGTCATCAGGAAGATATGAACTTCTGAAAGGTGTGATATATAAAATGGCTCCTGCCGGTGAAGAACATGGTGTAATAACCTCAAAAATTATTTCTCGATTAAATAGATTTGTAGAGGAGAAAAATCTCGGTATTATTACCGCTGCAGAAACAGGATATAAATTATCGTCCGAGCCTGATACGGTCAGGGCTCCTGATGCTGCCTTTAAAAGTAATGAAAGATTGATAAAATCCGGCATGTCAAAAGGATATTCCACTGTAATGCCGGATCTGCTTGTAGAGGTTAATTCACCTTCAGATAGTTATGGAAAGGTAATAAAAAAAGTAATGGAATGGATTAAGGCAGGTGTAAAGGAAGTATGGGTAGTAGATCCCGAGGATCTGTGTGTAATTGTCTATGACAGTAATTGGAAACCGGAAGTCTTCTCAGGTGACGACGAACTTTCCGGGGGGAAGATACTCCCTGGCTTCAAATGTAAAGTGAGAGAGTTTTTTGTAACGGGAAATATTTAATTAGTGTTCAAGCCGGGAAAAAACTGATAATAAAATAATAGATCATTGCTTAGAAGCCATAAAAATATAGAGGTGGCAGATGAAAAGAAACAATATAACAATAATTGAATTGATAATAGTAATCTGTGTAATAGTCATAACTGCCAGGATATGGACTTATAAAAAACCGGAAAATAAAACTAATTATGTTTCAAAAATCACCGGAATAATAAAGGAACAAAATAGCATAATTGATGAATATATGATATTAACAGATAATATTTTTAAAGGGGAGATCCCGGAAAAACAAGCAATTTACAAATTAGAAAAAATAAAAAATTCATTTTTAGAGAATAAAAGAGCAATTGACACTATTATACCACCTGGAGAGTTTGCTGATGACCATAAAAATTTTATAAGAATCTTTAATTACTGCATAGAGTCATCAGACATGTCACTTTCTGCTATAGACATGGAACATGGAAAAATTGAAACAGAAAGAATTCTACATGCAAAAGTGTTGATAAATGATTTTAAAGTATATATTCAATATCTTTCACATAGAAGTCATAGCAGAATAACCAATGACTTTACAGACAAATAAATTACATAGTTTTTTTACCTTTACTCTCCAGAGATTTCATGGCGGTTATCTGTGCCTGTCTTGCAAAATCAATAGCTTCAGCCAGCAATCTTGCAGATTCCTGGGGACTGTGAAATCCCATGCCGTTTTCAGAACTGATAAAATCCCATCTTATCTGAGCCTTTCTATGGAGTTTTTTTGCTTCAACAAGAGCCGTATCATCCACTCCCGCATCTTTCGCAGTTTTAATTGCATTGATTGCGTCTATAATAGCAATTTCAGATTGATCCATCAATTTTCTCGTTCTTCTCTGTATGATAGAAACCCTCTGTTTGAGTTCCTGTTCATCCCATCTATGACAGGTCTGGCATGAAGCGTCAACAGTCATAAGAGGACTTCTTACCCAGTGATTTGAAATTTTCTGGGACCCAATTCTTTTAAATGGCATATGGCAGTCTGCGCATGCGACACCGCTTCTTGCATGAATACCTGTCGACCATAATTCAAAATCGGGATGTTGAATCTTTATCATGTCTGCTCCGCTGTCGGGATGAGTCCAGTCATGGAAATTTATATCATCATAGTATTTTTCTATATCATCAAGGGCAAGGCCGTTTTTCCAGGGGAAATGCAGCACTGGCTTCTGTTTGCTTTCAAAATAATATTCTACATGACACTGGCCGCATACATAGCTTCTCATTTCCTGTCTTGTGGCTGTAGAAAGATCAACACCTCTTTCCTTCATGGCCTCAAGGAAAGCAGGGTTGGCAGGTCGCAATTCCATAGTTTTCGGGTCATGGCAGTTAAGACAGCTGATAGGGTTTTTAGCATGCATGACAAGTTCTTTCATCGGTGTAAGATAAAATTTTTCCGCTCCCATTTCATGCCACATACGTACATTATCACTGCTTTTACAGGTAAAACATGTTCCCGGTTTTTTATCACCCAGTCTTTTCGTACTTACCACATCCAGAATTGACCAGCCATGTCCCCTGTCATCGGTGTATTCAATACTGAAAGGGTAGCCTGCATAAAGAGTCTTCAATCTCGGATCTTCTGCAAGTTTATCTCTTTTACTGCTTCCGCCGAATTCAGTATCTCCGTAATTTTCAGTGGTTTTACGCCATGTATCATATTCATCGGGGAAATTATGGCCCCACACCGCAGGATCTGTTTCATATTCTCCTATGGGAACGACCTGAACAAAACGATTTTTACCTTCCTCTTTTTTTTCAAATATATTTACAAGCAATGCAGTAACAAGGAAAGTACCTATTACGGAAACGAGCAGAATTAAAATATAAATTTTATTCACATATTTCAGCATATTTTAACCGGCTGGAGTCAAATTACCGGCATATGACGCGTGACGCGTGACGCGTAACGCGTGACAGAAGGAACATGCTTATCGCATGCTCACAGTCATATCAGTAAGTCAATCCAGTCTTTCCTCTCCTTTCGTTTAAATATTCAACGACATAAGATCAACAAAATCTCAATCTCTATAATCTTCATAATCCTGAAAAGTAACATCAAAACTTTTGTCTAAAACCAGGAATAAGAATGTCTTTCTCGCGTCACGAGTTACGCGTTACCCGTTACGCTTCCCGGATAAATCCCTGTCATTTTTTATGTCCCGCATTATTATGACAGAACGTACATTCAAGTTTCTGTATGTGCATATTCTCTATTTCTCCTACCATATGTTCATGACATCTCCTGCAGTTTCTTTCCACAATTTTCTTGCTTGTAGGTCCTATTTTTATAGGTTCGGGGAAATTTCCCGCAGTAAAATAGTAACTGTGTTTCATTCCTATGAGGCCTTTTGCCGGGTATTTATAAACTATTTCATGAGGCACATGGCAATCATTGCAGGTAGTAAAGGCATGATGGGAAGAATTTCGCCAGCCATCATAATGTTCTCTCATAACATGGCAGTTTATACAGGCTTCAGGTTTATCGAACATATAGGAATAACCCTTTGCATAATAAAAGGTATAAAAGCCTGTTCCCATTAACATACCCAGAAAAATCAAGGTTAATTTTCTCAATAATTTATCCATATTTTTACCTTATTCAAGCAGTAACATCTACATCCTTAAATAACATATATGGAAGTTTATATTCGGAAGTGTCAGAAAAAATTCTGTCAGAACTTATGGCAAGAATTTGATTTTTTAACAATTTATATATATTACCGGAAATAACCGCATTTTTAACTCTTCCTGCTATTTTTCCTTTTTCTATCTTATATCCCAGTGTTAATGTGCCTGAAAAATCACCGTTTTGAGACATTCCAGATGAAAGGGGGGGAGTACTTTTAACGAGAAAGCCACGTTCCATATTCTCTATCAGATCTTTACTGCATATATTACCCGGTTCTACAACTACAGTGGTAGGGCATATGGAAGGAGCATAATTATAGTTTCTCTCATTCATAAAGTTATTTCGCAAAGAATTACCGGTAGAGTTCATATTTAATTTATTTCCGTATTTTAAATCCAGAAGAAAATTCTTTATTATCCCCTTTTCTACAAGAACAGTTTTCTGAGCAGGAACTCCTTCGTCGTCAAAGGGCAGATAATTATCCCCTCCCGGCATGGTTGTATCGTCATACATAGTAAATCTGTCATCAAAAATGGCTTCTCCGAGCTTATCATGAATGGGAGAAAACTTCTGAAAAATTTTGTAACCGTTCAGGGCGGAACAGAGAATTTTTAATAAAGAAGCCAGAGTGTCAGGAAGAAATAAAACAGGATATTTTCCTGTTTCAATATCTGTCACATTTCTGCCATGTTCTACATAAAACATGGTATCTTCAATTAATTTCTCATCTCCTCCCGTGAAGTCACTATCGGAAAAACCATTCCATACATTGAATATATCGTTTTTTGTTACCAGTTGAGCTCCCAGGAACTGGCTGTAATAATTTTTTTCATAATCTCCGCAAAAACCGGAGGAAGTCAATAAAGAGACATGGCGATATGTTTTTTCAAAATTCACATTGACTTTTATTCTATTATCGAAATGTTTCAATGTTTCTATGATTTTCATTCCTCTGTCAACAAACGAATCAGGTTCTATCTTTTCTACAGTCTCACTCATATAATGTTCGGGATGAAACAATAGCTTTTCAGAAGAAAAATCAATTATTCGCTCTTCTCCGAATTCCGAATTTTCAAGAGCTTTTTCTATTATCTGTTCATTAATCATTGTAGATGTGGCAAAACCGGTTTTCCTATTTTTCACCAGCCTTAAAGCCATACCTTCACTCTGAGAATTTTCCATGGTTTCCACTTTGTCCGCTTCAAAAATCACAGAATCTTTAAAGGTTTTCATATAAAAGATTTCACTTTTTTCCGCTTTTTTAGAGGTAAGCTCTAACATGTTTTTCAGATGTTCCATTATACTTCACCTCCTACGGAAATATTCTGGATTCTTATATGGGGAGCACCTTTTGATATTGGCAGAGGGAACTGTCCTTTTTTTCCGCATCCGCCGAGGCCGCTGATTATTTCGAAATCAGAACCAATCATATCTATATTCTCAAGGCTTTTAAACAGATTACCGTTTATTTTCACACCTTTTACAGGTTCTGCCAGTTCCCCGTTTCTTATCATATAAGAGAAACATGGAATGATAGTAAAAGTTTCACCGTTTGATGTACCTGAAGCTGATTTCAGGGCATAAATTCCGGTTTTTATATCTTTTATCATATCCTTAAAGGTGCCGGTACCTTTTTCTATACAGGTATGTCTCATTCTGCATATAGGAGGATATCTGTAATTAATGGCTCTTGCCGAACCTGTGACTTTTTCTTTCATGAGTGCAGATGTCTCCCTTGTATGAAGTCTGCCTGAAAGAACTCCGTTCTTTACAAGATAAGTTTTTTTCACTTCTTACACCTTCGTCATCATATTTTACATATCCCCTGCAACCTTTATCAAGACCTGTATCATAAATATTCAGTATTTTGCCGCCAAGAACTCTTCCCGGGGCCATTTCTTTTTCCATGTCTTTATTCTTATAATTATCACCTTCGCAGTTATGGCCGAAGGCTTCATGAACAAAAACACCTGCTACTTCCTGATCACAGATAACACTATAGGTGCCTGATTTTACCGGAACAGCTTCAAGATGCTCAATAGCCTGTTTACATGCTGCTTTTACATCTTCTTCCAGGTTTTCACATACGGAAAAACTATTGGAACTGCCACGGGAAACAGAACCCATTTGAGTAAAGTTATCTTTTGTGGCAACGGCAGCGACACAGATACCTGTATCAAGAGTTTCCTGTTCTATATATGTTTCTTCAGAAGTAATAAAATATTTTTTCTTAAATTCTTCATTATAAAAAATAATCGAGTTTTTAATTAACTATACTTTTGCACTTTTTTATAAAACCTTTGATTTTATTGATTTCAGGTTGAAACATAGAAGCTAATAAATTTAAGGCTTTTTCTGAAATCTGCGAAAGTATAGTAATTAATTTTCTGTTATAATTTAATACTATTTTATTATAACTATTCAAAAATTTTATCCTGTCTTTCAGGGAAAATTTTCCCGGAACTGGTTCGATTTTTACCAGTTCAAAAACAGAAGGAACAGAAGTCAACATGGTACCGGTATTACCTGCTTTTTCTGCCTGTTTTATGGCTTTTTCTGCGAAATCATCCAGTAAATCCAGGTCATTAAAAGAAGCAAATCCCCATGCTCCTTTTTTGAGGACTCTTACATTACCTCCCATTTCCATTGAATCCTTTATCTGTGTATCACCGGTTCTTATTTGAATGGATCTGTTTTCATAATCTTCCACTCTTATTTCCATATAGTCACAGGCCTGCCTGTATTTTTTTATAATACAGGCCAGTCTATTTTGCATAAAATCATTCCTTTAAAGCAGTTTTCATTAAGAATTATTTAAGCGCATCTAAAATTCCTTCTTTTATTACTGATTTAAACAATTTCACAAAATCTCTTACTCTTCACCCCGGTACATTATTGAGGTGAGCATAAATAATACATATATGCTCTCGTGACGCGTAACGCGTAACGCGTGACGGGAGGAAAACTTTTATTACATGCTTATGCCCAGGTCAGTAAGTTTCCTATCGAATATAATGAAGAAGTGTTAAAACAGGATGTGTCAGCACCATTCTGGGCCCTGAATATTTCATGACCTCTCTGATTTTCTTTCTCATATCATCTTTATAACAGTGCACAGTACATTTTGCGCAGACAGGCTTTTTGTCCTTAAAAGGACACATATCCAGCCTCATAAAAGCATAGTCCAGAAGATTCTTACAGTCTTCACAGAGAATAACTTCTGTTTCATGGATACCCTTACAGTATATGAAAAACATGGCTTCAATTGTCTTTTTTTCTCTTTCCATTTTTGCTTTCATGGTCAATCCTTCAGTCCCTGTCATGTCGGGCGTACAACACATAAAGGCGGCCCGGACTGGCCGCCTTTATTATAAAAATTAATTCTTCAGAATCGCCTTTAAATCTTCATCAGGCGTAGATATGGGTTTTATGGCAAACTTGTCTACCAGAACCTGCAATACAGGAGGTGTTATAAAAGCAGGTAAACTCGGGCCCAGCCTTATATTTTTGATACCGAGATGGAGCAGGGTAAGAAGTATACAGACCGCTTTCTGTTCATACCATGACAGAACCATGGACAGAGGCAGGCTGTTTACATCGGTATTAAATGCACCTGCAAGAGCTACCGCTACCTGAATGGCAGAATAGGCATCATTGCACTGGCCCATATCGAGCAATCTCGGAATACCTCCAATATCACCGAAATCCAGCTTATTGAAACGGTATTTTCCGCAGGCAAGGGTCAGTATGACACAATCTTCGGGCACTTTCCGGGCGAATTCCGTATAATAATTTCTTCCCGGTTTTGCGCCGTCACAGCCGCCTATGAGGAAGAAATGTTTTATAGCTCCGTCTTTTACCGCCTGTATGACCTTATCTGCCACACTCATTACCGTATTACGTCCGAAACCGACCATTATTGTCTTTTCCGGCTCATCTTCCTTAAAACCTTCCGCTTTAAGGGCAGCTTCTATGGCAGGCGTAAAATCCCTGTTTTTAATATGGGTCACACCGGGCCACCCGACAAGGCCACAGGTAAATATTCTGCCTTTATAGGTATCTTTCGGCTTCTGTATACAATTTGTAGTCATAACTATGGCACCGGGGAATAGATCGAATTCCTTCTGCTGATTCTGCCATGCACTGCCGTAATTTCCTACCAGATGTTTATATTTTTTAAGTCCGGGATAGGCATTTAAAGGAAGCATTTCACCGTGAGTATATACATTAATTCCTTTTCCTTCAGTCTGTTTTAAGAGTTCTTCCATATCTTTAAGATCATGGCCTGAAGCTAAAATACATTTACCTTTTACTGCCGAGACACGAACCTTTGTAGGCTCAGGATGACCGTAGATTTCAGTGTTTCCTGCATCCAATAATTCCATAACTTTAAGATTTACTTCGCCGCATTTTAAAATCATAGGAAGAAGGTCATCCACAGAAGAGGGATTCCCTGCCAGGAAATTCAATGCCTTATGGAAAAACGCATAAACTCCGTCATCTTCTTTACCGAGTATGGCGGCATGATCTCCATAGGCGGCAGTTCCTTTAAGACCGTAAACAAGCAGGAAATGAAGACCTGCAATAACATCTCCCTGCAATTCCATAAGTTTCTTTATACCTGCATCCGTGCTCTGTTTCAGAAGTTCTTCTTTTGTTTCTGCCGGTGTAAAGGAAGCAGGGCCTTCCAGTTTTTCCGGTGTAATATGTTTCTCTTTACATGCCGACTCATAAAGATTTTTCGCTTTATCTCTTACCTTTACTCCCGTAAGAATCCAGCCTTTAATGCGATCCTCGTCAAAATTAACATTTGTTACTGTAGTAAAGAGTGCCTCCAGGATGAATTTATCGATTTCATGATCTTTTGCCCCCAGTTCTCTTGCCCTGTGGGCATACATGGAAATTCCCTTGCACGTATATATAAGAAGATCCTGCAGATTGGCCGTTCTTTCATCTTTTCCGCATACTCCCATAACAGTACAACCTGTTCCCTTTGCCGTCTGTTCACATTGATAACAAAACATACTCATTATTATTTCTCTCCTTCCAATTTTTAACATATTTTCAACCGATTAAAGATAAAAATCCATAGCTAATTACTGATAACGGTAAATATTCCAATGATTATAGTCGTGACGCGTGATGCGTGACGCGAGGAACTGATCCCTGCAAAATATCCGGTACAATATTTTCTGATGGCACCAACAGGACTTTTAAAAATCACCTCCCGAAAATTTTAATATGTTCTATTTTTTTAGAATAACTTATACAGAAGCCATATCGCCGGGCTTTTTATCTTCACAGACATAGGCCAGGCCGGAAAGTTTCGTATTCGTCAAGTAATCTCTTACCTGAATATTTATCCTGTTTAAATCTCCCATGATACAATTTGTTCCGTTGCATATCGGATTACCCAGCAGGCAATGAGTTGACAAAAGAGGACCATCTATAGCCTCATAAATCTGAAGAAGGGTAAGATCTTCTTTATTCTTCCCGATTTTAAAGCCACCCTTCGGGCCTCTCACCGAAACTATAAACTCTTCCTTTTCAAGCCTTTGAAGTACCTTTGACAGATGATCCTTGGAGGCATTCAGCAAAACAGCAATATCTTTCGTTGTAAAAATTTTATTCCTGTTCTTTGCAAGAACTACCATAGTATGCAATGCCAGAGATGCTGCTTCAGATATTTTTATTACAGAAGACAATTTATTATCCTCCAATACTAGTATTGTAGTACTATTATACCAGTATAAAAATAAAAGTCAATATGACTTATAAAAAATTTATTTCCACTTTAAAAAATAGCTACCGGCCAGTGTTTCATCATTAAAGATGTAAAAATAAAGGAATATTGTTAATTTGATAGAATAATAACATTTCATTTATTTTAAACAATAAGGAGATGTTTTTATAATGGAAACAAAGAAAAAGTACATAGGTCTTATGGATCCCAATCACTATGCTTTTCTGAGATCTCTTGAAAATCTCATAGCTTATATTGATCCGAAAATAAAAATTAAATCACAGGAATATGATGTGGTAACAGAAAGGGTAAAGTGTAAACCCTATGATGTTCTGAACGCAGCAGATACTCATTTTGATGTTATAATGAACAGAGGTTCTCACTGGAATCCTCACAGAAATAGTCTGTTTACAATACTGTCCACAAAGGTTCACCTGATCTACAATATGTTTTCTTTTAAAACTATCGATAAAAATTCTGGCTATGGCCAGATGAGTGAACTTGGTATAAATATACCTCCCACATGGGCTATTCCCCAGCAGGATTATTCGGAACTGGATGATCCGAAAGTAAAGGTACCCATCCATAAGGATCTTATTTTTGAAGATCATGAACTTTTCAACTTGCAGGACATCGGAGAAAAAGTAGGTTATCCTGCCTTTTTAAAACCCCAGGACGGAGGCGGATGGGTCGGTGTAGAAAAGGTTATAAACGGAGAAGAATTACAGAAAGCCTATGATAAATCAGGAGAAAAACCTCAGAATCTTCAGCATGGTATAAATTACAAGGAATTCGTCCGTTCTGTAGGTATAGGCCCACAAATAATGCCGATGCATTATAATGCAGACTCCAAATATTCTCATGACAGATATATCAGAAGTGCTGAAAAAGCTATAGAACATAATTTCATTACAGATGCAGAAAGAAAAGAAATAGTACAGATAATAAAGATAATAAATGCTTTTTACGGGTGGGATCACAATTCCTGTGAAGCTTTAATATCTAAAGACGATGATAAAATCTATGTTATAGACTTTGCCAATGCCTATCCTGACAGTGATGTCATATCTCTTCATTATTATTTCCCGGGCGTTGTAAAAGCCATGGCAAAATGGCTTATATACTGCGCTTTCCACCCGAGACATCAGAAGCTCAATTTCATGAATGAATGGAGCAAATACTACAAGGTTCTAGAAGAGGCTAAGAAAAAAGGTCTTTCCTATCAGGAAAAGCTGGATAAATATGAAAAGATTGCCGATGACTATTTTGAAACAAAGAAATTCAACGAATTCTGTGAAGAACATCTGGCAGATTTTGACACAAAAGCTCTTGAATATTTCTCAGGTGAAAAATTCGAAGCAGTCCTGGAAGAAGCCGTAAGAAGATATTTCAGAGTTCCTGCTGAAGTACCAGAAAAAATGGCACATTACAAGGGACTTCACAGGTTCTGGATTCACTGTGAAAAAAACAGACTCGGTATAAAATAACATTAACATGCAGGGGCTTCCCGGCCCCTGCAAAAATAATTTGAACAGGGTGATAAGTGTCTGCTAATGACTGACTGCCAGTAGCTAAAATAAATTATGAAAAAGATATTTTTCCTGTTACTTATATTAATTATTCTTCTATTATCTTCCTGCAGGAGAGAAACAGCAATAGATACGCCTGTTACCGTTCCTACTTCTGCAAATAAACCAGAAGAAAAGCCACTTGTATTGAGCTGCATACCGATAGAAAGTGAATTAAAACTTATAGAAGGATGGCAGCTTCTTGCAGATTATATTACCGATCAGACAGGCATTCCGATAGAAATAGATACAAAAAAGTCCTATGAAGAAATTATAAACGGATTGAAAAACGGAGAAGTAGACATGGCTTATCTGGGTGCTCTTTCCTATATAGAAGCGCATGAGATAGCAGGCGTTATTCCTTTGGTACAGCCAAATTTTATAACAGAAAAAGCCCCTACATACAGAAGCTGTATTATAGTAAGAAAAGACAGCGGCATCAAAAATTTTACCGGCCTGAAAGGTAAAAAATTTGCTTTTACCGATAAAGACTCAACGTCAGGTTATCTTATACCTGTATCTATGATGGCAGACAGTGGCATTAAAAATTTAAACTTTTTTTCTTCATATCTGTTTACAGGGGATCATGAAGCAGCCTTTCTGGCTGTGTACAACGGATATGTAGACGGAGGCGCAGTATACAGCAGATTATTTTTGGATAATAAGGATCCAAGACTGAAGGATATAATAATAATAAAAAAATCCGAACCGATTCCTACAGGTCCTATTGTCATCAGAAAGGAAATACCGTCAGAGAAAATAAAACTTATAAAAAAAGCCTATCTGTCAGTAGGAGGGAAGAAAGAAACAGAAGAACTGAGGAAATTAATTAAAACAAGTCATTATTGCGAAACATCCGATAAAGATTATGATGTTATAAGAAAAGCCACCGAAATCTTCAAGAAAATGGGACTGGATAAAAAATAGTATTATTTAGTGGAGGACTCTATAATGATTAAAATGATGGAAGTTGTTGGTAATTCAAACCAGAGCTTTGAAGAAGCAGTAAAAGGAACAGTGGAAAAGCTCATAGAATCAGGAGAAAAAGTTCACTGGTTTGCAATAAAAGAAGAAAGAGAAGCAGAACCGTCAGAATTTCAGGTAAAAATCGAAGCAGGCGTGGAAAAATAATTTAATTTACAAGAAGAACTGTCACAGAGAGAGGAATTCCGTGACAGTTTTTTACTGTTACCGAGGTAAGGCTCTCGTCACGCGTGACGGGAGAGAGCAGTAATATTACAGATAAAATTTTCAATAAAAAATTAACAAAAATTTAACTTCTCCTATATTTACTTGTATTTTTTTATATGTTATTTTTAACATGTCATAGTTTCTATCTTAATTATAGTGTTTTCATAACTTATTAGAATTTAAGTTGTCGTAACGCGTAACGCGTGACGGGTTTAATCCCTGCGCATCACGCATAAGGCTTTACGCATTACGAGGTCATTATTTATGGATAGTTATGAAACTAACTATAAATCAGGTTTGGGATTCCGGGTTTCTTAACCCACCACCCTTTAAAATCTGAACATAAGGGAGATAAAAGTCATGAATATACAATCAAATGATCAATATTTAATAGCCAGTAATTACGGAACAAAAGCAGGCCAGAGACTGGCAGGGATGCAGCAGGCTTCAGTTTCTTCTCAGAAGGTAGATCAAAAAAACCTGAACAGGCATCTGGAAGAAACTGCAAAATTTTACAAAGACAGTAATTTTTCACAGGTTGAAGAAAAGTCTTCTGAAAAAACTAAAGGAAAATCTTCTGAAGAAACAGCAAAGGAGAAAAAATTCTTTCTCGAAGGTACAACAGACATATACGGCTCTTTACCTGAAGCTGAAAAAAGAGACGAGCCTCTTTATCCTACAATGGAGAAAAAGCTCTTCCCCGCCCTGCATGCCATGGAAAAAACCGTTGAAGAACTGGGCAAACATCCGACACCGGAAGAAGTGGACAGGTCCAATATAAGAAGATTGATAAGAGCATTTCAGCCTGTAGCAGAAGCATTTGAAGGCAGTTATGACAGAAAAGATTTTAAAAAATCTATGAAGAAAATTCAGTCCCTTGCAAGCAGTCTCGGGAAATATAAAGATATATCCGTTATTGAAACAGAACTGAAAAAAATCTGTCCCGATGGTAAAATACCGGAGAAGATTCAGAAAGAAATTGATGAATACAGAGATAAACAGGCTGAAAATTTCCAGGAAACTTATAAGGATTTCCGAAAAGAAGATATGGATAAGGCCCTGAAAATTTTAAGGAACCCGGAAGAGCCGGAAAGTTCAAAGCCACATAAACTGGAAGCAAAAGACAGAGAACTTCTGAGTAAAAATATAGGTGAACTGTTAGACACAGTAGAAGAGGTAGGGCTTCAGCATAAAGATCCTGAAACATTCCATGAAGGACGTAAATCTCTGAGGAAACTCCTTAATTCCATGAATGCCACAGAAGATACATTCGGATTCAGTGAAAAAGATGTAAAAACAATGACAGATCTCGTAAATGTCTACGGGCAGGCGCAGGATAAATATATAGCCTATGAATGGCTTCATAAGAACGGTTTCAATCAGGAAGCTTCTATAATGATGTCCCTTTATGAAAAGAGTCAGAAGCAAGCCCTTGAAGAAGCATCGAAATTTATGAAATCCGGAACCCTTGAAAGAGTCAGAAAGAATGTTCAGAGTTAAGCTTAATAAAAGTGGTAAAAAAATCTTTATATTAATATTTTTTTCTTTCTTTATGTCTGTTTTATTTGCAGGTAAAACAACTGCAGGAGCATCCATTAAAGAACCTGAATTTACCGGCCCATGCACCACAGAAATCTACGGGTTAAGACTCAGACCTGGCCATGATTTGAAGGAAGAACTGGATAAATTCGCTAAAGAACATAATCTTGAAGCAGGCTATATTATAACCTGCTGTGGAAGCCTTACTGAAGGCTCTATAAGATTCGCCAATAAAAATGAAACAGCAATATTAAAGGGACATTTCGAAATAATTTCTCTTACGGGAACTCTTTCTTCTACAGGCGGTTCACATATTCATATATCTATTTCTGACGGAGAAGGAAGAACGTACGGAGGACATCTGATGGCAGGCTCAAAGATTT
Source organism: Bacillota bacterium (assembly GCA_029555925.1). The sequence continues at coordinate 13,779 of JAKPQU010000623.1, forward strand.
ACACCACCGCAGAAATAGTTATCGGCAATATAAAAGATGTAAAATTTACAAGGGAAAACGATGAAGATAGTGGATATAAAGAATTGAAATTTTCACAGTAACTTTTTACAATGACTGACAACCATGACCTGTTCGACCACAACGAAGCATGATTACCGCTACAGGTAAATTTATATGAAAATGATGAAGTTTGCACCTTCACTGGATGTTGATTTTCATATTTGGTTGTGACCGCTCCGGTCATGTCTGTTAGTAAGTAAAATATAATTTTTTCACTTTTCACTCTGAATATTCCGTGATAAAAATTTTTTTCCATTGTATATAAAATCACCTGTCATTTTTTAACGCAATCCTGACAATCTATAACACATACAGGACTTGCAATGAGAGATAATTTTTTATATAATCAGTATAATCTAAAGATTTTCTTCCTCGCGTGACGCGTTACGAGCATAAAGGGGGCAGGTAATTTGAAAAATGCTGTTTATTTAATAATTTTATTATTAGTCTTTAATTTTATATGCAGTTGTAAAGGAGAAAGTGATAAACAGGATAAGAGCCCTGAAGCTCTGATCCGCAGATTGGGAAGCGATAAAGAAGATGTTATTACAGGTGCGGAAATTGAACTAAGAAAGATGGGGGAAAAGAGTGTCCCCTTTTTAATAGAAGGTCTGAAAAATGATAATAAAATAATCAGGCAAAAATCTGCCTATCTTCTGGGGGATGCAGGAGATGGCAGAGCCGCCGATCCTCTTATCCTTGCTTTGAAAGACAGTGAACCACAGGTAAGAGGAGAAGCTGCCTCTGCTCTCGGTTGGATAAATAATAAGAAATCAATCGAACCTCTTCTGGAAGCACTTAAAGATAAAGATGAGTATGTAAGATCAAAGGCGGCTTTTTCCCTTGGTAAGATTGGTGATAAAAAAGCTCTTGGCCCTCTTATTAAAGCTCTTCAGGATAAGAGCCAGACTGTAAGAAAAGAAGCTGTTATAGCTCTTGGGTTGCTGGGAGATGTTAAATCAGTACCTGCTCTTATAAAAATTCTGGATGATTACGATCCTGATGTCAGGGCAAAGACAGCTTCTGCTCTGGGACAGTTAGGTGATAAAAAAGCTGTTGAGCCACTCATGAAGAAAGTTGCCATGAAAAATGAAACACCCGAGGTAAGAATAGAGGCAATCTGTGCCCTTGGTTTATTAAAAGATAAAAAAGCTATCCCTGTACTGCTTATTTCTTTAAAAGATACAGATGGAACCATAAGGGCATGGTCTTCAGATTCTATCGCCAGAACAGGTGATAAAAAAGCTGTAGCTGAGCTGGAGAAAGCTCTTAAACAAGAAAAAACTTCCGAAGTGAAAGCCAGGTTGCAGGCTTCTCTTGAACTGTTAAAAAAATCCGGGAAATAATATTTTTACCCCATATTTGGCCCGGAAATTGCACTTCTATTTTCATTATAGACAATCCTGTTTATTTTGCCCTGTATAGTCATAAATTTTTATTCCGAAATAGTTACTGTTGAAATTATTTTTTGGGTTACTTTATTGGAAGCACTCTGTATTTTCAGTGGAATGTGTAATCTTGAATGATTTAATAGTAAACAATATTTAATTTTATGCATAATATATAATGATTGTTTGTTGTAGTTAAATAATTGTTGACAAGTTTAGTTTGAATATAATATAATAATCATTAATATAAATGTAGAAAAATTTCGGTTTATCTTTAAGAAAGCAGGTGTTTTCTGTGGCAAGAAGACTTATAGACAAGGATTTAATAAAAAAATTTGCAGATAAAGATGAAATTGATGTAGTATATATGGCGAAATCAGGTGATGATGAAGCTACATTATATCTTTTCAGGAAATATTATCCTGTAATACGATCTATAGCATCAAATTATTTTTTTATGGGTTCAGACAGGGAAGATGTTTTTCAGGAAGGTATGTTTGGTTTCTATAAAGCTATAAGGGATTTTAATCAGGAAAAATCTATTTCTTTTTCTCAGTTCGCCAGATTATGTGTTTCAAGACAGATTATGGCTACTGCCAAAAAAGCCAGCGGCCCCAAACATAAACCCTTGAACTTTTATATATCCCTTGATAAATATGTATATGATGAGAATGACGGCAACAAGACAATGTTTGATGTCGTCTCAGATAACAGGGTATTTGAACCGGATAAAGAGGTTATTTACTATGAACTTTCTCAGGATTTGAAGAAAGTCATAAGAGAAAAACTATCCAGTTTTGAGAGAAATGTTGTGGCACTCCATCTGGAAAGTGAGTCCTATGAAAAAATAGCTCAGGTTCTCAGGTGTGAAGTGAAATCTGTAGATAATGCTCTTCAGAGGGCAAGAAAAAAAATAAGAAATGCCGCTCTAGTGTAAAATGTCCGAATATTCAAAATTATTTGTAAAAAAATAAAAGGATATTTATCCATAGAAGTATAATTACTATGGACAAATATCCTTTATATTTCGGGGTTATTTTTTATGAATTACAGAGACATTTACAACTCCTTTCTCCATGATCTTGAGAATACCCGGAAGAATTATTCTTTAACAGAACAGGGGCAGAAAATTTTGGAGGAGTTAACCTTAAAACTTGAACAATATCTTCGCAAAATAGATGAACTGAATAATCTGGAAAAATTAAAGAATAATCTTGATTATTATACAGTTGATTATTCTGCCAGTTTTAGAAAATTAAGGAAAAGGCTCATTTATAAACTGGGAGAACTTGTCAATCTCGGGGAAGAAATAGAAAAAACCATGTATACTCTGGAAAGGGAGAAAAAAAATAAGCAGGGATAACCTTCCGGGGGCTGTCCCTGCTGTCAGTCAGATTGCCGATTGCCTATGATTACAGAGTAATTTCAGGGCTCTTATTTTCAGATGGAAGTTTTTGTTTCTCCAGTGTGTTAAGTTTCTCTTTATTATCTAACATCCAGTCAAGAAAAGCCATATTGGCATTATATACATTTCTGGCAATATGTCCCATATCAGACGGGTCTGGCTGGAAACTATCTCCTAATTCTATGGTAAAGGAAAGTCTTCCGTTTGCATGGGCAAAATCATCAGGATCACCCGACGCAGGGTACATACCTGATGACTGTTCTACCGAATACCCATCTTCTTTTGAAGCATTCTGCATCTTACCTGCTATTTCTTTATAAAGTTTTTCATTTGCTACATGTTCCTGTGTTACACCCCACGGATACATGATTTTATTTCCATAGGAATGATGGTTTACTATTCCTTTTATGTTTTTCCTGTTAAGCCACAGTCCAAGCATAGCCTGAACTTCTTTTTCTGAAGCGCCTTTTGGCCCTCTGTAGGTTTCCTGTTTTGGATTATCGCTTGTAGCATAGCCGAAATCATCCCATGTACTTTCAGCAGTATCACCTGCCGGCCTGTAGAGTTCCATATGGTCAGGATTGCCGTCATAGTAGTTCCTGTTCGGATCCACTCCATAGGCAACCACACCGTTTTTATCGGCTTTCAACTGTTTTGCTATTTCTTGAGGAATATCTTCTTTATGGATGGGATCTCTGTTTTTCCTCCAGAAAGGATCTTTTGTTCTGCTATATTCATATCCGTCCGGGTTTACAAGGGGAACTACCCATATCTCAGCATTATCCACCCTGTTTTTTATCTTTTCATCGGTTCCATAACCTTCTGCCAGATTTTTTGCTATAGTAAGGGGGGCTTCCATTGCCATCCACTCTCTTGCATGGTGACACCCAGTAATAAGCATGCCTGGTTTATCCCCTGTATCTCCACTGGCTCCTTTACTTATCTTTACAGCCATTATATCTCTTCCTTCGGCAGTTTTTCCCAGAGATACAGTTTTTACGATATCAGGATATTTTGCTTCCAGGCCTTTCAGTTCTCCTATTACCTGTTCGTAGGAATGATAGGCATCTCTCTGAGGAAGGGGCTGGCCCTGCATGGATATCTTGAAATCTTTCAATATTTTCTTGGTATCTACTTTGCATGTGGAGGGATCTTTGAGGATATTTTGTTCTCTGAGAAAATTTTTTAACTGTTTGTCACTTATTAAAAAATTTTCATTGTTTCCGCTGCTGTGGGCTATTTTAGAGGCTATATCTACTTTGTCAGGTGACACTTCTACCGAGAATTTTTTATTTCCAAGCTTATATCTGAGTTGTGTTTTGTCAATATTATTTATTTCCATTGGCGATGCCTCCTCTTAATAAATGCTATCCCTTCTCTCAAGCTTAATTATACTGTATTTCTTCAGTAAAAATAAGATTCTAATTGTTAACAAATTGTTAACTTTTGGCTAACTTTTTATTGATAAAAAAACTACAGAATTTTTTATAAAGTCCTGTAATTTTTTATCGTTTCCGAAGAACCGGAGAATTATAGTGTATTTCATAACTTATTAGAATTTAAGTCGTCGTGACGCGTAACGGGTTTAATCCCTGCGCATCACGCATTATGAGGTCATTATTTATGGATAGTTATGAAACTAACTATAAATTCTGTGTAGATTTATTCCTCTCCTTTTCTGTAAATCCTGTCCTGTTTCTATTATAATTTATTTCAGGTGAAGAAAGTAGAGAGAATTTGTTAACAAAATGTTAATTTTATCGATAAAATTTTCTTTGTTGATAATTAATCTTTGAACCTGTATAATTATAGTGAAAAGTGAAAGATGAAAAGAATAAGATATTATATTCATTATTCACTCTTTATACGTCTTTATATGAGAATCGTAATGCGTAACACGTTACGGGAAGAATGGATTTTTATTGTTCTTTGTGACCGAACCGGCCATGGCCGTTGTTATGAAACTAACTATATGTTAAGTAATTTTAAATAAAGGAAATTTCCTTTTGTTAAATTCCTTCATACATAATCCTTGCGTCACACGTCATGCGTTATGAATTTAAGGAGGGTTTATATATGAAAATTACCGGAAAAATGACGGAAGATGAACTGGAAGCTTTAAGAAAAAATATAGAGGCCAGGATAATGTCTGCTTTTTTTTCAATACAGAAATCTTCTGACAGTAATTCTTTTAAAGAGATAAAGAAGAAAAATAAAGCTGAACTACTTCCTTTTATTCCTCTTTTCAGTGTTCTCGGCAAAAAACAGCTGGCTTTTGTGGCAAAAAAATTTAAACTGAAAAAATATAAAAAAGGAAATGTTTTGTTTGACTATGGAGATGTTCCCGGAGAGGTTTATATAGTTAAATCGGGAGAGATCCTTCTTTACAGGGACCTTGACGGCATAAATATGATTGAATACGCCATATCCTTTCCCGGTGATGTCATAGGAGAAATGGGTGTAATCTCTGGATCTCCACGGTCTCTTTCTGCCGGTGTTTACTCTGAGACGGCAGAAGTATATGCTATATCTAAAGATGATTTCCTTTTCATACTGAAAAAATATCCTGACCTTTCAGTTAATCTGTCGAAGATACTCTGTAACAGGATTGAGGAGATAAACAGACGGCTCCTCGATTATATTTCATAATTACCGTAACAGATAAATTAGTAACCAAAATCTTATATTGTAACGTTAAGGAATAGATGCTGTTCCGCTAATACTTTGATTATAAATTGACATTGAAATATCTAGCTTTTTTAAATTGCTAAAACCTCGAAAACAAGCCATTTTTTCTAAATCAAAGTACTAACGGAAGACTATCAGAGAAAATGTGTCTTGACAAATGGGTCTCAGTACACCCTTACACTTATTCTGAATGGCACTTATAATACAGGCAAAAATGGCACCCATTTTCATATCATTCGATACCTGAGTCATACCGTCATCTATATACCAGGTTCCTATATCGCCCGAGTATACACATTCTACCCTCATGGTTCCGGCACCTGTTACGTACCAGCTTGAATAATCGCCTGAAAATGTTGTTGATGCCCTGAGTTCCACATTATTCCCTCTGATATACCAGCTTGTAAAATCATTTATAAATACCGTTTCTATTTTAATGGTTTTACCGTAGCTGTAATATTCCCATCTGGACGGATCTCCTGAAAAAACAGTGCTTATTTTCCCGGAACTGTCGGGAAGAAAAACATCCCATGAGCTCATGTCTTTTGAAAATACTGTCCTGAGAGTGGCGCTTCCCATCTGAAGTATTATATTCCAGTCTGTGAAATCATTTGAATATCTTGTTTCCGCTTTTAAAAATCTGTCCTGGGCAAAGAGATTTCGGGTGAAACAAAGTATTATTAAGGATATTAATAATAAATTAATGATTTTTTTCATGAAATCACTCCTTTGCTAAATTATCCGCATAGGATCTGACATTTAATTATTATTCTAACAAAGCTGTTTATTTTGTCAATATATAGTGTATTTCATAACTTATTAGAATTTAAGTCGTCGTGACGCGTAACGCGTGACGAGTGACGGGTTTAATCCCTGCGCATCATGCATTACGCTTTACACATTACGAGGTCATTATTTATGGATAGTTATGAAACTAAGTACCGTAACAGGTAAATTCGTAACCATTTATCAGCTTCTGCCTGACAGGCTCTTACGAAGAAAAATAATTTGCCTTATTTAATTTGTTTTACAGACAATAAATTAGCCCTTATTTAATTTCTAATACTATAGAAA
>JAKPQU010000624.1 GCA_029555925.1 Bacillota bacterium
ATTATAATGTAAAGTAGCATGATATAAGCTGTAACTGTTATAAACGTTCCAGTTTAGATTTTTTTCGGAGGAGCATCAGGCAGGCAGACAGTATTTACCTATTATTCAAATTATTCAGTTTAATTAAAGCAATTTGGTATAAATTATGGGGTGGAATTCAATGCCGGATGAGGTATGAAGCATGATTTCTAATTCTATTGATAAAAAAACTTCAAAAAAACAAATTACCCTTCCAGTTGAGTTCAGGCATTACTTCTGGGATTGCGATTTCGAAAAATTAACGTGGAAAAAATATTCCTTTTTTATAGCAGAACGTCTTCTTAATTACGGTAATATGGAAGCAATAAAATGGTTACTCTATATTTCGTCCAGGAGATTTATTAAAAAAGTTGTAAAAGAAAGTAAAAATCTGGATAAAAAAACCAGAAATTTCTGGGAGACAATATATGGAAAGTAATTTATATACTGATATATTACCGGAACAGCAAAAAAAATTATTTTACCTTCTTCCCGAACAGGAGTGGCTTGATAATTTTTATCTGGCAGGCGGAACAGGTCTTTCCCTGCAAACAGGCCACAGACAATCAATAAACTTTGATTTTTTCTCGTCTCACATATTTGAAAATAACAAAATCACGGATTACATGAAAAATCTGGGCAATGTCTATCTTTTATCTGAAGCAAAAAATACTCTTCATTTAATGACTGATGAACTCAAAATATCCTTTTTTCACATAACCTTCCCTCTTCTTGCCAGTACTACAGACCTTAAATATCTCCATATAGCTCATATCCTTGATATAGGGGTTATGAAATTAAATGCCATTTCAGGCAGAGGAAGTAAAAAAAATTTTATTGATCTCTGTATAATACTGGAGAAACATTTTTCTTTAACAGAATTATTGAAAAAATATGAAGAAAAATATGGAGTGGAAGTGGCTAACAATTATCATCTTTTTAAATCACTGATTTATTTTGAAGATGCAGAAAGAGAACCTTCACCAAAGATGTTAATAAAACTATCATGGAAAAAGGTCAAGGAAAATATTATTAAACATTTAAAAAAATCTGAACTTTTCTAAAAAATACCGTCATATTCGTTCTGATATTCAACCTGTTATAAAAAAACTTCAGGCACGAGAATTTCCTGGAGACCATATCCGGGGAACAGGATTTACTCTATTTAAAGTTCGTGTTCAAAACAGCGACATCGGTAATGGTAAACGCTTCAACGAGCGGTCGTAACAACATTTATTTTTTCTAATTTATAAATGCCTTCTTTTACCGGATTTTTTTTATAACCCATAGTAGCCAGAAATTCTTTTGTATTTCCGTTAAAAAACTCAACTAACTCCTCTTTACTCATATCTTTAGTCTCTTCATATAAAGCATCTTTCCAATCCCATACCTCTTTTAATGATTTAGATACATTCATTCCCCTGTCACCTCCATTGGCGTGGATAATCTTACAGGGTAATTATAACCCTGCTGAATATTTATTATCTGTATTTTCTTTTCTTTATTTATATTTGCAAGATGTTTATAATTCCAGCTTAATAACATGTCACATCCATTTACAGTAGCTATAGCTATATGCCTTGCATCTTCAACTTTTTTCTCCGGAATAACTGATTGTTTTAAATATTCATCTGCCAGTTCTATAGCCTCTTCTGAAATGGACAAAATATTCAGGTTATATTTATATATTACTGCCAGCAAGTTATTTCTCTTATCTATATCTTTTGTATTTTTTATTTCTCCTATAACAACATCTGATACATAAATATCAAATTTTCCCTGAGATACAGAACCGTCAAAAAATTCCTGAGTTACTCTCTGTTTTTCCGGCGCATCTTCGGCAAATAAAAAGTTGATAACAGATGTGTCAAGGTATAATTTTAATTTTCTCATAATTATATTTTAACATAAAAGTGGAAAAGAGTGAACTCTTACAGGCAATTTCATAGTTTTTTTCATAAAATTCAATTTCCAGGTTCATATTTTATATTATATCAAAATTGATATATTTTTTTCCACTGTAACATTCAAGTAAAAAGGCTCTTAGATTTTTTATATTTCTTTATAATTTTATGATATAATAAAACAGGGTGATAAAAAAGGAAGATAGAATAATTTATATTATGACATTTTTCAAAATCTCCTTCGTTGACATCTTTTGTATTTCATTTTATAATAATAGTAATGATTATAGAAAATTTACATTGGGATGAATTTAATATAAATCACATATCAAGACACAATATTACTCCTGAAGAAGTAGAAGAAGTTTGCTTTAATGATGATATAATCCCGAGAATAGAAAGAGGGAGAAATAATCGTTATTATATATTGGGTCAGACTTTTTCCGGACAATATATTTTTGTCGTAAGTGAATATCTGGGGAAAGGAAAAATAAGACCAATTACTGCCAGAGATATGACTGGTTCTGAAAGAAAAAGATTTGAAAGCCGGTGTAATAAATGAAAATACCAAAATTTAATACTGAGGAAGAAGAAGTTAACTTCTGGGACAACCATTCGCTTGATGAATTTAATGAAGATTTAACATTAGCTGAAAATGTAAAATTTGCAAAGCCCCCAAAAAAACTGGTATCATTAAGATTGGACTCCCAGCAGATAGAAATATTAAAAAAAATAGCAACAGGGAAGGGTATTGGTTACCTTACTTTAGTAAGAATGTGGATAACGGAGAAGCTTAAGGAAGAAATTACAAGTAAAAGGATTTCCAAATAAATTCAACTACATCATACCATACGAACTATCGAAAAAGTCCTTTAATCAAAAAAAACTCCACTTCACACATTTAAAGGATTTTTCCTATCAATCCAGAATATAATATTACATGCATTTCCTTAACTCATAAAAATTGAAAATTTACCTCGCGAATTCAGCTCTTGTTACCATATTCATTTACAACTCCATTTACAAAGGAGTAATTTTCCTGTAAAAAATTCATTTACCGGCACTGCCCATAGTACAGGAATTTTCCATATACATCAAAAATAAATTAAAAATAAAAAAACAAATATCTTTTCTAGAACATTAAAATATGATATTATGTAAATATAAGAAGAGGTCAAGTTATGAAATTTAAAAATCAATTTACACCAACTTTTTATATACGGTTATAAAACAAATAATTCACCCGGAATTATCAGGAGAAAGGGAAAAGTGACAAAACTCCAGGCAAGTAAATCCTGTTAATCCTTTAATCCCATAAATCCCGGTTCAGACAATTACCGGGAGAAAGGGAGAAAGCATCAAACTACAGGCCAGCACATCCTGTTAATCCTTTCATCCTGCGCATCCCGGTTCAGACAATTAAGGAGTCAAATTTATGAAAAAAAGTATTTCACTCTATGAGAATAAGGGCATAGCACTTATTATGGTATTGTCAATATTAATAATACTGCTCATACTCTCTCTTGCCATTGTGTCTCTGAGCACAGGCAATCTGAGAACTACGGGAAATGTAAGAGCAAGATTTGAAGCTCTCAATCTTGCCACTTCGGCTATTAATTACAACATGTATGATTTCAACCATATGTCCACATCTATTATTACACCATACCCGCCGGGGCCGACACCTACGCCCCTGTCGTCTGTTCCTGTCCATGGGCCTTACAATGTGACAATAGACAATCCTTCTCTTGATATGAGTCAGGCTTCATGCAAGTATATGTACGCAGAAAATCTGTCAAATCCAAATCCAACAACAGCAAATTTTGCTCCTTACGTATGTGACCCCAATGTGCCGGGTAATACGATTGTAATCATAGGAGAAGGCACTTACAGAGGATACAAGAGGGTTATCAGGGCTATAGTAAGGAATAATCCCGGAGTAGCTATGGGTATGTGCTGTGATAAGGATGCCGATTTTACGTCTAATGAAGGTAATATAGTAATAGATCCGAATACAAAACTTATATTGAACGGAATTAATGATATAACGTCAGCAGAACCTGTAGCAGGTTCAATACAGGCCAATAATAACCTGACTTATTATGGTGATCCTAACAGTTTCAAATTCTTTAACGGAAGTACTCTGAGGGCAGTACATACTGTTACCGCTCCGTCAATACCGGATGGAAATAAAGTCTCATCTGCCGCACCTGTTGATATTCAGAAGTGGGATATAGCAGACATTGTCGATATTGCAGACTGCAATTCTGTACCGATCGTATCAGGCACCCCAAATCTAAATACTACACAACCTCTGGGTGTATTAGATGCCAATAGTGCAGAATATCTGGATACTTCAGATGCCAATCAAGTATCATACAGGCCTGAAGAAACATGTCTGCCAACTCCTGCAATTCCATTGAATAAAAAATATGTGGCAGGAAATAAATCAGCTTCAACCGGAAATTTTCCGACATTAATTGTAAATACCGATACTATAGTAAATGGAAACCTGGTAGTTTATGGGAATCTAAAACTGGTAGACGGGAAAAAATTATTTGTTAATGGAACTCTGGAGGTAAAGGGGAACCTGGTAACTGATCGCGACACAACAACATATGGAGGCAGTGTTATAACGGCAGGATATAGAAGTGGCGGAGGAGTCGACCAGGGAAATAGCCTGGAAGTAAAAGGACAAGTATATTCAATAATTAATAAAAGTAATGATAAGGGAGCAATGCTATTCTCAGAAGGAAATGTCTATATTGGGAACAGCACACCCCCCGGTAATGAATGGCTTTTCAATCAACCTCTGAATGTAAAATCTACAATAAAAGCTTTAAAAGATACAGGAGCTGAAACTATATCAAATATAGGACTTGGAGGAGTAGAAGTCTGGTGGAACAACAATAAATCTAAATTAAGAGATCCTTCGGTAGTAGATCCCGAAGTAGCTGCATGGTTTAACGCTCCTGCTTCCGATACATATATGAAAGATTCAGGATCTGGAGATTTCTTTTATAAGAAAACATCTAACTGGAAAATTTTCACAAAAAACCCTTCACTTTTTATAGATCCAAATCAATCTTTCTTTCAGGGAATTATTTATTCCTATGGAGACATCACTGTTGATGGCCCCATAAATGTAATAGGAGCAGTTGTTACTGTTAAAGGGACAGGAACAAAGGTTTCTCCTTTTGCCACCAGTTCTATTTATACCAGTAGAGGGGCAAATGTTGTGGCTAATATGGAATATATGGCAGGGAATAAACCTTTTTATCGTATCCTTACTGACGTGCTTTCATGGTGTGAACTATAATTAATTTATATAAAATGTCCCTATTAAGAATTAAGAAGAGAAGCCTCAGCTTCTCTTCTTAATAATAAATTATAGTAATACTTGTTAGTAATACTTATATATCTTCTTATTATTCCCAACTGCAAAACCAGTTGAACCGTCAGAAGAAAAATAAACTGCTTTTAAAGTTTCCAAAGATATCAAACCTGCAGGTGTCTCCAGTTGTTTTGTCCAGTTTATTCCGCCGTCAGTTGAATGAAGAACAAGAAGATTTCTGGGGTTTGATGAATTAAATCCTACGGCCCATCCTTCAGTAGTATTTCTAAAGAATACATCTTGTAGCTGCATTGTGTCATCAGTAGATATATACCTGGAAGTCCAGGAGCTACCATCGTAATAAAATATTGCCGCCATTGAGGATTTAAGATCAACTCCAACTGCCCATCCATTAGATTTATCCACAAAACATAATCCAGAAACAGATCCCATCTCGTGATACGGATGCACCCATGAACTACCATTATACTCATATATAGTACTAGAGCCCGCACCATTATAAGCAATCCAAATTTTATCAGAAGGATCAGGAAAACTTATTAATGGCTCTTCCGTCTGTCCTCCATAAGGAGTTGGGAATGAGGTTATGCTCGGAGTTGACGCATTTATTTCTCCTACATAACTGCTGGAAGCACTTCCACCGCAGCAATATCCAATATTGCCTGATAGTGGGAAATGAATTGAATTTAAACCTATCAAACCACTACCTACAGAGGATATACTAGATCCATCAACATTCCAATGGAGAACTCTACCGGCAGTTTTATCAGAGATTTGAGTTACTCCCCAGACATTATCGTAGGATTTCATAAAAAGAGAAGTGACATAATCATTTGAGCTAGCAGCACCTGATGCAGACAGGCGAGAACGTAAACTAGCTGCAGGAAGTGGGACAGTGGCAAAATTATTCCCACCATCGGAGGAATAATATAACTCCCCCGGTGTAGTGCCGGCAATCCATACGTGATTACCTGAAAAAGTGACATCCAGTAGATGAGGAGTACTTCCGGGAGATAATTTACTGCTTATATCATGCCACGACTTCATAGTAAAATTAACAGTGGCAAAACCGGTTGCTGTAGTAACAGTAATTACACCATTTACTGCTTCTGAAGGTACTGTAGCAGTTATTTGAGTCGCAGAATTTACCGTATAACTTGCTGCTGCTACGAACGAACTAAAAGTCACAGATGTAACATTAATAAAATAATTACCTGTTATAACAACATTATCTCCCACAGCCCCGGAGGAAGGACTAACAGATGTAATCGTAGGAGAAGGCACGGGCGTATTGGTCGGCCCTCCCGGCGTATTTGTAGCAGTGGGCGTATTGGTCGGCCCTCCCGGCGTATTGGTCGAACTCGGCGTATTGGTCGGCCACCGGGTGTATTGGTCGGCCCTCCGGGCGTATTGGTCGAAGTCGGTGTCGGCGTGGGGTCAATGGTTCCCACTGTAACATTAACGGTAACAGAGCCTTCTGTAACAGTAATATTCACCGCTCCTATGGGACTTCCGGGAGAAGAACTATGCTCTCCCTCTGTTCTCCATATTTCAATCCTGTAAGTTCCAGGAGGAAGATTCCTGAATATATAATTTCCGAGTTGATCTGCAAGGGTGGAAAGAGAAGCGGACAGTCCGAGATTTACACATACAACGAATGCATTCGGTATGGGTGTGCCGTTCACTTCAAGGGCCTGGCCTTTTATGGTTACAAGACTTGCTATCTGTGTCGGAGTGCCTGTCGCAGGCACTACAATCTGGTTCGACCCGTTATCACCGCAACCTGCTATGACAATGCCAGAGATAATACTTATTAAGACAATGGAAATTAAAAGTTTTTTTGCCATAATGATCATTCCTTTCTTTTAAAATAGTGATGTAAGGGTGGTGAGACGTGAAAAAATCATGGCGACTGACCCGGAGTAATCTGAAAAAATTATATTTCATCGTCAAACACTCTCCCAAAAAAATTTTTCATTTTCTGCAAGAGCATCTGAATGTTTTATATTATGAGGGTGTGATGGTATATTCGTCACGGGGAAAAGAAAATCCTTCTTCTTTTTTTGTCTGAGCCGGGGAATGTCTGAACCGGGATTAACAGGATGAAAGGATGAACAGGATTTTTATAATTGTTACTGCAGATTTATACTGTAATTTTATTGATAATGATATTTACAGGAAATAATAATTATTTCTTCAGGTTCAATCTTATAAATTAATCTATGTTCGGCATTTATCCGTCTTGACCAGTATCCAGATAGCTCATGTTTTAATAGTTCCGGTTTGCCAGTTCCATGATAGGCGTTTCTATTAATATCTTTAATTAATTCAACTATCTTATTATAAATTTTTCTATCTATTCTGGCCCATTCATTGAAATCTTCAAAGGCTTTGAAATCAAAAACAACTCTTTTCATTGAAATATCTTACTGTCCGCTTCTATAAGATTTTTTCTACTGTTAACATTATCTATAGCTTCGAGAAGTCTCTTTTTATTTGCATCATTGCCGAGTAAATATTCTGTCTCTTCGTATTCTGTAACAGTTATTTCAATATTCTTATCCTTGAACATCTCTTTTAAGCCATCAAGAAAATTATTATTCAATTCATTGGCATTTAATCTGTATGTAGAATACATGTTATCACGCGCCTTAATTCAAAATCCTGACTATATTATAACAGAAGTTTTTAATTCTGAAAATAGAAAAACCTGGCACCGGAGAGAGAAGAAAATCCTTCTTCTTTTTTTGTCTGAACCGGGGAATGTCTGAATCGGGATTAACAGTATGAAAGGATGAACAGGATTTTTATAATTGTTACTGCATGTTTATCCTGTAGTTTTATTTATAATGATATTTACAGGAAATAATAATGCTTCAGACACATCTCATTGAAATTATATAATGGACGAGGTATAATAAAAATATGATAAAATCGAAAGTTTATTTGGATACAACAGTACCAAGTGCATATTTTGACAATAGAACTACTGATAGGCAGCGACTTACCAGAGAGTTCTGGGATGAATGCTTACCGGAACTGGAAATATTTATTTCTGACATTGTTCTGGCAGAAATCACTAATACATCTGATATTCAGCGACGTACAGAAATAGAAAGTCTGGTCAAAAATTTTCAGATATTGATTTTTAATGAAGAAGCAAGTAAACTGGCTGATGAATATATTAAACATGGTTTATTCCCGGAAAAAAGCATAGATGATGCAACCCATGTTGCCATAGCAGTTGTAAATGGTATTGATTATCTGGCCAGTTGGAATTTTAAACATCTGGTTAAAGTAAAGACCAAAAGGGGCATAAACTTAATTAATATATTAAAGGGATATAATTTTATTGAGATTGTAACTCCTCCGGAGTTGTAGAATTTTGAACTGCAGGGGGTGACCCGACCATGAGAGAAATAACAGAAGCCGAGAAAGAGCAAATCTGGAAGGAAGTTAAAGAGGAATTTCCGGAAGATGAGATGATGCAGGAAATTCATTATATACGTACGGTTCATTATCTTTTGACAAAGGATCTATCCACTGAAGATCGTATAAAATTTTATAATTCTTACCTTCCTGTCAAAGTCTGAATTACCTACGAATAAATTCGCAGGGTTCCTGCTTCTCTGACCGTGCTTGCCTTCGGCTGAAAACCTTCAGGTAGAGGCACAATCTCCACAGGCGTTAATTCCCTGTATTCCACAGGTACTGATTTCTTATTTAAATCTAATTTCCCTATATATTTTACTGTATTGGCTGATTTAATATCTCTGTCTTCACTATAACCACATATATTACAGGTGAATATCCTGTCTGAAAGAGAGATTTCTACAATATTACCGCACTTATGACACCATTTCGTTGTCGGCAAACTCCTGTCCAGTATTATCACCTGTCCCGATTGCTCTAATTTACTCTTTATCGTTCCAAGTGCTGAATTTTGAACCGCTTTGCCGAATAACCCTTTATGCCACCCCTTTATATTCTCATTCTGCATATAGATTAATTCATTCTTTCTTAACAGGTCGGATACTATCTTATTTGCTTTATCTCTCCTCTGATTGGCTATATGTTCATATTCCCTTCTTATGGCAAGGCGTATCTTATATCTATTCTCTGAACCCTTTTCCCTGCGATGTAATTTCTTCTGCAGAGTCTTAAGGCGTTTACTTTCTCCAATAGATATATTATATTTCTCACCTTCCGATGTGGTTATTGTCGTCTTTATTCCAAAATCCAATCCTGTTGATTCATTCTTTTTCTTTATAGCTGCAGAACAGGATACAGACTTATAACATGTTAAATGTATGTAATAACCTGATGGTTTCTTTATTAATTTTGCATCGCCTATCTCATAACAGGGTTTTATCTGATCCAATCCCCTTACTATAAGAGGTCTTCTGAGGCCATTTATCTTTATACGATTTCTACCGGCTATTTTATGGGTTACTCCATATTGAGATAGCTCGATCGAATTATATTCACTTTTATATCTTAATTTCCCGACATGGCCACCATTCTTTTTTCTTGCCGATAAACCTCTTATATTACACTGAAGCGTTTTTAATACATCCTGACGATTTTTAGCCGGAAGATATTTCAGCGTTCTCTCTTCTTCCTCTCTATCTTTGTTCAGCACTATTCACTGCCTCCGGGCAAACTGGCACAAATTCCGTATAATTTATTAATGTCCGCTGACCTCATATCATCAATAATCCGGCAAGGGAAATATCTTCGTCAAGATCTTCCCAGTGTATGCCTATCCCTTTACCTATCAATCTCCAGTTATTTCTTTCTTTGTCTGTCGCTTTACTCAATAACGGGAACCATTCAATAGGAGCACTGACTTCTCTTCCGTCTAAAAGTCTCACATGCAACATGTCCTCACTGAACCATACTTCATTAATCAAGCTCATTCTGGATTTAACTCCTGAAGTATTCATTCCATTTACCCTCCAAAAAATTACGATTTTCTTCCACCAGTTTACGTAACTGAGTAAGTTCTTTTGAATTATATCCAAGAGACACATCAAGTCTTACAGGATTAAGCCAGAATTTGACATATTTACTGCCAGTCTCTATATGAATATGAGCAGGTTCATTACCTTCATTGCTAAAAAAGAAAAATCTGTGTCCATTAATTTTTAGAACTGTCGGCATCTACCCCGAAAACCTTTCATAGAAATATATCAAATTCAATCTATATATTTTATTATATATTATAAAATTTTGATTTACAAGATTCAGTTTTCCTGGCCTGGTTTTTTACATAGCAAGGGAAATATCTTCATAGATATAAGTTATCTTATTGATATTAAATGTATTATATATTATAATTAAGATATAAACTATAGAGGAAGGTGTTTTATATGGCAGTAAAAGAACAGGTAAGAAGAGGGAAAAAATTCAATCTCTTTCTTACAGAGGAAGAGCACAGAAAGGTTAAAGCAAAATCTGCTTTAAAGGGTATCACTATGCAGGAGTATATAGTTAGCCTGATCTGCAATAGTGATAAAGACGAGGATGAAGAGTGGAATAATTTGATGAAATCCATTGAAAACGCTCCTGAAGAAGAACCTGATGAAATAGATTTACAGATAATAGAGAGGGCAAAAATAGAAAAGGCAAGAGGAGAAATCGAAGATTATGACGATGACCTGAAGGAACTTGATAATGAAGGTTCAAATAACTAAATCTGCACGAAAAGAGATTAACAACCTGGATAAAGATATTAAAAAGAAAGTCAATAAAGAGATACGATTAATAAGACAGGGCAAAGGTAGAATTACCTTATTAAAAGGCAGTAAATACGAAGGGAAGATAAAAGTTGATAATTACCGGATTCGCTTTGAGTTAGACCGAAAAAACAAAGTAATATTAATAACCGGTGTACCTTTACGAAAAGAAGCATATAGAGATTTATAATTCCAGGGAAATTTTCCAGATGAGCCCCCAGTATTCTGCATAAGTAATAGAAAACTCTTATTATTTATTTGTCTGAACCGGCATGGGCGGGGTGACAGTCTTCCCCATAATACCGCTCATCCTCTCTGTAAGAATATTAATCCTGTCACAGAGTATTTTAGCCATATTCAAATTTAATTCCGGATAATGGTTGAGCAAATATAAAAAATTATCTTTAGAAATAACATATAATTCTGCTCTATCAGAAACTACTGATGCTGACAGGCTCCGTCTGGTATCTGAAATAACAGCCATTTCTCCCAGTATATCCCCTTTATCCAGTGTTCTGAATTCTCTCGCACTATGGCCTGTATTATAATACAGACTTATCCGGCCTGATTTGATTATATAAAAATCATCTGCCATATCTCCCTGATTAAATAAAAGTGCCCCTTTATCATATCTCTTCAGTCTTATCCTGGAAGATATTCTGTCAAGCTGCTCTTTCGAAAGAACATTAAAAAAAGGACTGCCCCCTATAATATCGGTTTTCTTCTTCATTTTAGCAAGTTCTGCTTTATCTTTATGATATAAATAATCATCATTCAGAGAGGCTGTTAATTTTTCAGTCGCCATATCAATTCTCCGGCAGAGCACTTTAGAGAGATTAATACCGAGAGAAGGATATTTTTCGAGCATATTTATAAAATGCTCCTTTGTAATCACATAGATTTCAGATACAGGTGACGTTACTGCAGCGGACAGACTTCTGGTATTGCCGGAAATCACTCCTATTTCTCCTAACATATCACCTTTTTTAAGAGTGGCGAAGGTTTTTATGTTATTATATACCAGCACATCTCCCGATTTAATTATATATACTTCATCTGCCACGGTACCTTCGGTAAATATTACATCATCTTTTACATATTTCTTAAGTTTAATTTTTTGAGAAAGTTTTTTTATATCTTCTCTGGAAAGAACATTAAAAAATTGAAGCAAACCTATAATTTCAGACTTTTTATTGGTTTTATCCAGTTCTTCCTTTACAGATTGATCTTTTATAAAAGGACAGCCAATGGAAAGATAATGCTCATTAATCTCATCTTTTCTGCATTTTCCTGCCTGATTGAATCTTCTCATAAGAAACCTGTATTTCAAAATATTATGATGTGCTCTCGTATTTAAATTAAAAGCCCTGTCCAGATGTACAGTTTCTTTATTATTTAAATACACTTCCACTTCTGAAATACATGCCAGCATATCAGTCATCCAGTTTTGTTTATAAAATAATATCTTTTCACCAAAACGATCAATAAAAATTTCTTTTTCTCTGTTACCTGTATTAAATATATTGCCTTTTTTCTTTTCCTGATAAAATTTTTCTAAAACAACATGCAATACATCCTTCATTTCAGCCAGTTTCAAATTTTTAATTTCTTCCTGGTTGTATGTACCAAGCTGTATACTGCAAATAATAAAACCCATTACATCTGTCATGCCGTCATAAAATTCTGCTTCTTTCTGTTCATTTTCATCTTCTGACAAAATCCGGAAATTCATACGGGAAATCCTGATTATTTCCTTATCCAGAAAGTATTCCAGAAAAGTAAAATTATCAACAGGATAAGCAAAATCCAGAAGAGGCCTCATAGCAGTTTCACCTTCTGCCACGTTAGAGCCAATGCGCTCTAAAGCACCAATAAATTCCTTATTCTTCTTCTGTTTTATCAGAATATCAGTAACAAACATCAGATCTTCCTTTAAATTCACAACAATATCCTCTAAAACCGGCTTAATATAAGGTATATTATTCAACAAATCAGTTATTCTGGATAGAGAATTACGCAGATAGTCAATATAATATTTTCTATGTTCCTCTTTAGCGGTACGTATGATATCAACAATTTCATCTATAGACCACAGGGCGTAACACTTATTCATTTCAAGACTCCTTTTGCTTCTATTATCATTTCAAGAATATTGAGATTAACAAGACCTTTCCATATTTTTGACAGGCCTTTTTCCGCATCTGCAGGTTTTTTATTTTGAAAAGCTCTTTCAATCATTTCCAGTGCTTCTTCCATATAAAGCAACCCTGTTTCGAACAAATCGGTGAATTCATCCGTTTCCAGATCTTTTTTCTCCATCTCCTCTATTAATTGTACAAGTTCCCCTTCCTGTATATCGTAAATTGTATCCCGCAAATCATCCAGTTTTTCCCATAAATCTTCTTCCGGAACAGTTCCCTGTCTTATGGCATTTATAAGATGTTTCAATCCGATGAAAAGAGACGAATTCTCCACCCTCCTGGCAGCTTCTTTTTCCAGAAACAGTTCTTCCGAAAGAGAAGTAAAATAATTAAAAAATTCAAGTTCTTTATAGATGTCATTCAAAAGAGGAGCTGCCTGGCCGTTAGTTTTTTCAATCATCTGAAGATAGATATCATCTCCGCCTGCAGCATAATCTTCGAGATTTAATGCCATGATATTAAAAAGATGTTTCACTTCTCCCAGTAAGTCATAGAATCTGTCAATATCGGGAATATGTTTATTAAAATCTTCAGTCACGGCAGACACGGAATTAATTATGGTATTATTGTCTTCATGGTTCATATTATATTTCAGCCACCAGAAAAAATGTGGAATATTCAATATCATCACCTCATGTGTTTCTTAATTTAAAATCCATAGGTTTTTTTCAGCTCTCTTATATAGTTCTCCAGTTTAACGTTAGCCTGTTGCAAAGTTATTTTACCTTTACGTACCTCCTGAAACAAACGTTCTCTGTTCCAGGCTATGTCCTGTTCCATAGTCTCAGGATAATTACGGCCGTTGTAATTTATATTATCTCCATTGTTCAACGCTATTTCATCAGGAGTATTTATATCAGGAACTTCATCAGGGGTGTTTATATTATTAGCCCCTCTGTTTCCCGGCACTTCACCCGGGGTCTTTATATTATTATACCCTCTGTTTCCCGGCACTTCACCGGGAGTCTTTACATTAAGCTTGTTCAATTTTTTTATATCAAACCAGTCATTAACACTTATTTTTCCATCCTGCATAAGTTTATTAAGCTCTTCTCGGGATAATTCTCCGTTGTTAAAGGCTTCGCCGAGCTTTTTCACATCAACTATGCCGTCTTCTACATCCTGCAGAAGATTTTTGAGATTACTGCTCTTATTACCGGCAAAGAGTTCATCTACCGAATTGCCTGCCCTGTTGATTGTATTTTTTATACCATTTCCTGCATCATCTATAAGACCCTTCAGGCCATCACCTGCATCTCCGATTTTATTCAGTAAATTTTCACCTGTTTCTCCTATTTTATTCAACACATTATTGGCTGTTTTACCTGCAGTATTATATGCAGCTTTTCCTGCATCCATAGTCAGCACATCCCATGTTTCCTGTGCAGTTTTGCCTAAAAAGGAAGTTATTTCATTGGCACCTTTACTGCCAAGTTCCTTTACAGGTGTGTAAATAAGGGTTTTACTGTCAAGGTTCGTAAGAGGCTTTGCTATTTTATCTGCTATATTAAATACTCCTTCTGTTACCAGCTCTTTTGCAGCGCCGGCGCCTGACTTTACAGCCTGATATGCTTCCGGTGCGACGGATTCAAGTAATTTATCTCCTGCAGCGCCGAGTTTACTCAGACCCTGCCCTGCCCATTTAACAGCCACGCCGGAATAAAGAAGGGCAGAACCTGCAACTTTAACTCCGGCATAACCGACATCCAGTGCAGCTTCCTTGTAATCACCCCGGCTATATGCATTTTTTGC
The DNA here is from genome assembly GCA_029555925.1 of Bacillota bacterium. Next base: position 14,969 of record JAKPQU010000624.1, read on the forward strand.
ATCTACCAGAGTGCCTGATGCGCCTAAAGTGGCCATACCGTCTATTTCATTTGCCAGTTTCTGAGTGGCTTCGGCACTTTCAAGATTGGATTTATTTATGTCCTGCTGGGAGTTGAGCAGGTTACCTACATGATCCTTATTGGAAGATTTATTTTTTGCCAGTCCCATCTGTTTTTTATCTGTCTCTTCATTCTGTTTCTGCAGTTCATACTGGTCGACTCCTGTAATGGCACTTTTCAGCATCACATCGGGGTTTGCTTTCTCAATCCCTTCCTGCACCAGTTGTCCGGCCTGTTCACTTGTTTCATTGCCGGTTATTTCTGCATCAATCTGGTTTTTCATAAAGGTTTTATATCTCTCAGGGTCCGACTTTTTTAGATCTGAAAGCCACTTCTGTTTACGGTTCTGATCAACATATTTACTGTCATCATCAGATTTGCCTGTAACCCATTTATAAGCATCTTCCGATTTGTCAGATATCCATTTATTAACTTTATTATATACGGAAGGTTCACTGCCGGACTTATCAGCAACAGGTGACTGTGATGGTTCTGACTTTAATTTTTCTTTTGCCTGTTTTGACAATTCAACAGTTTCTCCCTTAGCAGCAGTTACAGGTGCTGTATCTTTCTGTTGTGTTGTTTCAGAGGTTTTCTGGCCGGTGACCGGCTTTTTATCAATCTTCGGAGGAATATATTGTGTGTGTTTTGTGTCAACCTGCATAGTATTCATCTCCATCTCTCTTTATATATTTCAGTTCTTATTATAGATTAAATATTTCAATAGAAAAATCCTTCCCAAAATCCGTTATATTGCCTGGAAAGACAGGAAAAAGTATTAAAAACAATGAATGGTATATGGTTGAATCGGAAAAAATTTCTTTCTGAACATCGCCGGGATTACATATTACAGTGGAAAATTTGAGGATTATAATAAATTATTTAGATAAACTGCCTTTACTTAATTTTCATCTAAAGCTTTATTTTACGCCATTTAACGTGAAATTTTCTATACCTTTAAATTGCCAGTTTTATTAACATGCTTCCAGTTTAACAATTCTTTCTTCATGATCTTCCAGTTGATTGGAATGCTCTATCTGTCTTGCACTCAATACGGGCAATTCCTGTTTGAACCCTTCATTGCTGGTTACCAGATTTGATATATAGGATAACATTTTATGTATTTTATTATTGAACCGGTCTTCTCTCTCATTCATTTTCACTTCATAATCGAATTGCCTTTTAAATAGATAAGTCTGTCCGTCATCCATTTTTTCAATTTTATCTTCAAGTCTGTCGATTTTGCTTTCGAGTTTAGCCTGTCTTTCTTCGAGTTTAGCCTGTCTTTCTTCGAGTTTTGTCTGTCTTTCTTCGAGTTTTGTCTGTCTTTCTTCGAGTTTTGTCTGTCTTTCTTCGAGTCTTATCTGACCTTCTTCGAGTCTTTTCTGACCTTCTTTTAACTCGTTAATAGAAGATTCCATTCTGTCAAGTTTACTCAATATCTGTTTTAATAGTTCTTCCATGGTAATCTCCTTTATTACATATAAGGACTCAGATAATTGTTGAGATGGGAAGCATCATTGTAAGCTGTATATAAATAAATATTATATTGTTTTTACACATAAGTCAAGATTTTTGAAGCAAAATCTTTTTCCCTGAAGGAGACACTGTTATTTCAAGTCTTTCCGTTTCTCCTCCCGGCTCTGCAACCATTTCAATCGCCCACATAAGAGAAATAAGTTTCCCGGAGAAAGACCAGGGAACTTCAGGGAGAGTGAAAGAAAAATCCCTTTTCCCTTCCATGAGAGGTTCATTAACGGGAAATACTTCTACGGTCTTTACATCTGCAGTACCTTTTCCGGAGGTATACCAGAAAAGCCTCAATTCTATTCGTTTCGGACTTTTGTCAAAATCCCTCGAGCAGGTTCCGGCAAGCCTTTCACATGGAAGATATTCTGTTTTATTATATATTATCCTGTCTGGACTGACAAGTTTTTATAAATATAGAGGATATTTAACAAATTATGTGGAAAATTAGAAAAAATAATAATCCTGTGTTACAAACAATTCTTTCGTGACGCATTACGCATCACGACATACAAAAGAGGGGGGTATTTTATGCTAAAGAAAATATTATTATGTCTCATTACAGTTCTTCTGTTATCAGGTCTCGCATCAGGCGCAAACAGAGAGAAAGTCGTATCGTGGCATGAAACCTTTGACGGAGATTTTACTCTGGCACCGGTGGCAGGAGAAGACGGAAGATTATATTTTACCATAAGCAATAATTACTATTGTCTGTCCCATAGTACAGGGAAAATAATCTGGAAAAAAGCTCTCACATTCACCCCTTATAAAGAGATCAGAAGAAATAATTATGCCTATCTTACAGACGATTACAAACACATAGCTCTCATTTCTCTGAAAGACGGTTCCCTTATATGGGAATATGAATTTTACGATAAGGAATCTAAAAAGAACGTTTTTTATAATTTTAATATATTCACAGGTTATGATGATTACTTCTTTACCGGCATCGATAACGCAGGTGTCATATGTTACAGCAGAAATACAAAGAAAAAACTCTGGTTTGCCCCTTTTAAGAATTACAGCCTTACGGATATGGAAATAATAGGGAAAACATGTTTTTTGCTCATTAATGACGGAAGTAAAGACGGATATAAACTTCAGGAAGCGGATTTAAATACAGGTAAACTAGAAAGGGAATATAACCTGAGTAAAACTATAGGAAAAGGAAACCCCTGTTTCTGTTTTCATAAAGAAAACCTTGTAATGTTCATAAGTGAAAAGAATACGGGCATGAAGGTTTTTTCTCTGAAAAAATGGGATTTTTCAGAGTCTTACTCTGTAGATTTCATAAAGTTCAAATATGTGGATGACACCTTTTTCTATACTACCCCGGAGAATACACTCGCTTTCATAAAAAACGGAAAAAAATGGGAAAATAAAGATACAAATCCGAAATTCTACGGAGATTTTACAGGTTACGGCAGTACGGTTGCATATAATAAAAATATGCTCTATTACATAACAGGCATAAATAATGATGGTATATGTGCAGTTAATACAGATACAAAACAGCCTGTATGGAAAAAAGAATATAAAGGCAAATTTTTCAAATCCGGCCTTATTATATTTGATAATATTCTCTATTGCCTCACATCAGAAGGAGAATTACTGCTTCTTGACACACAGACAGGAGAAGAAGTTTCTTCTCCCCTCAGGGCAGGCTATACGACAGACAGCAAAATTCTCTATACCACAGACAATGTAATAGTATATACCCAGGACAGCATCCTCTCCGTGGGAGATAAGAAATTAAGCAATCATCATTTTCATGGGAAACCCGATTTTACTCTCTATACGGATCATTATTATGCAAGAGGTGCAAAAGCCTATTTCACAGGAATAAACATTGATTATGTAGACTGGAAAGCGTACAGAGTTAAAAATTTCAAGATACAGGACGGAATATATAAATATGATAAAGCTGACATCCTGAAAAACAAACCTGATTTTGAAGGAACCTTTTATTTCCCGTGCGGAAACGTATGGAGAAATAAGACAGTAGACCTTCCGCTGAAAAAAAACGGGATTTATCTTATAAAAGCTACCGGGAACGGTGTTTCTGACGAAAGTAAAAATGTATCGGAAGCCATAATATCTCAGACAGGTTCTGTCGTTAAATTTACTCCCAATGAAATACTTGTCTTTGTAAATAACCTGAAAGAAAATATACCTCAGAAAGATGCTTCTGTTCAGATTTATCTGAACAATAAACTCATTAAAGAAGGAATTACGGATCATAACGGTATTTATAAAACAGATTTTAAAGAACCATTAACAGGTGCAATGACTGTTTTTACAGATTATAAAGGTAATTATTCCTTTTATTCTTCAAAAAACAGTGAAGCTCAGACAAGATACCAGGCCTATGTATATACGGACAGACCGATATATCGTCCGGGACATACAGTTTATTTTAAAGGCATATTACGCAAGGACCTCGGTGAAACCTATGAAAACCTGTCCCATAAAGGAATAAAACTGGAAATATTTGATTCTACACGAAAAAGTGTTTATCAGGGTAAACCTCTTACAAATGATTTTGGCTCTTTTTCAGGAAAATTTAAGCTGCCCTCTTCCGCAGCTACAGGGAATTACAATATAGTAACAACAATAAATGACAAAGTATCCTATTATGCCAATTTCGCCGTAGAAGAATACAGAAAACCTGAATATAAAGTATCTATAACACCGGGGAAAAAATCCTATATTCAGGGGCAGGGCGATGCAAAAGTAGAACTCCAGGCAGATTATTATTTCGGAGCCCCTGTGGGAGGAGCCACTGTTAACTATAAGGTTAGAAGTTCTTATTACAGGTTTTCTTTCGATACAGCAAGTCCTGAAGAAAGCTGGTACAGCGATGACTCAGGCACTTATTATTATTCCTACCCGGATGAAGTCATTATGGAGAAAACAGCCAAAACTGACAGCAACGGCCGCCTGATAATAAATATTCCTGTAAACAGGAAAAACTCTGACAGGGTATATACCATAGAAGCATCTGTTATTGATTTAAGCAGAAGGGAAGTAACATCTTCCGCATCATTTCTGACTACCAGAGGTGAATATTTCCTGGGCCTATCTCTGAAAAAAGATGTTTATAATGTCGGAGAAGAAGTGACTGTTACAGTAATAGGTGAAGATATATTCAACCATCCTGTCAGTAAAGACGTAAAACTGGATTTCAGTTGGAGAAAATGGAACGAAGTCAATAAAACTTATGTAACAGAGTCTTTTCACAGTGAAAATATAAAACTCGATGAAAAAGGAACCGGCATCTGTATAATGAAACTTCCTTCCGAAATACCTTCCGACATGCTTGTCGTTGAAGCAAAAGGAACTGACAGCTACGGAAATGTTATTTCCGCGTCAGATACTTCTTGGATCTCCGGAAGCGGCTATGTAAGTAAATATACTGCCCTTGATATAATAACGGATAAACGTCTCTATTCACCGGGAGATACGGCAAAAGTGCTCATAAATGCGGCAAATCTTTCAGAACCGAAATATGCCCTTATCTGTGTGGAAAGAAATAAAATAGAAGATTATAAGGTTATTAAACTGGATACAAAAAGTTCTTTTGTAGAAATCCCTATAAAGGAAAATTACGGTCCCAATGTCTATCTTACAGCATGTTTTATGTCGAACGGCGATCTGGTAAAAGGTACAAAACTCATTCCCGTGCCTGCAAAAGATAAATTCATAAACCTTACAGTCACTGCCGATAAAGACAGATATCTCCCCGGAGAAGAAGCAACGTTCACGATTAAGACAACAGATGTGTCAGGTAATCCTCTGAAATCGGAAGTATCTCTGGGACTCGTAGATGAAGCAATCTATGCAATAAAACCGGACAACACCCAGGATATAAGAAAATTCTTCTACGGCAAAAAAGAAAATTATGTCATGACAGGTTTTTCCGTACCGGCGGAACTGTCTGCCGGAGGCGTTCAGAAGGTGCCTCAAAACCTTAAAGTAAGGGAAGATTTTAAAGATACAGCCTTCTGGGCTCCGTCTGTTGTCACAGATGACCGGGGAGAAGCACATGTCAAAATCAAACTCCCCGATAACCTCACTACGTGGAGAGCCACTCTCAGAGCAGTAACAAAAGATACCCTTGTAGGAGGAACCGTATCGAAATCGATAGTAAGTAAAAAACTGCTTCTGAGGCTTGAAACTCCGAGATTTATAGCACAGAAAGACTCTCTCTATATTTCGGGAGTAATACATAATAATATAGACAAAGATATGAAGATAAGAGTTTTCATAGAATCGGAAGGCCCAACTCTTGAGGGAGAAAACGAAAAAATAATAAATGTTCCGGCAAAAGGTTCTCTCCTTGTAGACTGGACATTTAAAGCAGATAAACTGCCTGAAAACAGGAAAGCCATTTTCACAGCCTATGCCGTATCCGTAGACGAGCCGGACGAATATTCCGATGCAATGAAACTGTCAGTGCCTGTTCTTCCTCACGGACAGGAATATATTCAGACAGAGGGCGGAAAAATAAAGGGAAGATATGTAAAAATCCTCACTGTTCCCCCTGACTCCATAGATGAAGGTAATGAACTTGAAATAAATCTTACTCCGTCAATTACGGGAACCATGTTTAAATCACTCGACTATCTCACAGCCTATCCCTATGGCTGTGTGGAACAGACCATGAGCTGTTTCCTCCCCGATATAGTTGTATGGAGAACCATGAAAAAACTGGGGATAAAGAACATAGAACTGGAAGAAAAACTTCCCGACATGGTCGGTAAAGGTCTGGACAAACTTTATGATTTCCAGCATTATGACGGAGGATGGGGCTGGTGGAAAGACGATCAAACCAGCCCATATCTTACAGGACTTGTAATATACGGTTTGAGCGAAGCAAAGAAGGCCGGATTTAATGTGAACGATTATGTGATTTCACGGGGGATTGAATCCATATACGGGCTTAACAACAGTCTTTCATATGAAATATCTTCACTGAATGCCGAAAAGGAGCGAACCCGGGAAAAGATAGAACATCTGAAAAAGAGAGGAAAAGACATTGAAGCGAACAATTTCTCTGAGAAAATAACTTCTATAGAGTCTTCAATAATTGACAGACAAAATACCAGAACATACCTTATGTTTTCTGCCGTTATGGCAGGAGACAGAAACTTCATGCAGCAGATGAACGAAATGTTTAATATAAGACATGTGTTAAATCCTTATACAAAATCATTGCTTGCCATGTCTTACCATGAAACAGGAGACGAGAAAAAAGCAGAAACCCTTCTCTCTGAAATAATGTCAGAAGGGAAAGTCATTAAAGACACCTGCCACTGGGAAAGTAACAGTTTGAATTACGGATGGCTTGACAATAGTGTAGAAACGACTGCATGGGTGCTTAAAGCCATGATTGCCATTGACCCGGGAAACGAAAAAATAGTTGAAACAGTAAAATGGCTTATTGAAAACCGCAGCAACGGATATTACTGGACATCTACAAAAGATACCGCTTCCGTTCTCTATGCACTGTCCGATTATCTGTATAAATCGAGAGAACTGTCACCTGATTATAATGTAAAGGTTTATATGAATAATGAGAAAATATGTGAATTCAATGCAGGGAAAGATGATGTCGGGAAAAATTTTCTCATTACTACGGAAGAAAAGAAAGAAGATGAGAACAGAAAAGTCTTTAAAATTTCAAAAAATAAACTCAGGAAAGACAGCGGAAATAAAATTGAGATCATAAGACAGGGTGAAGGTGAGCTTTATTATTCCGTCTATATGTCCGCCTATGGCTATGCGGATAAACTCACTGCACAGGATTCAGGTTTTACGGTAAAGAAGGAATATGTTATGGAAATGCCGTCTGCAAAAGAATCCTTTAAACCGGTACAGATACTTTATCCTCTTAACTGGGATGTCATATCCGGGAAACAGTTTAAAGTAAAGATTACCTTAGACGGTAAGCCTGAATATCAGTATATTATGATAGAAGATTATATACCGGCAGGATGTGAAATAGTGGGAGAAGCAGATGACAGTAAATGGCTGAAAGGATATTATTCAAGAAGGGAAAACAGAGACAACAGAGTCGTATTTTTCTTGAATGATCTTTATCAAACCGACGGACATACGGAAATTGTATATACCCTGAGAGCTGAAACACCGGGTATATACCATGCATTGCCTGCCCGTGCGGAAATGATGTATAATCCACATGTAAAGGGAAATTCCGATGAGAGGGTAATCGTTGTAAAGGATAAATAAAATCGTGACGCGTGACGCGTGGAAGAGATCTTTCACGTATTATGGATGAATTAAAACCGGGGTATAAATTTAAACATGCCCCTTATAAAATTATAGAGAAAGTGGGCCAGGGTGGCCAGTGCATTGTATACAGGGGGAAGCTCGGCAGAGAAGAATATGCCGTTAAACAGCTTATTCTTTCACCTGAATATGATTCTTTTCAGGAACAATATATAACCATGTTCAAAAGAGAATATGAACTTCTCTCTGTTCTTGCCCATCCTCTTTTACCCAAAGCATATAACTGTTTCCGGGAAGACGGAAAATATTTTATAGTCGTAGAGTTCATATCGGGGAAAAATCTTCTGCAGATTATGGAGGAAAGAAAGAAACCACTTACTGAAGACACTGCAGTGGAACTGGCATGCCTCATAAGTGAACTTCTTGTATATCTTACTTCAAGACAGAAACCTGTAATACTGAGAGATATAAAGCCTGCAAATATAATAATTACGGAAGAAGGACACGTCAAATTTATCGATCTCACCATAGCAAGAAACTATTCTCCGGAAAAAAAAGATACCATGAAACTCGGCTCTCCGGGCTATGCACCGCCCGAACAGTACAGAGGAGAAAGTTCCGTTAAATCGGATGTATATTCTTTAGGTGTTACATTACATGAACTGCTCACACTTCAAGACCCTTCCCTTAATATTCACAGCCTTCCTCCCGTAAAGAGTTTAAACGGTTCCATAAGTGACGAACTCTGTAATATAATACAGATGGCTACGGAATTGAAACCGGAAAAGAGATTGAGTCCCGAAGAACTGAGCAAACAATTAAAAAAGAGGTATAATCAGGATTCTGCAATAAAATTGGTATCACCGCTCACGAAATTAAGTAATGAGATTTACGGACAGAAAAGGAAAAAACTGCCTCTTCTGACACAGGCCATATCCCGTCAGACTGAAAAGAAAATAAAAATACCTTCAGAGAAGAAACACCCGGAAAAACATCGGCAGGGGAAAAAAAATATCGTATTTTATGCAAGATATGATCCCACCGATTATATTGCACCTCTGCAATTATCACTCTTTTTTCTCTGTATAATCTGTTTTTTTCTGTTACTATCCGGTGCTAAAGGAATTATACTATGCCTTGGGCCCCTATTAACCTCGGCAGTTTTATTCTGTTTTATTACCGAAAGGGGTAACAAAAATATCGAGTATATAGCCGGAGACAGGGAATTTATGGAAATGAAGAGTTTTTCTGTCATAACCAGAATTCCATGGGATAGCATTACATCTTTTGGTTACAGGACATCCGATAATAAATATATAGTGGAAGGTATGGTAGAAGGTAACGGGAAACATATAATATTCGGAAAGAATGTCGAAAACTGGGAAAAATTGAAAAATATTATAGAACAGAGATCATCTCTTCCATGTATGAGTATTGAATATAAAAATATTTATGCCGGGGAAATTTAATTTTCCCGGAATGCTGACAACTTTTCCCCCGGTAGATGTCTGAACTCGGATGGAACGGATAATTCGGATATTTCGGATTTTGCTTTAAACCAGGGGAAATCTTTATTCGAAAAATCCGAAAAATCCGAAAAATCCGAGTTCAGACATTAGAATATTAATTTTTCCGAACAAAAATCGGCTGGCTCCATGCCATTTTGCCGTCAGGGTAACTGCAGGCTCTGACCCTTACATACATTTCGTTACCTGTGATAGTATATCGTGACTCATTTACATTGCCGTCATTTTTAAGTATCTCCCCGTTTTTACCTTTAAAGTCGAAAATACTTGAGTTGCTGCTTTTTGCTATGATAGTATCTCCTTCTACTGTAATTTCTATGTCATTTCCCGTAGATGCATAGAAATTGCCGTTTCTCAGGGACTTTAATATATCTTCTTTACCGGAACTGTTTGCTTTTACCATAACATATCCACTGTTGAATCCTTTACCTTTTACATTATGACAGTCATCTGTGGCAAGAGCGAAAATTTTCCTGCCGTTGCTCAGCAGGAAATCCCATGGCTCTTCTACCGAATAGTTTATACCGCTGTTAAAAACCTCTATGAAATTAAAATTATTATAAGAATTTACTTCTTTTGAACACATGATATAACGTTTACGCCATTCAGGGTGGGCGATAAATATCATACTCTTATCGTTGAAGTGAAAATCCAGACATTCCTGAATATCTTTCCCTTCATATCTTTTTTCCACATTGATGGCAACAAGGTGTCTTTTCAGTGTTTCTTCCACACCCGGTATAAAGGTTATGCCTTCTACCAGAGGATCGGGAGTTATGAAGTTATGGTCAGTAATGGCAATGAAATTATATCCGGCTTCCTTATAGGCTTCTACTACCTCTTCAGGATCATTTTTCCCGTCACTGTTGTCTGTGTGACAGTGAAGCTGTCCTTTATACCAGGCAGTTCCTCCTGCATCATAGGGATTTATAATGGTAAAATTTCCTGCACGGGCAGCAGATACAAAGAGTATCAGTATGAGTGTTACAAGAGATAATTTTGTAATGTTCATCATATAAAGTTCCTTTCTTTAAGTCGTGAGTCGTGAGTCGTGAAAAGTGAGCAGGGTTACCCTGCGTATCACGCATCACGCATTACGTAAATTACCCTTTACGCGTCACGCGTCACGTAAATCACGCATCACGTCCATATTTCTCATAATAAAGTTTCGCCTGATGGACAAAAGCCTCCAATCGCGTAACAGTATTTGTCTCTTTAAATCCGTCATAGGGAGTTGCCAGAAAAGGCAGGTTATTATATCGTGAGAGAATTCTCTTGAATATGGGAATAGTCATATTGCTTAACATACAGTTAAGAACTATAAGATAATTTATACCTGCTATTCCCCTGTCTGCCAGATCTATTGCTCTCGCAAGATATGTCGTGGATACAGGGTCCAGATCGGGATTTATAAAAGAACTGATATCACGAACCATCTTTTCCGTGGGAAGAAGCCTTATATAATCAGTGTCCTTATCCAGTTCTTTTTCTATCCTTTTTGCCCATGATAAAAGCCAGTTTTTCTTTATTTTATTGTAATAATAACCTGCTATGTTACCCTTATTTTTCATTTCCTCTTCATGATACCGCTCGGAGAAGAAAGACATGAAATTGACCAGCGTGAAGAGTCCGTTACTGCAAACTTCAACCCCCATAGACTCAAATTTTCTGAATAAATCCTGATTGGCCCATGTGCTTAAAACAGTAAAAAATTCTCCAAAAACTCCTATCTTCGGCCTTTTTATACTCATGTCAGCAGGAACCGATTTTATCAGTTTAATACCTTTTTTCAAAGCTTCTATTATTTTATCATCATATATATAATTAAGAGAAGCGAAATGTTTAAGCGCATCGGAGAGAATATCAACAGCCCTGAGATAGGCTTCATCTGTTTTTCCTTTTTCCCTTTCGTAAGGTCTTCTTGAGAGGAGATAATTCTCAAGAACGCCTGCACATAACCATCCTTTCCATATGGCCTGAGTAAAATTAAGGCCGAACATGCCGGAAAGTTCTTCGTAACGCCCTGACATAAGGGGATTGACTATTAATACATCGGAGTATCCCAGATTATTTAAAGCTATTTTATAAGAAAGTCCGTACTGACTGTAACGACAACAGCCGTCATAGGACATAAGGAGAATGGCAGTTCTATGAGGATTAAAATCCGGCTCTTCCGTAAGTTTCACAATATCTCCCGTCGTAACAATAAAGGGATGACACTCGAGACCTGAAGCATATTTTCTTCCCAGTTCTTCTGTCCTGTCATCCTGGGGAGGAAGGGATTTTGTCTTTATACCTGCAATACTGAAGGCACTCTCCATAATTTTATTCATGCCCGGAGACACATAGTGAAAATAAAGAGTTCTGTCTTTAAGAAGATTCATAATTTTAGGGTCCGGTATAAAAGGATTGTAAATCTGAAGATCCCTCTTTATTATGACATTATAATCCTGGAATTTCAGAGGTTCTGTCTTCTGATTGCCCTTGATCGTATCAAGAAAAGCTTCGATCCTGGTGATTACGCCTGCATCTGCAGTGTGTTCATCTACCTCCAGAACCATAAAGGGATGCCCCCTGAGGAGTTCATCCAGATACTTCATAGCAAAAGAATCAGGGCCGCAGCCGAAATTGGTAAGCATTATAACAGGGATATTATGTTTTCTGGCAATCAGAGCAGCCCTCATCAGGTCATGACTGTTTTTCCATACTACATTTTCAAAAGCTCTGTCCAACTTCACTTCCGAAAGAGGAAGAAAATCATAAGGTATGGCAGTAACACCGGATTTTCTCAATTTTTTCCCTGTATGCATATTCTGCCCCTCATCGAACAGATGATGGGCCTTCCCCAGTAATATAACGGTTCTGCCGTCTTTTTTATCTAAAAAATCTTTTCCTCTTTCTACAAGCTTATGCTGAAATTCTTTCAGCGCTTTTTCTGCAGATTTTATGGCTTTTTCCGTTTTATACTGACTTTTACCGAGTTTCCTTCCCAGACTCAAAAGCTCTTCCTTCCAGCCGGTGCCGGAAAAATATAATACGGGAGTAACAAACTCGACACCATAATGTTCAAAAGCTGCCTGTAACATATAGGGAAGTCCCTGTATGTAAGGACAGTTGTAGGTTCTCGGCAGATCGTCTCTTGTTCTGAACAGTTCTGCAATACTTGGAAAAAAAATCTTCTTTATTCCTTTGTTGAGGAGATTTTCTATATGTCCGTAAGCTACCTTTACAGGGAAACATGTTTCACTCTGTGTCCTTTTCAATCCGTTATAGACAAGTTCACCTGAGGTTTCGTCTGAAAGAATTATTTTATAACCGAGTTCCGTAAAAAAGGCTTTCCAGAAGGGATAATCTTCAAAAAAGAAAATACTTCTGGGAATACCTATAACGGGAGAATTCACGTGGGAATCGTGACGCGTAACGGGTGACGCGTGACGGGAGACAGAGCTCTCATTACTTTCTGTGACTACAGGGTCATGAGAAGCTAAATCCTCTTCTTCTCCTGTCAACAAAATTTTTCTTTCTTCAATGAGATCAGGTGTGTTATCATATAATTCTTTCTGTTCTTTACGGTCAAATCTACCGCAGATGCTTCCAGAAGAGCCCTTTTCTTCACCGTTTATATAAATTTTTCTTATGTGACATACATTTGCACAGAGATGACATGTAAAGGATTTTATGGATATATTACGGTTCTGAAGATCGAAACCTGCAAAGGACGTTTTCTCTACAGGTGCCTCCTGTGCGGCAAGGGCGGCACCTATGGCGCCTGTCACATCATGATGGACATGAACATTTATTTTCTTTCCCGTAATATTTTCCATGGCAGCCACTACGGCACTGTTTCCTGCAACACCGCCCTGGAAATAAATATTGTCACCTATTTTTCTGTTATCCACCACTTTTTCTATATAATTGTTTACAATCGCATAGGCAAGACCTGCTACAAGATTTTCCTTTTCAAGGCCTGACTGCTGATGATGTACTAAATCACTTTCCATAAAAACAGTACATCTTGTTCCCAGGTCCCCGGGAGTTTTCCCCTTGAAAGCAAGACGGCTGAAATCGCTTTTTATATCTATATTCAATCTGGCAGCCTGTTCTTCAAGAAATGACCCTGTTCCTGCGGCACAGACCTTGTTCATTTCAAAATCCACTACTGCTCCATGGTCAAACCTTATATATTTCGCATCCTGTCCTCCTATTTCAAAGAGCGTATCTATGGAAGGATCAAAATGAAGAGCCCCTTTTGCCTGTGCAGTAATTTCATTTATAACAGTATCCGCTCCCACAAGATGGCCTATGAAATAACGCCCGCTTCCTGTGACTCCCACACCTTTTACTCTTACGGAAGACTCAAATTCTTTTCCCAGTTCAAGGAGACATTGCTTTACTGTTTCCACAGGTTTCCCGGAAGTAAAGAGATATTTTTTCCCGACAACATGGCCTGACATGTCAAGGAGAACAAGGTTGGCGCTTACAGCACCCACATCTATGCCGAGAAAGACATCTGTTGTTTTTGAAAGACAGGGAGAAGAATTCGTATAATTATTTACTGCTTCTCTCACAGGAAGGCATGGCAAATAACTTCGATGATTTCTGCTTATTTTAATTTCTTTTTCCAGAACAGTGATACATTCTTTCAGGGAAAACTTTTTAGAAGAAGATTCTCTCCTGGCAAAAAGGGAAGCGCCGTAGGCTCCATAAGGAGATAATGCTGTGGTATCAGGAGATCCCCTTCGGGAAGGTTGAGAAGTGTTTCAAAAGCTTTTCTGACTCCTCTGTTCGCAGCGACACCGCCCTGAAACTGTACCGGTTTCGGCAGTTCTCTTCCTTTGCCGAGATTGGCAAGAAATCCTCTCGCAAGGGCAAAACACAGTCCTGCCACTATATCTTCCACAGGAACTCCTTCCTGCTGCAGATGAATCATGTCACTTTTTGCAAATACACTGCACCTTCCTGCTACAGGTGCGGGATTTACTGATTTGAGAGCAATTGAACCGAGTTCGTCTACAGGAATGCCAAGCCTTTTCGCCTGCTGATCAAGGAAAGAACCTGTGCCTGCGGCACACACGTCATTCATGCAGTTATCGCTTATAATTACTTTACCGGTTCTATCATCTCTGTCAAGGAGGATTAATTTAGAATCCTGACCTCCTATTTCTATTATTGTCCTTATGGCAGGATTAAGATAAGAGGCACCTTCCGCATGAGCAATTATTTCATTTACGGCATTACAGGAAAAAAGGTTGCTTAATATATTCCTTCCGCTTCCCGTAATAAATATATTATCCAGAAGCTCGTATTTTGAAGAAAGATCATGTAAAACCTTGAGAAGAGTATGAAGAGGCTGTCCCTTTGTTCTTACATAGATACCTTCCTGTAATCTGGCATTACTATCGATTATAACAAGATTAAGACTTATAGAGCCCAGGTCTATACCGGCATATATGGAATTTGACATAAATAATTATCTATTCTGGAACGCACACCAGGCAGAGGTAAAACCGGCACTGCCAAAACCTATAAGGACATTGCTGCCTTTCTTTAACGTTCCGTCATCAATGGCAAGCCCCATTGCAAGAGGAACTGAAGCAGATACTGTATTGCCGCATCTTGAATGAATATTATAGGCTTTATTTATATCCAGTTTACTGAGTTTTATAACCTTTTCAGTCATAGGATCACTTGCGGCATGACTGAATATAATATCATAGTTAAAGGTTCTGAGATACTCGTCTTCAAGGAAATGTCTGCAGATCTTCGGCAGAGCAACCTTGAATAATTTTTCTCCGTAAGAATAGAACCTGAGAGGTTCTAATTCGGTAAGTTCTCCTGTAGTGTATTGCTTCAGATTGGGAAGAGGAATTTTACAGAGATTATGTTTTTCTCCCCATGTCTTGAAGGTAAAATAAAAATCATTCTCAGGGCAGGCAGTGAATATTGTAGCAGTCGCAGCTTCTCCTATGGTAACACCGGGGAAAAGATAATCTATTTCCTGATAATTTTTGAATTCAGTGGTTGTATATTCATAGGTATTGAATTCACAGTTCATAATCATAATATTCTTATAGGTGCCGCTTTTTGTATAAAGGTATGCCATCTGAAGAGCTCTCATCCAGCTTGCACATGCATCCAGTATATCAAACCCCGTAGCTTTTTTTAATTTTAAAGAATCAAGAAATACATTGGATGTTGCAGGCTCAATCCAGCCGCGGCCAACTCCTACATAAAGAAGGAGATCTATATCCCTGGGAGACATATTTGCCTTTTCAAGTGCTTCTTTTCCTGCTTTTATACCGAACTGGAGGGAAGTTTCTCCTTCGGCTCTCTGATATCTTACATCAGAGCCAGATTTTTTAAAGAGATCTTCTATCTTCAGTTTGAGTTTCTTCAGATCTCCCTGAGACATGTATTTACTGCTCTTTAATTCTACATCTCTTAAAATATCCTCATTTGTTACTTTTTTAGTGGGAAGAGCATACCCTATAGACTTTATTTTCATTATCTATTAACTCCTTAATTTGTAGGGATAATTTAAATCTATAAAAAATGAATACCTTAAAAAAGGCATTATAGCTAGTTTCATAACCTGTTAAAAGACACCGTGACGCGTGACGCGTGACGCGTGACGCGTGACGCGAGCGAGGATTGCTTATGTGTTGTTATGACCACATATACTATATTAAGCTAAGATATTCTCTAAAAAATTACTAAAACCTTCCATCCAAGTTCAGAAAAAATAAATTTATAAAGAAATCATATATTATGTGCAGACATGACCTTTTTGTTCCCGTTACGCGTCATGACTATACTTCTATGAGTTCAACACTGCACTTCGGACAACTTATAGAGGTTTCTCCGTCTCCTATAAGTACCGTCATGGCACAGTTATTACATATGATTCTGTTACACTGAGGACACATACCAAATCTCATTACTTCTATCTTATCGAGTACATCAGTCGAAGCCTTTCTGGAAATCATCTTGCCGCATTTACCACATATAAAGGTTTCATCTTCTCTGGGAGTCTTTCTGACATTGTGAAACATTTTAATGGTAGATGTAAAAAAGGTAGAAACTCTGTCTATAATACTGCCGCTGAATATGTAATTTGGTTTCAGACTCCGTTTTTTCTTTTTATGGATCATTTTAACGGCAGCCAGGGCAGTTTCTTTTATCTGCTCATCTTCATCATCAGTGAATGTCTCTATAGCCTCAAGTGCCTCAGTAGCTCTCATATAACCGAGAGCCTGAATGGAAAGCTTTCTAATTCTTTTATCATAATTTGAAAGCTGTTCCTGAAAATATTTTATACCGCTATCACCTGTTTTATTCAAAATTCTGATTACTGTATCCTGAAATTTTATATCTTCCTTATTTTCTTCCAGAGTGAACATTAAAGGAAGTAATACATCACTACCCATTTCGGCAAGCTTTTCTTCCGATATGTCTCTGGAAAAATCTTTATTTTTTCGCAAAATACCGACCATTAATTCAAACGCTTCGGTTCCGCCTGTTTTGCTTATGGAAGTTATGATAATTTCTTTGGTTTTATTATCACAGTTCTGAAGTATTTTATTGAAAGGACGAAGGGCTCTTTTATCTTTTATTTCTCCGAGAGCTTTAGCAGCTGCTCTTACAACCTCTATTTTAGAATCTTCAAGAGCACCGAGTAAATCTTCCACTGCAGCCAGATTTTTAATACGGCCCAGGTAATCTGCCGAAGAAACTCTCACCTGCCAGCTATCATCTTTTAACCCCTTTAAAAAAGGTTCTATTCCAACAACCAGAAGTTTATCTATCTCTTCAGAGGCCATGTTCTGAACATCCCAGCTTCTATCATTCAAAGCTTTCAGGAGTATGGTTACAGCCTGAATATTGCCAATTCTTCCGAGAAATTTTACAGCCTGCTTTCTATCACTCTCCCTGGGACTGCTGAGCTCATCATCAAGTTTATCAATTATCTCCTGAACTACAGCGTTTATCTTATCTACAGTCTTCCGTGCCACTACCCTTACTTCCGGGTCATTATCAGTCTGTGCAAGATGAAGCACAGGAGTTAAAGCTCTATAATCGGCAAATTTTCCAAGAGCTTCTGCTGCAGCTTTTCTCATACGACTGTAATCATCATTGAGACATGCTATAAGACTGTTGGCAGCACGTTCATCTCCTATTTTCCCCAGAGCTTCTGCCGCTATAGTTCTCACCGCCACGTTCGGGTCAGAAAGAAGTAGTGTAAGGGGCTCTACTGCATCAATGACCTTTTCATTTCCAAGCGTTCTTGCAGCAGATAATCTTACATATTCATCTTTACTGGATAGATCTCTTATGAGCTTATACGCTTCCAACATAACTTTTTCTCCAAACAGAATTTTCGACATATTATAACATTTAAGGATAAGAAGGTCAAATTGTAGAAGAGTGAAGGTTATACACCACCTGACATATAAAACTCTTTATAGTGTATTTCATAACTTATTAGAATTTAAGTCGTCGTGACGCGTAACGCGTGACGCGTGACGGGTTTAATCCCTGCGCATCACACATTACGCTTTACGCATTACGAGGTCATTATTTATGGATAGTTATGAAACTAACTATAAACAAACAGGATTATTTATAAAATTGTTGAATTTAAAATTGAGGATATCTGTATGCTTGAACCGGGCAGACGATGTATTATTGCTTCAATCTGTATAATTATTATTTTCTTTGCAGGAATTTTCGGGTACCACCTGATAGAGGGATGGAATTACCTGGATTCCATGTATATGATGGTTATAACTCTGAGCACTATAGGCTTTGGCGAAACTCATCCTTTATCTCCGGCCGGGAGACTGCTTACCATATTTATTATAATATTCGGTATCACTACAGGTGCCTATGTCTTACAGGGTATAGCCCGTTTCATAGTCGAAGGAGAACTCAGTAAAATGATAAAAAAACAGAAATTGCAGAAACAAATAGAAGCAATAAAAGATCATTTTATCATATGTGGCTTTGGCAGAATAGGCTCAAAAATTGCATCAGAATTGAAAGAAGCGGGAATAGAATTTGTTATATTAGACAGGGACAATAGTTTATACGAACATATAACTGATGAGAAAAACTACCTGATGATAGAAGGAGACGCAACAAATGACGAGATACTCAAAAAAAGCGGTATTGAAAGAGCAAAAGGTCTTGTATGTGCACTCCCTTCAGATGCAGATAATGTTTATGTAGTGCTTTCATCGAGGGAACTGAATAAAAAACTTATTATCATTTCCCGGTGCCGCGAAGAAAGCGGTAAAAAAAAGCTTTATATAGCAGGAGCAGATAAAGTTATATCTCCTTACCATATGGGTGCAATGAGAATGTCCATGGCTGTAATAAAACCCAATGTCTATGGCTTCCTGGAATTAATAACGGAAAACAAAGAATTGGATCTGGATATGGCAGAAATAGAGGTAATTACAGGTTCCGCTCTTCATAGAGTCCCACTCAAGGATTCACATATAAGAGATAAACTCGGAGTTATAGTTATAGGTATAAAAAAACATAATGGCCATATGCTATTCAATCCCTCGCCGAAAGAGTTTATAGAGGAAAAAGATCATCTCATAGTCCTTGGTAGTAAGGAGCAGATTAAAGCTCTTAATGAAATGGTCAGCAAAACTACAAGGGAAGATTTACTGGGCATAACAAAAAGACTCAGGTTAAAAGAAGTACGTTATGACATGAGTAATGACTGAGGTTTTATATGAAAATGATGAAGTTTGCACCTTCACTGGATGTTGATTTTCATATTTGGTTGTGACCGCTCCGGTCATGTCTGTTAGTTACGGCAACAGGTAAAGGGTATCCGTAAAAAGCTTCTGCCAGGAAGGCTCTGGAGAAGAAAAATTAGTTTTTTATATAGATTAAAAATTAAATAAGGGTTAATTTATTGTCTGTAAAATAAATTATTTAGATAAGTTGCTTTTATATAAATCTAAAGCCTTATTTTACGGCATTAAAAATGAAAATTCCTATACCTTTAAATTATATAAGGCAAATGATTTTTCTTCGTAAGAGCCTGACGGGCAGAAGCTGATAGAATGGAGAGGAAAACAATGGAGAAAACAAAAATTGACTGGGATTTAATGCAGCTTTACATGAGAGTCTTACAACTTAAAGGTTCTTTTGAAAAAAGCAAAAGAGAATATGAAGAATATATAATAAAATGTGAAAAATCTATAGAAGAATGTAATGAAATGCTTAAAGATCTTGAAGAATTTACTCCTGATTGAGCTGAATTTTCAAAAAATTATTATAAGTGCTCAGTATTTAGCTATCAGCTATCAGCTAAAACTTACAAATCGTAAATTATTTAGATAAACTGCTTCTACATAATTTTATCTAAAGCTTTATTTTACGACGTTAAAAATGAAAATTCTTATACTCTTAAAATAGTCTGAACAATAGAATTTAACGACATTTATATAGAATCGTGCCAGAAAAATTCATCCCCTTATGGACGGGCTCATTGACTTAACTGGCCATAGAATAAGCCATACTATCCTGTGGCATATATTTAATGAAGTCAAAACTCTTTTTGTACAGAAGTTTTTCATCGTTAAGCATGACAGGCTTCAGTATGTTCAGCCCATCAAAATCTACTTCACTGGCAGCTGTACAGAAAATGATTTTTTCAGATTTTCTACTCTGTAGATCTGAAAGGCATTTTTCAAATATGCAATTTTGAGATAAAAAATTTTCTACCGGATATACTATAGCTCCATGAAGTTTTTCAGGAGTTATGACTCTGGATCGCGGATTTGTTGTATCTATAAATATATTCATAGAAGCTATTGAAAAATTCCTTTTTTTGACAGATTCTTTTATGCGTTTTCTGAATTTATTATCACCGGGATCGCCGTTCCAGAATCCGGATAGTGCTTTAGAAAGATATGTTTCTATGTCTTTTACACTGCTTGTACGAAAGAGTATATTTTTTTCCTGTCCGAAAAAACAAACAAGCAAGGCTGCAAGTGCAATAGAATGGGCATGACCGTCTTCTTTACCAATTAAAAGGGCAAACATCTCTTTGCTCTGAATAAAATTAATTAAATTTTTAAAAACCTTATTTTTATGATCCATCTTCTATCACGTCCGCTTTATTATTTTATCGTACCTCCTGCTTATAAAGGTCCACTGACGCATGACACGTAAGGGGCGTAGAATTATTTACAGATAATGAATTCTCTTTTTAATTTTTACAAAAACAAAAAAAGTCTCTATATTTACTATCGGAACTATTACAAAAAAATTAAGGGCATTTTTTATATTTTATAATTTAATTTATATATTGATGTACAAAACCTGATAAATCTAGTAAAAGACAGGACTATAGAACATTTCAGGAAGGAATGAAGCAAAAAAACTGCATTCATAGTTATAACAGATGCAGTTTTTATCATTATCTACCATCTAACTGAGGTGAGCATAAATAACACATATATGATCTCGTGACGCGTAACGCGTGACAGGAAGAAAACTTTTAATATTTATGCTCGGGTCAGTAAAAGATGCGGATTACCATCCATGACCGGGACCGCCGGGACCATGACCGGGACCGCCGGGACCATGACCGGGACCGCCGGGACCATGACCGGGACCACCGGGACCATGACCGGGACCACCGGGACCATGACCGGGACCGCCGGGACCACCGGGCCATCCACCGGGGCCATCATGGTGATGAGGCGGTTCGGGATGAAACGGCGGAGGCGGTTCATGATGAGGAGGTGGTGGTTCAAAAAGGCTGTCCAATATATCACCCAGTAATCCACCATGATGCTTACGCTCGGGCTTTGGCATTAATCCGAGATCCGGCTCATTATGACCCTTTCCGCAATCGTTAGTATCTCTTGGCTCTGAAGATTGCCCTTCCATTGGTTTCTTATTGCCAGGGCCGGCAATATTACCAGGAGTTCCTGGTCTTATACCATTTAATTCCACAGACGATTAACCTCCTTTTACAAATATTCTATTTTTAATATAAATTATAAATTA
Source organism: Bacillota bacterium (assembly GCA_029555925.1). The sequence goes on from JAKPQU010000624.1 coordinate 36,372, forward strand.
TCTCAAATCAACCATATAACTGTAATAGTTTCCAACAAATTGTAAGAAACTGTAATAATTTACAACAACTTGTAAAAAATCTCGACTTTTTGTAACAGTAAAATTTACAACATAAATTTGGAGCTTTGCTAAACCGGCAGGATTTTACAATATTTCGTTGAAAAATTACGTTAAAAAAATAAAAGGAATTGTTGCAAAAAATATAAAGGAAAACTACTGACCTGAGCATAAGCATTTAATAAAAGTCTTCCTCCCGTAATGCGTTACGCGTTATGTATCACGAGAGCAAACATGTATTATTTATGCTCAACACAGTAAAATTGTAACATATTTTATTAAAAATTATGAAAGATAAATGGACTTTTCTTACATCTCAAGTTGCATTTACCGACAGAATCCTGAAAATACGGCATGACAGATATCTGTTTAAAGAAGAGAACACAGAAAAAGACTATACTGTAATCGATACTTATAACTGGGTAAATATATTACCTGTAACTGAAGATGGAAGAGTTATACTCATAAAACAGTACAGGCATGGAACAAGGGAGGATATAATAGAAATTCCCGGAGGTGTTGTAGAAAGTGAGGATATATCTCCGGAAATGGCTGCCAGGAGAGAATTACTTGAGGAGACTGGCTACAGTTCGGAAGAATTTATCAATCTCGGTACTGTAATACCGAACCCTGCCATTCAAAGTAATAAATGCTATATGTATCTTGCAAAAAATGCCTTTAAAGCAGGCAGCCAGTGTCTTGATCCTCATGAAGAGATAGATCTGTTCTTTGTACCCAAAAAAGATATAGCCTCTATGATACGGAGAGGTGAAATAAAACATTCCCTTGTCATAGATGCTTTTTGTCTCTTAATGCTATATGAAGGTAAAGAAATATAATTTTTAGCAGTCAGCTATCAGCAGTCAGCTTTTGCTTGAAAATGGTTATTGCCTGTAGCTGAAATATTTTATTATAGTTAATTTCGTAACAATGTATATAAAGCGTGATGCGCATGGGTATATAGTTAGTTTCATAACTATCCATAAATAATGACCTCGTAATGCGTGATGTGCAGGGGTTAAACCCGTGACGCGTCACGCGTTACGCGTCACGACGACTTAAATTCCAATAAGTTACGAAATACACTATAAAGAAAGGAGAGTTGTCACAGGCCGGAATTTTTAAATAATCTGGCTGTATTATTATGAAAGTAATCAAATTCGGAGGTTCAAGCTTAACTGACGCAGAAAGTTATCACAGGGTAAAAGAGTTATTATTAAAAGAAAAGGAAGATAAAGTACTTGTTTTATCTGCCATGCAGGGCATTACAAAAGAGCTTCAGAAGGCCACCAAAAAAGCGTTAAAAGAAGAAGAGGAAGTAGAAAAAATCATAAAAGAAATATCAAAAAAACATCAGATCGTTGCAACTCAGGCTATAAGAAATTCAGGTATCCTTTCCGATATTCTGGAGAGAATTGAAAAAAAGATGAAACGTCTTGAAAGGCTGTTATACGGAATAAACTATACGGAAGAGGTAACGGCGAAATCCAGAGATATGATACTCAGTTTTGGAGAAAGGCTCTCTGTGCATATAATGGAAGGTATATTCAGGTCAGAAGGCATAAACAGCCGTGCCATGGAAGCAGACGATATAGGTATAATCACAGACGGAGAATTCGGTAATTCCACAGCAGACTTGAAGGCTACGAGAAAAAATCTCAAAAAAAATATAGGCAATGAACTGGACAAAGGAATCATTCCTGTAGTAACAGGTTTTTTCGGACAATCAAAAGACGGTTACACAACTCTTTTCGGATTTGGAGGAAGTGATTATACAGCAGGTATAATAGCCTGTGCACTGGATAGCAGTGTTGTTGAAGTATGGAAAGATGTAGATGGTTTTATGAGTGCAGACCCGAAACTTGTTCCGGGAGCTCATTTTATAGACAGACTCTCCTATGCGGAAGCGGCAGAACTTGCCTATTTCGGAGCAAAAATACTCCATCCCAGAATCGTTCAACCTGTTGAACCCAAAGCCATACCTATAGTTATAAAAAATGCTTATAACCCTGACCTTACAGGGACTATAATAGAAAAAGAAGGATACCAGAAAGAAGATGTGATTAAAAGTGTGGCATGCAGTAAAGACATAGGCGTAATAAAGATTGAAGGAGTTGGGATAGGTTATAAACCGGGCGTATTGTCCTCTATGGCATCAGCCATAAGTAATCATGGAATAAATATAAAATCTGTAATTACGGCTCAGACCAGTATAAATATCATACTGGATATGGACGATCTTGATGACTGCCATAAAATGCTGAAGAAACACCACAGTACTGCAGTGGAAGATGTGATAAAAATAGAAGATGAAGCCTTAATAGGCGTTGTAGGAGAAGGCATGGCCACGACAAAAGGCCTTGCGGCAAGGGTATTCAGAGCTATTGCAGATGAACATGTCAATGTCGATATGATCTCTTACGGCGCTTCACAGGTAGCATTTTATCTTATAGTAAAAGAAGAATATCTTGAAAGAGCTGTAAAAGCAGTACACAGAGAATTTTTTAAAATTTAAAAATTAAGTGAAAAGTGAATGGGAGCGTTCCACTACTCACTACTCACCACTCACTACTCACCAATAAAGGATGTGATTATATGGCGAAAACTTTTTCCGAAATCAATAAAAAAATCAAAAAAGGTAAAGCTGTAGTTCTCACTGCTGAAGAAGTGATAAAGATGGCAGATGAAGAAGGTATAAGCGCAGTAGCGGAAAAAGTAGATGTAGTTACTACAGGAACTTTCGGCCCCATGTGTTCTTCAGGAGCTTTTCTTAATTTCGGTCACTCAGATCCTCCTGTAAAAATGAGTGAAGTCCTGCTAAATGATGTACCTGCCTATGGTTCTCTTGCTGCAGTAGATGCTTATATAGGTGCTCCTGCAACATCCAGAACGAAAGGCCTGGATTACGGAGGAGCTCATGTAATAGAAGATCTCATAAGAGGAAAAGAAATAAAGCTTGTCGCATGGTCAGATGGTACTGACTGTTATCCCGGCAAACATGTAGAGAGAAATCTCACACTGAACGATCTCAATCAGGCCTATTTATATAATCCGAGAAATGCGTATCAAAATTATGCATGCGCAACTAATACTTCTCAGAAAACCCTGTACACCTATATGGGTGTACTTACGCCAAATACGTCCAATGCAACCTACTGCAGTGCAGGACAATTAAGTCCTCTCCTTAAAGATCCCTATTTAAGAACAATAGGCATAGGGACAAGGATATTTATAGGAGGAACTACAGGATATGTGGCATGGGAAGGGACTCAATTCAATACGAAGAGAGAAAGAACTGACCTGGGGGTTCCCAAAGGCGGTGCTGCCACTCTTGCACTGGTGGGAGATCTGAAAGGTATGAACCATAATTTCCTGCGGGCCTGTGTAATGCATAAATATGGTGTGTCCCTTTTTGTAGGCATAGGCATACCGATACCGGTGCTCGATGAAGAAATGGCGCGTTTTGTCTGTTTAAAAGACAGTGAAATATATACAAATATAATAGATTACAGCGTACAGAGCCTTTCAAAACCGTCTCTCGGTCTGGTAAGTTATGAACAATTAAGAAGCGGAACCATTGAGATAGAGGGGAAAAAAGTTCCTACTGCTTCCATATCCAGTTATAAAAAAGCAAGAGAAATAGCACAGATGCTCAAAGAATGGATCATGGCAGGAACATTTACTCTCACAAAACCTGTTGCTCCCCTTCCGTCAGATCGTGAATGTAAACCTTTAAAGAAAAAAGATGGAGGTGAAAATTAATGGCTAAAGGCCGTTTCGTTTTAAGCTTCCCTCCTACCCTGGTAGAAGAACCTCTTACCTATCATCTGGTCAAAGATTACAATATAATTACAAATATACTCAGAGCCAAAATCACTGCTAAAGAAGAAGGCAGACTGGTCGTAGAAATGATAGGAGAACTGGAACCTGCCATTAAATATCTGGAAGAAAAAGGGGTAAAGGTAGAACATATTGCTACGGAAATACTTATAGATGAAAATCTATGTGTTCACTGCGGCGCATGCGGAGCAGTATGTTTTCCGAAGGCTCTCCAGATTGACAGAGAAACATTTGAATTGAAATTTGACAGAGAAAAATGCACCCTCTGTGAACTCTGCCTGAAGGCCTGTCCGGTAAGAGCCATTTCGAGTAATTTTTGAACAAGTGACGCGTAACGCTTACGCGTTACGCGTTACGTATTTAAATATGATTGACTGTTCGATTGTGCCGGCAAGACCCGGCTGTTATATTTATAAAGATGAAAAAGGCAATATAATCTATATAGGTAAAGCGAAAGACCTGAAAAAAAGGGTTTCCAGCTATTTTCAAAAAAGAGACCATGACAGAAAAACCATGCATCTCATAAATAATATCCATTCTATTGATTATATTGTTACAGATAATGAAATAGAAGCTCTATTACTGGAAAATACACTCATAAAAAAACATAAACCAAAATATAACATTGATCTGAAAGATTCAAGACGTTATGCCTCTATAGAAATAACAGGTGAAGATTTCCCGAGACTCCTTGTTGCCAGAACAAAACATGAAAAAGGCGAATATTACGGTCCCTTTGTTTCAGGGCAGAAAAGAGATTATCTCATACAGCTGTTAAGAAAAATATTTAAACTCAGAACCTGTAAAAGACTCCCTAAAAAAGCGTGCCTCAGATACCATATAAAATTATGTGACGCTCCCTGTACAGGTAATATAAGCAGAGAAGATTACAGTGAAAAAATAAAAAATGTACGATATGTCCTTAAAAACAATACAGATTTGCTCATAGAAGATCTGAAGGGAAAAATGGATAATGCATCACGGGAACAGCAATTTGAAAAAGCTATAGAATATCGGGAACAGATCTATGCACTTCAATATATGTCACAGAAGCAGAAAATGGAAAGAAACAGGACATATAATGAAGATATAATAGATTATATTATCCATGAAGACGAAGTTTTTTTGCTCCTCTTTAACATAGATAAAGGTGCTCTACACAACAAATCTGATTTTATTTTTCCTTACAGCGAAGATTTTTTCGAAGAATTCCTTGTCCAGTATTATTCCGAGCATGAAATACCTGAAATAATTATAGTCCCCTGTAACATAGAGAATTCCGTCAAAGATTTTCTTTCTTATAAAAAAGGGAAAAAAGTAACAGTAACTGTACCGAAATCAGGAGACAAAAAACATCTCCTTGACCTTGTAAAAAAGAACTGTGAAATTTCCTTTTTCGGTGATATGATAAAGGTTGAAGAGCTTCAGAAGAAATTGCACCTGAACGATATACCCTCTGTTATAGAATGTTTCGACATATCCCACCTTTCGGGAACTTTCACTGTTGGCGCAATGGTACAGTTCAGAAACGGGAAACCGGATAAAAATAATTACAGAAGATTCAAAATAAAATCCCCTGAAGCCATACAGGATGATTTTTCTTCAATTGCCGAGGTTGTAAGAAGACGGTATACAAGGCTCTATGAAGAAGGTTCTCCCATGCCTGACCTTATAATAATTGACGGAGGCAAAGGACAGCTATCTGCCGCTCTTGAAGAACTGAACAAACTTTCCCTTAAAATACCTGTTATTTCCATAGCAAAAAAATTTGAAGAGATTTATTTCCCGGGTTTCTCGAGGCCACTGAGACTCGAAAGAACGGAAAAAGCCCTGCTTTTTATACAGGAAATAAGAGATGAAGCCCACAGGTTCGCCATAACCTATAATAGAAAATTGAGAAGCAGTGAGTGGAAAGCAATAAACAGTGAGCAGTGAGCAGTTACCATGACCAGTTACCGCATTGATTTCACTCTTCCCTTTTCCCTGTTCACGCCTCAAGACTCAAGACTCACGACCGGCAGGGTAAAATAAAACTTTGTTCCTTTACCTACCAGGCTTTCAACACTTATTTTTCCGCCATGACCTTCCACTATTTTTTTGGTAATTGCAAGGCCGAGTCCTGTGCTTCTTTCCCCGGCAGTTGCCTTTACACTTGTTTTTTGAAATGGTTTGAACATATTATTAATTTCATCGGAAGGAATACCCTGCCCCTGATCGATTATGCCGGTTATGATATAATCCTGCTCTTTCCTGACTTCAACAGTTATTTCCGTATCAGGCCAGGAAAATTTTATGGCATTTGTAATTAAATTGTTCAGCACCTGAGTAATCTTATTTCTGTCAAAACTCATAGGAGGTATGATGCCATTAACATCCAGTCCCAGTGAAATTTCTTTTCTGTCTGCAAGAGGTTTGTTGAGTTTTATAATATGTTTCAAAAAAGTTATATAGTCTTCTACTTTGATTTCCAGTTTGAGCTGACCGGCTTCTATAGCAGTAATATCGAGCAGTTCATTTAACATGTCACGCATATATTCACTTGAAGTATTGATTTCCCGCAGCAGATCTATCTGTTCTTCCGACAGGTTATCATTCAAATCAGATATCAGTAAATATTCCGAAGTTACCTGAATAACTCCCAGGGGGTTTCTTAAATCATGGGCTGCCATACCGAGGAATTCATTTTTTATTTTATTTAATTCTTCCAGCTTTTCATTATTTTCTTTTATTTCCATAAGCTTTTCTTCCAGTTTTATAAGTAATTCTTTCTGTGTATCTCTGGCAAATTTAAGGTCAAGGTGGGTCTGAACCCTGGCCAGGAGTTCCAGTCCGTTAAATGGCTTTGTCACATAATCTACCGCACCGAGCTCAAAAGCCTGGACAAGGTCTTCCGTTTCTTCCTTTGCTGTAAGAAAAATAATCGGTATCTCTTTTGTCCTGGGATTATCTTTCAGTGTCCTGCAGACTTTAAAACCATCCAGATCCGGCATCATAATATCCAGTAAAATAAGATCAGGCTGAATATCGTCAAGCATAGTAAGTGCCTGAGAGCCGTTTCTGGAGATTGCAAGATCATAATCCTTATTCTTCAATACATGAACAAGCATTCTTATGCTTACTGAATTATCATCTACTATTAAAATTAAAGGCTTTTTTTGTTTATATTCCATCTTTAAAACATACACACCTTATAGCTCAGAAAAGCATTATAACGTTATATTATTATATTAGCATAATAGCATATAAAATAAAAGAATATTTTAAATTTTTGTAATATATAGTTAGTGTCATAACTATCCATAAATAATGACCTCGTAATGCGTAAAGCGTGATACGTGATGGGAAAGAGTAATAACCCATTACGCATTACGCATCACGAATTATTTAAATTCTAATAAGTTATGAAATACACTATAATGGTATAACTTAAAAAAATCGAAGAGATTTCTAAAAAATTTTCCTAAAATTTCTGAATATAGAGGAATTTAATATTTAATTATAGAAAGTAAAAACAATTATATCGGAGAAAGGAGATTTTAATATGGCATTCAATGATGAGGTTAAGGCATTTGCAGAAAAGACCCTGGCACTAAAGGAACGATTAAAGACAGAGGAATCTGTCAAATATTCCCTTGTAATGCCTTTCTTACAATCCCTCGGTTACAATGTTTTTGACCCCGGAGAACTTGTTCCTTCATACCCGCTCCAGGTTAATCCTCCGAAGGAGAAAGATATAGATTACGCCATCCTTCGCAACGGTGAACCGGAAATACTTCTGGAAGTTAAAGGTATCGGGACAAAACTAGAAGATTACAGAAGCGACCTGGGTGACTATTTCAGGGGCTCTTCTAAATCCAGACTGGCTATACTGACAGATGGAATCATTTATGAGATTTTTGCTAATATTGAAGAACCGGATAAAATGGATAAAAATCCTTTTTTGGTCATAGACCTTGGAAATCTGAATGATGAGTCTCTTGCGGAACTAAAGAAATTACATAAAGACGACTACAACATTGATCTCATACTGTTCCAACCGAAAAAATTAAAATACACAAGAAAAGCAAAAGAATATTTAGAGAAATTACTCAACGAACCGGATGAAGAATTTGTTAATTTTATTCTGAAGAATATCTATCACGGTGTATGGAGTCCGGAGGTCTCAGAAAAATATGGTGCTGTAATAAAAGATGCAATAAAACTTTTCAATGAAGAGGTTAAAGCAAAAACAGTACCGGTAGAACCGGCAAAAATCGAAGAACCTGCAAAGATTGAAGAAGAAAAGAAGGAAGAAAAGGTTATAGAAATCAAAGGGGAGGAAGAAAACAAAGAGGAAGAAAAGAAAGATGAAAAGGAAGAAGAAAAGGTTATAGAAATTAAAACAAAGGAGAAAAAGAAAGAAGAAGGGGAAGAAAAGAAAGAAGGAGTAGAAGAAGAAGGGGAAGGAAAGGCTAAAGAAGAAGGAGACGAGTCAAAATCTGAAAAGAAGCCGAAGAAAAGAGGTTTGTTCTCCATATTCAGCGGAGACAACGACTGAAAAATCTAAAAAAATTATAAGAAAATGGATTATTTTTCATATTAAGACGCCTAAGAACCTATCCGAAAAGTAATATTTTTTTTAATCCTTTCCACTGCCAGGTTCTGGAGAAAAATATATACTGTATTAAAAGCCAGTTGTAATTTAAACAGACGCAAAATAGTAAATGTCTGTAAAAACAGGTTTTCTTTCAGGAGGATTATATATTTTTCAGAAGAACCTGGCAGTGGAAAGGCAAATTATTTTTCTTCGTAAGAGCCTGTCAGGCAGAAGCTGATAAATGGTTACTAATTTACCTGTAGCGGTACTAAGCAGCAAAACAATCAGAATGATATTAATGTTCAGCAGCAGATAAAGGCGCCGAATAATAACATCAATGACAATCAAAGATAAGGATGATTATATAAGAATCGTGATGTATGACGCGTCACAGTTCTTATATTATCCTGTCAATCCTTAAAATCCCGAAAATCCCGGTCTGCTTTTCTGAGTTTATCCAGGAAAGCCTCATCTACTTTATATCCCATAGATTCTATTTTTTTCACATCTTCCCATGCCCTGCCATATTCTCCGATGGTAAAATAAACGAGACATCTGTTATAATAAACATCGGGACGGGGATTGAGTTTAAGAGCCTCTGTAAAATCCTCTATGGCTTTATCATATTGACCTGTTTCGGAATAAACATTTCCCCTGTTATTACAGGCATCTCCGTAATAAGGATTTATCTTTATCGCTTCCGTATAATCCTCAATAGCCCTGTCAAATTCCCCATGCTGTGCATAAATATTACCGCGACTGTTAAGGGATTTTTCATCAAGGGGATTGATGTCTATAGCCCTGCTGAAAGACTGAAGTGCTTTATCATAAGATCCGAGCTGTCTATAACAGAGCCCCAGGTTATAGTAAATTTCTGCGTCATCAGGTTTTAATCTCAGAGCATGTCTGAAATCCTCAATGGCTTTATCATATGCTCCTACTTTTTTATAAACAGCCCCCCTGTTATTATAGGCATCGGCACAATCAGATCTCAGGGTTATGGCACAGGCAAAATCAGACATGGCCTGGTTGTAATCACCGGAGTCGCTGTATGCCATACCTCTGTTAAGATAAGCCTCCATGACAGAAGGATATTTAGTTATTACGTCTGACCAGAGAGTAATACTGTCTTTCCATACTTTACACCTCTCATATGATGAAAAAGAGAGAAGAATTATTATGATACCTGTAAGAACAGTCAGAGTAAATTTTTTGAAGATGGAATCTTTAAATCTATCCATATATAAAAAATACAAAAAATCTGAAATCATATAAAAAAAACCTGTCAGGGGAATATAGGTATAACGGTCGGCAACAATGCCGGGAGGTACAGGTATGAGCTGACTTACAGGAAGGATGGTAATAAAGAAAAATAATATAGCAAAAAATATTTTTTTATATTTTCTCAGGCGAAAGATATATATTCCTGCCGTTATTACAATAAAAGGGGCTATAATAAAAGGCAATGGCAAATAATTATCGGGCCTGTCAGGATAGGGATAGAGACATGAAAGGCTGAGAGGAAAGAACATTTTTACAATATAAAATAATAACCCGTAACTGGCTATGCACATATTGTATAAAAGATTGGACGAAGTTTTTGTGCCTGTCATCTCTGTGGCAGTCATTATAGACACATATATAACAAAAAACAGACAAAAAAGCCCAAAAAAAGGTGTTTTTTCCAGGAATAACCGGTCATTAAATCTCCTCTTTTCCACATAATCAAAGAGAAACAGGAGAAAAGGCATGGTAATGGCCATGGGTTTTGATAAAAGAGACAGAAAAAAGAACAGAAGAGAAAGATAGAAATGGTGTTTTCTGCCCCTTATATAATATAAATAACATATGATAGACAGGAGATAAAACATACTGTACATAAGATCCTTTCTCTCTGAAATCCATGCCACGGATTCTACATGAAGCGGATGAATTGCAAATAATAAAGCCGTAAAAAAAGCAATCAAATCTTTACCGGATATTAAATATATAAGCCAGAATACAAGGAGAGAGTTAAGCAGATGAAATATGAGGTTTGTAACATGATAGGCGACAGGGTTCAGATGAAAAAAATAATATTCCAGCCCGTAGGTCAGTAAGGGCAGAGGAACATAGAGGCTTTTTACCGTATAATTTTTATGCCTCGAATCCGTAAAATTGAATATATCATTTACATTATCGGGCGAAAGGGCTTTTATAAGTAAATTATCTGATACATATTCGTTATCGTCCCAGTTGGTAAATCCGTTACAAAGAGAAGGATAAAATGTAACAGTCGTTATAATTAACATAAGAAAAATCAATAAAGATATTTTATAGATTTTTCCATTATTTTGAGGATTTTTTTTCTTTTTCCCCATATTTCCTTACTTCTTCCCGCCTTTTATTTAACTGTTCCTTTTTCTTTCCTTCCCATCCTCTGACTGAAGGATTATAAAAAACTCTGCCCTTCAGGGCTTCAGGCATATAAACTTCAGGCACCCACCCTTCAGGATTATCATGAGGATAAATATATTCTTTTCCGTACCCCAGTTCCTTCATAAGTCCCGTAGGAGCATTTCTTATATGGAATGGCACGGTGCAAGTTGCCGTTTTTTTTGCCATATCCTGTGCTTCTTTAAAAGCAGTATAAACGCTGTTGCTTTTCTGTGCAAGAGCCAGATACACCACAAGCTGTGCAAGAGCCAGTTCCCCTTCAGGGCTTCCCAGTATGGTATATGTCTGAAAAACACTTATGGCTTCCATAAGAGCAAAAGGATCGGCAAGACCTACATCTTCAGAGGCAACCCTTATGAGGCGCCTTGCTATATAAAGAGGGTCTTCCCCGCCTTCCAGCATACGGGAAAGCCAGTAAAGTGAGGCATCCGGGTCACTTCCTCTTATGCTTTTATGAAGGGCAGATATAAGATTGTAATGTTCTTCTCCGGTTTTATCATAATGAACTGCTCTCCTCTGAAGAATATCTTCTATAATCTTTAAATCAATAATCCTGGTAGTCCCTTCGGAAGGCATGGTTGTCATTACAGCTATTTCAAGGACATTCAAAAGAGAACGGCTGTCGCCTCCTGTGGCGTCTATAAGATAGTGTTCTCCTTCTTCAGTAAGACAGGCAGGAAAATCTCCAAGACCGGATTTTTTATCACTCAATGCTCTCTGTATAATAATCTTCAATTCTTCATAATCCAGGGGTTTCAGTATAAGAACCTGTGTTCTGGAAAGAAGAGGACGAATTATTTCAAAGGAAGGATTTTCCGTAGTGGCTCCCAGGAGAAAAATGGTTCCGTCTTCTACATATGGTAAAAGGCCATCCTGCTGGGCTTTATTCAGTCTGTGTATTTCATCCATAAAAAGGCATGACCGTTTTTTTTCCTGAATCCATACTTTTTTTGCCATATCCACAGAGGCTCTTATTTCTTTAGTTCCTGCAGAAACGGCGGAAAGGGAAATTAAATGACAGTCCATATGACCGGCGACAATCCTGGCAAGGGTTGTTTTGCCGCACCCGGGAGGCCCCCAGAAAATAATGGATTCCATTTTTTTACTCTTCAGAAGTCTGTGAAGAATCTTTCCCTCTGAAAGTAAATGGCTCTGACCGACAAATTCGTCCAGACATTCAGGTCTCATCCTGTCTGCCAGAGGAGCAGGCGCAGTTTTCTGGTTATCTTCGTAAAAAAAGTCTAACTGGTTCATGATTATAATCGTGACGCGTAACGCGTGACGCGTGACGGGTGGTTCGTAATGCGTGATGCGTAATGCGTTACATAAAGTTGAAAGTTGAACGTTGATGGTTGAGAGTTTAAAATCAGTTAACTCTCAACTATAAACCTTAAGCTATAAACTCCCATCACTCTTCACTTTTCACGACTCACGGCTCACGGTTCACTACTCACCATTACCAGTTCATATTCCTTTGAGCCGAGTCCTATTTTAACGCCATGGTCTATCTGTATTAAAGCATTTTGATTTCCGTAGGACATCTGAGCTATAGTATTTCTGTTATGGTTCAATGTAATATCCAGAGAGGCCATATCAATAGCTACCGGGTCATTTGATGCAATAATTCCTATATCCGGTATAAGTTTCTCCTGGGCAACGTTCCAGCAGTCACAGTCTTTTGTCATATCAAGGAGAAGATTGAAAAAGAAACACTTCTTTCCTTTTACCACTCCCAGGGCATGTTCTGTCATACTCTTCTGTGTATAGCCTGCCTCTGCGCCCCAGTCAAATCCTACTGCATCATAACGGCATGCAGTAAGACATTCACCGCAACCGATACACTTCTCCTGGACAATCCATGCTTTTTTATTTTTTTCTATAATGGCATCTGCAGGACACCACTGCATACATTTTCTGCACAGGACACAACTGTCTTTTATAGAAGGATGCATGGAAGAATGCTGCTGTCTTTTACCTTTTCGGCTGGCAAGGCCCATGCCCAGATTTTTTATACATGCCCCCAGACCTGTGACTATATGGCCCGTAACATGATTGACGGCCATAATAACATCTGTGCCTGTAATCTCGCTGGCAATCTCCACTTTTTCATGTAACTCTCCGTTAACGGTAACCTCCCTTTCAGAGTTTCCCAGCAATCCGTCAGACATAATAAAGGGTATTCCCATATAGTCTATCCCGAAGCCTCTCTTATGAGCATGTAACAGATGATTTACAGCATTAGATCTTTCACCTTTATAGAGGGTGGATGTTTCCGTCAGGAAAGCAAGTCCCCCTTTCGCTTTAACTTCATCTACTATCACTTTCACCACTTCAGGCTTCATATAAGTGGTATTTCCCTCTTCTCCAACATGAACCTTGATTGCAACAAAATCATGTTCCGATACAATTTCGGAAACTCCGGCAAAATCACAGAGTTTTTTCATGGCTTCCGCCTGCCGGGCAGGCGTTGCGCCGTCTTTTAATTCGATAAAATATACCTTAGGTTTCATAAGTAATCACCTCTGTTATAAAATCGTGACGCGTGACGCGTAACGCGTGACGCGAGTACCGGTATCCGGCATGAAGTATAAATTCGTTTTTATTTACATAATCCTGCATGGGAAAGGAAAATTTTCAATCTTAAGATTGTTATTAAATTAACTATATTCCACTATATTTTATGATATAATAAAAGGTAAAGCCAGGCACCACTCGATTCCATAAATAACAGCCTCGTAATGAGTAAAGCGGAATGCATGATGCGCGGGGATTAAACCCGTGACGCGTAACGCGTAACGCGTCACGAAAACTTAATGAATATACTACATACCCGGTGGTTCTGTGAGCAATTTTACAAAAATTTTTCTCTATTTATGAGTCACGAGACAAATTACCGGTGGGATAAAAATGATCATAGTAACAGGGGTCAATCATAAGACCTGTCATGTAGAAACAAGAGAAAAACTGAGTTTTTCTCCTGACAGTATCAAAGAGTTTCTGCTCTGTTTAAAAGAAGATACCATCTTGGAAGAAAATATCATTCTTTCAACCTGTAACAGAACAGAATTTTATTTCTTCTCAAAAGAAGAAGAGAAGGCAAAAGAAAGAATTCTTCATCATCTGGCAGCATATAAAAAAGTAAACATAGAAGAATTTAAAGAGCATCTTTATTTTATGAAAGACGAAGAGGCCATAGAGCACCTTTTTTCCGTGGCATGCGGCATAGACTCTATGATAATAGGAGAAGGGCAGATACTGGGACAGATAAAAACAGCTTTCGACATATCCAGGGAAATCAGAAGCAACGGCCCAAATCTCTGCCAGTTATTTCGTTTTGCTATAACATGCGGGAAAAGAGCCAGAACCGAAACAAAAATAAGCACAGGCCCTTCTTCTATCAGTTATGTGGCAGTAGTTTTCGCGAAAATGCTCTTCGGAGACCTGGCAAATAAATCTGCCATAATAGTTGGAGCAGGTAAAATGGGACAGCTTACTGCAAAACAACTCTCGCATCACGGGCTCAAACAGGTTATTGTGGCAAACAGAAATTATGAAAAAGCAGTGGAAATGGCAGAAAAAATCAAAGGGGAAGCCGTAAATTTCGACAGACTGGAAGAATATCTCATAAAAGCCGATATAGTTATAAGTTCAACAGGTGCTCCTCATTATGTCATACATTACGATACAATCAGGAAAATCCTGAAGGCACGAAAAGAAAAACCTCTTTTTCTTATTGATATTGCAGTGCCGAGAGATATAGAGCCTTCAATAAACAATCTGCCAAATGTATTTCTCTATGATATGGATGATCTGCAGAAAGTGGTGGAAAACAATCTTGAAGAGAGAAAAGAAGAAACAGGAAAAGTAAAAAAAATAATAGAAGAAGAAAAGGGGCATTTTCTCACATGGGCCAGTTCCAGGCAGTCTGCTCCTATTATAAAAGCCCTTAATAAAAAAGCGGAAGACATAAGGACCGAAGAACTGAACATTGCACTCAGAAAACTTTCTCATCTGTCTGCCGAAGATATTCAAATAATAGATTATGCGACACAGAAAATAATAAATAAACTGCTTCACAATCCTATAATAAAATTAAAAGAAAACATGTCCAACGGGAAAAGTTTTTTGCCTGTAGATGAATTAATAACAGAACTTTTTGATCTAAAAAATACCGGAGAAAATTGATGGAAAAAATAGAATTTTTTCTTTTTGAAATAAGCCTGCTGCTTTATCTGGCAGCTACAGTTCTTTATATAATAGATATATATTTCGGCATAAAAAACTTCGGAAAACTTCCTCTGTGGAAAATTTTCACGGGCTTTTCCTGTCAGACCATTTCTCTTATTATACGTTGTATAAGAGAAGGCCACCCCCCCGTTGCCACATTATTTGAAACCCTCTCTCTATTCAGCTGGATTACAGTGATTATATATTTGATTATTCTGAGATTTAGACCCGGACATAGAGCCATCGGGCTATTTATTATTCCACTGGCATGTATAATAAATGCCTGTGCAATATGTACAGATAATGAGATAGTTCCTCTCATGCCTGCCCTTCAGAGTTTCTGGCTTTTCATACATGTACCTTTATGTTTGCTCGGTTACGGGTGTCTTACCATTGCCTTTTTCAGTGCCCTTATATATTTTATTCAGGAAAAAAATCTTAAATATAAAAATATAAGAGGATTTAATCGTTACCCTTCCCTTATGGCAGCAGACGAGTTATGTTACACCATGGTAACGGCAGGATTCACATGTCTTACAATGGGCATTATAAGCGGTTCCATATGGGCAAATAATGCCTGGGGTTCATACTGGAGCTGGGATCCGAAAGAAACCTGGTCGCTCGTAACATGGCTGTTATTCGCAGTTTATCTCCATGCAAGATATATGGGAGGCTGGAGAGGAAGAAGAACAAATATTCTCATAATCATAGGGTTTATCTGTTTACTTATAACTTTCTTCGGCGTAAATTATTTTTTTGGCGGACTTCATACATATATATGAAGTCGTGACGCGTAACGCGTGACGCGTGACGGGTGGTTCGTGATGCATGATGGGTGATGCGTGTTTTACCGGCACCGGGCGACCACAGGGTCACCCCTGCTGCTCACTTTCCACTTTTCACTTTTCACTTCGCATAACTGTGAAGCCCTGCCAGCAAAAAATTAACTCCCAGATAGGTAAACATTACGACGGCAAAACCGGCAATAGCAAGTATGGCAGTCACAGTGCCTTTCCATTTATAATTATATCTGGCATGAAGGAATGCCGCATATACGAGCCATGTAATAAGAGACCATGTTTCTTTAGGGTCCCAGCTCCAGTAAGTTCCCCATGCATTATTTGCCCATATGGCGCCTGTAATTATCCCCAGGGTCATCCAGGGGAAGGAAAAAGCTATTATCTTATATATGACATCTTCCACTGTTACAAGAGTTTTCTTTTTTTCTTCACTGTCTTTTTTTATGCGATCCAGTAACAGATAATATATACCGGCAGCAAAGGAGATGGCAAAAGCACCGTAAGCAAATACAAAACATAAAACGTGAAAAACCAGCCAGTGGCTTTTAAGAGCAGGCATAAGAGGCTCTATTTCCTTGGGTAATACAGATGCATAGAGTACTGCCACCATGGTTATACCTGATGCAAAGACTCCGAGAATATTCAATTTATAAATTTTCTCTATTATCAGATATATAAGAATAAGTCCCCAGGCAAATGACAGGAGAGATTCATAAAGATTGGAAAAAGGCGCTCTTCCTGCCGCCACGGTTCTTACCGACAGGTTAAAAGTCAGGCTCAGAAAACCAAGAGCAAACAAACCTGTAGATATAAAAGAGATTACCTTATTTTTTCTGGAAACCATAGAGATAATATAAAAAAGAAAACTTAAAAAGAATATAATTCTCAATATTTCGAAGGACCATATTTCCATATTGTTTAATTGAGACATAAATTTCTCCTCTCCTGCATATTCATAATAACTGCCAGGGCCGGACAGTAACAACGAAGAATGAGAATGTATTTTCCCTTCACTCTTCACCCTTCACGATTTTCATATAAATTATTTAGATAAACTGCCTCTACATAATTTTCATCTAAAGCTTTATTTTACACCATTAAAAATGAAAATTCCTATACCCTTAAATTATTTAGATAAACTGCCTCTACATAATTTTCATCTAAAGCTTTATTTTACACCATTAAAAATGAAAATTCCTATACCCTTAAATTATAGTTAGTTTCATAACTATCCATAAATAATGACCTCGTAATGCGTAAAGCGTAATGCGTGATGCGCAGGGATTAAACCCGTCACGCGTCACGCGTTACGCGTCACGACGACTTAAATTCTAATAAGTTATGAAA
>JAKPQU010000398.1 GCA_029555925.1 Bacillota bacterium
TAACATTACCTGCTACAGGTTCTGAGATCAATACCTTTGGTGTTATCAGCCATAATCATGGTAAATATCCGGTTACAAGCCCCCTTGCATTTCCGAAGTTTTCAGTTTTAGACCCCACTCTGACATATACTCTTCCTGCCACTCAGGTTGCCAACGGAGTTATAGATACCTTTATTCATACTATGGAAGTATATTGCACATTCCCTGTTGAAAACAGATTTCAGGAACGTGCTGCAGAGGGTATTTTACAGACATTGATTGAAATAGGGAGAAAAACAATTGATGAACCGCAGGATTATGACAGCAGGGCAAATCTTGTCTGGTGTGCCGCAATGGCTATGAGCGGTGCCCTCAATGCAGGAGTTCCACAGGACTGGAGTACCCATATGATAGGACATGAAATAACTGCCATGTTTGGAATTGATCATGCAAAAACTCTTGCTGTTGTACTTCCGTCTCTATTGACTGTACTGAAAGAGCAAAAACATGCAAGATTACTCCAATATGCAGAACGGGTATGGAATATAAAGGAAGGTGACGAAAACAGCCGTATAGACCTGGCCATCAGTAAAACCCGTGAATTCTTTGAAAGCCTGGGGATTAAAACTCGTCTGTCCGATTATGGTGTCACTGCAGATAAGATAGATGATCTTGTTAAAGCACTGGAAAAACATGGTATGACAGCCCTGTCTGAAACAGGTAAAGTTACACCGGAAGTGAGCCGTAAGATTCTGGAAGGTGCAATGTAATAGTGAGTGGTGAGTCGTGAGTCGTGAAGAGTGAAGAGTGAAAAGTGAAGAGTGAAAAGTGAAGAGAAAGTATGGCGTTTTATTAAACGCCCTGACTATAGAATACGCATCACGCATCACGAACCACGCGTCACGCGTCACGATTATTCATTACTCACTACTCAACATTTTTATCTAAAAGAGGGGATTGTTTATGTTATACAGAAAATTCGGAAAAACAGGTGAAATGGTTTCCATTCTGGGGTTCGGGTGTATGAGGCTTCCTGTTCTCCCCGGCGGAGCCATGACTGATATTGATGAGGAAAAAGCTATAAAGCTGATTCGTCATGCCATTGATGAAGGTGTAAATTATATAGATACTGCATATCCCTATCATGGAACCGGTTTTGAAACAGGAGGAAAAAGTGAGCTTTTAGTGGCGAAAGCCCTGAAAGACGGATACAGGAAAAAAGTAAAACTGGCAACAAAGCTTCCCAGCTGGCTTGTAAATACACAGGAAGATTTTGACAGGTATTTAAATGAGCAGCTGGAAAGACTTGAAACGGATTGTATAGATTTTTATCTTGTCCATACAATAAAGAGTCAGCTGTGGCCTGTATTGAAAGAAATACGTATTGATGATTGCCTGGATCGGGCCATAAAAGACGGACGGATAAAATATGCAGGATTTTCATATCACGATAAACTCCCTTTATTTAAAGAAGTGGTGGATTATTATAACTGGTCATTCTGTCTTATGCAGTATAATTATATGGACGATAAGTATCAGGCAGGGACAGAAGGATTAAAATATGCCGCCGAAAGGGGACTTGGCATTGTAGTTATGGAGCCTTTGAGAGGAGGCAAACTTGCCGCCAATGTTCCCGGAGGAGTCACAGATATTCTGAATCAGGCTTCTGTAAAAAGGACACCTGCCGAGCTTGCTTTAAGGTGGGTGTGGAATCATCCTGAAGTATCACTCCTGTTGAGCGGTATGAATACTATGGAACAGTTGGAAGAGAATTTGAAATCGGCAAATGAAGGGAAAGCCAATTCGTTAACAGCAGAAGACCTGAATACTGTTGAGAAGGTTAAAGCTGTTTTTAAGGAAAAAATAAAAGTTAACTGCACAGGCTGCGAATACTGTATGCCGTGTCCTGCAGGAGTGGATATATCCACCTGTTTTACCATGTATAATAATTATCATATGTATGGCAGAGAATTTGCAGGTAGTAATAAAGTAGAGACTTATTATATACTGGTTCCTCCCGAGCGCAGACCATCGAATTGTGTGGAGTGTGGCAGATGTGAAACTCATTGCCCCCAGGGTATTGCAATTGTTGAGACATTAAAAAATGTAACTGCAGTATTTAATAAGTGATGCGTAATGCGTGATGCTTGATGCGTGACAGTATTTACCTGTTATTCAAATTGTTCAGTTTAATTAAAGCAATTTGGTATCATGTAATTTATGGAGATAGAAAAATGAAAATTTTATATTATGATTGTTTCTGCGGAATATCCGGGGATATGAATTTAGGAGCAATGGTTGATGCAGGCGTGGATGGTGATTATTTAATCAAAGAACTTTCAAAGCTCCAACTGGATGGAGAATATAAAATAAATATTAAAAAAGGCATGAAAAAAGGAATAAGTGGAACAAAAGTAGATGTGATTTTAACACATAAAGAATATGCCGATAATGATTCTCATGAAGACCATGGTCATTACAAAGATCATAACCACAACCATGACGATAACCATCACCATGACGGATACAATGACCACAACCATCATCATAATCATCACTGTGACCGGAACCATCATCATAGGAACTTGAAAGATATTGAGAATATAATTAATGGAAGTACCCTGAATGATCATGTGAAAAAATCGAGTATTAATATGTTTAAGAGAATAGCATATGCAGAAGCCAGAATTCATGGAAAATCTGTCGAAGAAGTGCATTTTCATGAAGTCGGCGCCGTAGATTCTATTGTAGATATTGTAGGATCTGCAATAGCTCTGGATTATCTTAAAGTTGATAAGATTCTGGCTTCATCCGTTCAGGTGGGAGGCGGTTTCGTAACATGTGCCCATGGCATTATACCTGTTCCTGCTCCTGCTACGGTCGAAATTTTAAAGAATATACCGGTTAAGTCAGGTATTGTACCTTTTGAGACTACAACACCTACAGGCGCAGCTATTTTAGCGGAAAATGCAGCGGAATTTACGGACAAAATGGACTTTTCAATAGAAAAAATTGGATACGGCCTTGGAAACAGAGAGCTGGATATTCCAAATGTGTTAAGAGTTTATGTGGGAGAGAAAAAAGACGGAGAAGATATTGAAGAACAATATATTATTGAAGCCAATATAGATGACATGAACCCTGAATTTTACGGCTTTGTTGAAGAACGTCTTTATGAAGCAGGCGCCCTTGATGTGTTTACAACACCTATTATTATGAAAAAAGGTAGGCCTGCAATGAAGTTAACTGTACTGGCCGATAAAACCAGGGAACATGATGTGCTGGATATTATATTCAGAGAAACAACTTCTATCGGAATCAGGAAATTTAAAGTTGAAAAAATTATGCTTAAGAGGGATTTCTTGACTTTAACAACCAGATACGGCAACGTAAGGATAAAGAATTCTTATTACGAAGGAGAAATGGTTAAATATAAAGCAGAATATGAAGATTGTAAAAGAATGGCCAGAGAAAATAATGTACCTATTGCCTGTATTTACAGAGAAATTTATAAACAGATGGACAGGGATTTATATGGGAAGCGTGAAGGTTGAGTCGTGAGTCGTGAAAAGTGAAGGGTGAAGAGTGAAAGGAATACCTACGCGTCACACGTCACGATTTTCACGCGTCACGAGAGCATATATGTATTATTTATACTCATATCAGTAATTATAAATTGTTATAAAACTAAGTACCGTAAAAGGTAAAAGGGTATCCATAAAAAGCTTCTGCCTGGCAGGCTCTGGAGAAGAAAAATTCGTTTTTTCTATAGTATTAGAAATTAAATAAGGGCTAATTTATTGTCTGTAAAACAATTAAATAAGGCAAATTATTTTTCTTCGTAAGAGCCTGTCAGGCAGAAGCTGATAAATGGTTACTAATTTACCTGTAGCGGTACTAAGAGTCTATAACTGTAAATATTCTACTGTTTATAGTCGTGACGTGTTACATCTATAATTTCATTGCAGTAATTTGCAATTTCCATATATTCTTCTTTAAAACTTACAGAAAACAGACACTGATAATATTCAGGGAACCTGATTTTTTCAAGTAATTTCAATTCTTTCAGATCCCATATCTCTATAAGTCCGTTATTTGTTGTAATAGCAAGATATGTTCCGTCAGGGCTGATATTTAAGTGTCTTACAGACCATTCTGTTTCAATGGTTACAGTAGCTTCTCTCGACCATATGTTCACATGTCTGTCATAACTTCCTGAGATTATTTTATCCCCTTCAGGAGAAAATATTATAGATGTTACAGCAGCTTCATGGCACGGTAAAATACAGAAGTGACTTTTTTTCTCTATATTCCATAAATAAATCTTTCCGTCAGAGCCTCCGGAAGCAAGCATTGTTCCGTCACTGTTAAAACACAGATATTCAACAGAAGATTCCTGTGTTCCCGGTGAAAAAGAATGGTTTATGTTATCCAGAGTCCATATCATTATCTTTCTGTCTTTTCCGCCGGAAGCAAGCAGAGTAGAGGTTCTGTTAAAGGCAAGAGCAAGAACGTCATCTTTATGACCTTTAAGATTATACACCTCTTCATTACTGTTCCATAACCTGATACCTTTATCTTTAAAATCATCAAAGTTAAATTTACTTTTTATACTCATGGCAAGTAAAACCGGTGAAGATGCAATAGCCTGAAGGGTTTCCCCTTTTATTTCTATACTCCTTAAAGGCTCACCTGTTGAAGTATTCCAGAAAATTACCGTACCATCAGAACTTGCAGAGATCAATTCTTCTCCCCTATGTTTCATGAGATTTATTATACCTGAATGTCTTTTTATTTTTCTGTAAAGAACATATTTATCTTCTTTACGCCATATTCCAAGTATTTCATTAAATCCTCCTGCGGCAAAATCCATATTGTCCGGTCTTACTGACAGAGAAACAACTCCTTCGAAATGTTCCTTTATTTTCTGCAGGCTAACGTCTTCTTCAATATCATATATCTCTATAATATCATTTGAAAAATTACCATAATATCTCGGACTGGAAAGGAAAAAAACTCTTTTTCCGCTTTTTTCGAAATCAATGGCAGTGATTCCATGTTCCCTTTTCATTCTTTTTATGAGATTGCCGTCGGGAACAGACCAGACATTTAACAGTCCATCTTCCCCTCCTGAAAGCAATTCATTCATTCCCGGCCTTACGGCAAGTGAGAGCACTTCATCACAGTGTCCTTCCAGAGTAAATATTCCTTTCAAATCTCTTATATCCCACAGTTTCACTTTTCCATCCGAACTGCCTGTAGCCACATAAGTATCATAAAAACAGGCGCAATTAATTCTCTTCTCATGAGCTTTTACTTTATGTAATATATCAAAACTTTCAAGATCTCTTAAACATAATTCTCCATATTCTCCCCCTGAGGCAAGAATGTTTTCATTGCTCATTACAGATGTCACAGTAAAATCTTCCCTTATTTCCCTTATTACGGAGCCCGTGGCCAGTTCCCACAGGCTGATTGTATTTTCCCTGTTAACAGAAAGTATTTTATTACCGGTGAAATGAATTTTTTTCACGGGAGACGAAGAAATCAGTATTCTGTAAAGAGAATAATCGTATGTGAGGTAAATAAAAATAGCTCTCCCGCCGGCAAATGCAAGATATGTGCCGCATGGTGAATATTCTGTGGCTATTATTATTCCGAAAGATGCAACTATATATGACATAAATGGCTCGTGAAAGGTGAATGGTGAAGTGGGATTTCACTCTTCACCGGCTAGCAAATGGGCAGATAATTCATTTACACCAATCACTGCTCTCCGATTAATGTTCAAAAATTATTTTATCTGACTTTAAATGTTCTCCACAGCATTGTTTTTTCCCTTTAGTAAAAAAATTCGATAGTGTTTTTTTATGACAGTTAGATTCATTTCTACTGGAAATTGCGCTTAATTTTGTAAATCTATTATAGTTAATTTCATAACTATCCATAAATAATGACCTCGTAATGCGTAAAGCGTAATGCGTGATGCCCAGGGATTAAACCCGTCACGCGTCACGCGTTACGCGTCACGACGACTTAAA
>JAKPQU010000414.1 GCA_029555925.1 Bacillota bacterium
ATTAAGGGCAGCTTTTGCAACAGAAGTTATGGCAGAGGGGTCATCAAGTAAATGGCGGAGCACACCTGCTCCTCCTTCTGAGGATTCATAGAAAAGTATTCCATTTCTTATAGTTCTATCAGGAAGTATTTCACAGCCAAGTTCATTGTCTTCAAGATGATTTCTTATCTGAATGGCCTGTTTTATAGCTGACTGTAAAGATGCCATAGTAGCTTCATCCATGGTGTCAGAAGGTTCAAAAAGAAGGCAATTTTTGTAATCTTCTACATAGGGTATTACCCTTACAGTACAGGAACTCATATTATCAGCTTTATCTTCATCCGGATGGGCAGCATCATTTGTAGCCCAGTAACCTCTTTCAGTATCAAGGATAAAACCGAATTGTGTCTTTTCCTTTCTTCTTCTCCAACCAAGGTTTATACGCCATAAAGTGGCAGACTGGCCATAAAGAAATTTGCCAATAATTTTACCATTATTTTCTACAATACCTGTTCGGTAAGAGGCTTTACCGTTATTTTGATTGAACCTGAATGCTGTTTTCAATTCATATCCCAGTCTGAGTCTTTCTTCTTCATCAGAGCTTATCCTGTCCCTTCTCTTTGTAGCAACATTATGAAGACGGAGCATCTGACACATTGGAGGAGAAAGAAGTGTTTTACAATATTGACACAGATCCGGTCCATCTCCTTCCATGACAGGATGAAGATAACCACACTGGGGACATATTTTAACCTTTCCAGTAGCAACACCTTCTTTTTCAACAGGAATGATAACTTTATTTACAATATATCTTGAACCTTCATGATAGATAATACTTCTGGGGCCAAATTCAGTAATAGCAAGGAATCTGGGACGGGAAACATATTCATCTGTCCCTGATAATCTTCTTTTTCCGGGTATATAAGCAGAAAGGGGGAGTCTGGGGAAATTATATCCCGGAAGAAAACCTTCACTGGCAAAATACCGGTAGGAATAAAAATCAGATTGAATTACATTTTCCGTATCCAGGAGTAATTCTATCTGACTTTCTGCTTCACGCCTCAATCTCTTTGCCTGTTCTTTATCACTGTGGCTCCGCGAAGCATCAACTATAATCTTATGCTGAACTTCTATCTGCCGTAAAGCAGCACGGTAAAGCTCACGCCATCTGTTACAGGTTTTATCGAAATTCAATACTGACTGGAGGAGTATTTCATCAACCCATTTATCACTGTACCAATCTGTCTTTTTAAGTTCATCCATAATAGTAGAAAGTGTTTTTATAGATCTTGCCATAGCCCTGTTTTTAGCAGATGCTGAATTAACTGTATTCTTTACAGATTCTAATAATTCAAGAGTAGGGTTTTCTCCGCTTAAATCAAGAAGTTCTTTAAGGGAACTTCCAAGGTCAATCCCTGTTTCAGAAAGCCATATAGCCTGAATATGAGCCTGAATTAAATCCCTATTTGTCAGATCTATTCTGGGGGGGGTCACAGAACCGGATACCATACGTCCAGGTTTTTTAAAGAAATACTGATCATGAGAACTTCCTGTGGAACAATAACTGTAAACAAGAGCAGGCTGACCGCTTCTTCCTGCGCGGCCACTGCGCTGTGCATAATTTGAAGGTGTGGGAGGAATATTTCTCATATTTACAACATTTAGCTGTGATATGTCTATACCTAGTTCCATAGTAGGAGAACAGAAAAGAACAGGGAGCTTTGCTTCACGGAATTCTTCTTCTCTCTTCTGCCTTAACTCTGAATTGACCTGTGCTGTATGTTCCCTGCTTTTTATGCCTTTAATTTCATGAGCAACTGTGGAATAAAACTCTATGAAAAAATTATTAGTATGACTGCCCTGTGAAGATTCCCTGGGAACTCTCAGAGGATCGTAAAAAGCTTTTGTACCATCGCCAGGGAACCAGACCATTGCAGAAGCAGGTAACTGATATCCGGGGACTTCTTCTTTTTCAGACGGCTCTTCCACTCTGACAACAAAGTTATCTTTATTCAATATTTCAAGTAACTGTCTTATTATTAAAAGGGTTTCATCCATGGAAATCTTGTTTTTATATTCAGGCCATGTAGAAGAACGGCGAAGATATGTACCAAAAGCACTCC
>JAKPQU010000422.1 GCA_029555925.1 Bacillota bacterium
ATTATAAACCTCAATCCTTCTTCTTCCAATTCTCGTATGTTGTTGTCTGAGTAGAACCCCTTGTCTGCTATAAGCACAGCATCTTTTATACCACTTGCCTTTATGGTGAGAGAGAATGCAGACACTTCCCTTACATTACCGGGGATTATCCTGTAGTATACAGGGAGGGTAAGATTTACCGCATATATGAACATGAGATTAACCTGGGGGATGAATTTGTGCTGGCTGTTATAACCTGTGTGTGCCATATCCATGTTCCTGGATTTTGAAAACATATGGGTGGCATCTATAAGCATATAACTGCTATCTGTTTTTATTATATTCTTTAAAAAGGTATCTATAAGACCTCTTGTATAACCCAGGGACTTGAAAAGAAAAGACATCTTCTTATCTGTAAGGGAGACATCTGGATACAGTTCAGATAGATAGCTGTTTTTCAGATAAAAGTCCATGTTCTTTGCAGGGGCCTGGTATATGAGCCTCATTATGGCAGATATGTGACCTGTTTTTTATGATATTAGACAAAAATAAATATTTTAGTGAGAGCACTTTTGGTGATAAAATGATTATAAGGAGGGTAATGAACAATGAATGAAGTACACAGCAAAAAACCAAGAAGGGTTTTCACACCAGAGCAGAAATACGAGATATTAAAAGACATAGAAAGATGCAGGACAGTGAAAGAGGGGCTTGAAAAACACCGTATCGCTTCTTCTGTGTATTCCAAATGGAAAAGACAATTATCTGTGGGTATAAACGCCAGTCTAAGGAACTCCAAACCTTTAAAATCACCTGATCTCAAAAGACTCGAAGAAGAGAACAGAAAACTAAAAGAGGTTGTATTGAACCAGTCATTAATGATAACCAGTTTAAAAAAAGAGATGAACTTGGATTAAAAACAGGAAGACTTATGGAAGAGCAGAAAAAACAGATCATACAGTTTGTGCATGAGCAAAAGGCAAAAGGATACACAGTCACTTCTACTTTAAAAGACCTCGGCATAAAAAGACCCACCTATTATTCATGGTGCAAACAAAAAGACAAAAAACCATCAAAGATTAAACAGCTTACCCCTTATGAAAAAAAGGCCATTGAAGAGGTGAAAAAGGAATATCCCCATCTTCGCCACAGGCAGATCCAGGGTATCCTCCAGCAGAGGGGTATGTATCTATCCTTCAGTTCGGTATATAATCATCTTAAATCATTGGGTCTTATAGAGTCCTACGAAAGAAGACCCTCACCCTTAAAAGAACCGAGATACAATATATGGCAGAGAAACCTCATGTGGGGGTGTGACTGGACAAGGCTTCTGATAAACCATATTCGCTGGTATCTAATTATCCTCATTGACTTCTTCTCCCGTTATATAATCTCATACGGTATTTTTCCCTCTGTTAATGCATCCCATGTTAAGCACATATACGCTATGGGATTGAAAGACCAGGGAATACGAAAAAATGTAGATATTCTGCCTGAACTGCGGGTAGATCGGGGATCACCTAATACCTCCCTTATCACAAAGGAATTCTTTGACATAATGGGGGCTGATCTCTCCTTTGCAAGGGTAAGAAGACCAACGGATAATGCCTTAACTGAAAGGTTCTTCGGTACTGCCAAACAGGAAGAAATATACATGGTGGGAAGCTACCCAGATGAAAGATCAGCATGGGAAGAAATAGGGTTATACATATATAGATACAATCATGAAAGACCCCATCAGAATCTATGGAACTTTACCCCTGCCCGTATACATGAGGTGAACAACAATACCCTTATCCTTGAAGAGCTTAAAGAACTGAAACAGAAATCCAGACTGGCAAGAAGAACCTACTGGGAGGGGGTAAGATGAACATATACACAATAACATCATCGTCGTCGGTTCTGTGGGAATGTGGTAAAGTCGGAGACTTTTCCATATTTCCACAGAACATAAAAAAGAAAGATGTAATGGATTGTATACAAGAGTGTTCTTACAAAAATTCTGGATTTTGTATAATTAATAAAAAACATGACAAATTAATATATAATGGAAACGTTAATTACTAACTTTATAACTAAAGTTTCGCACTTAATTTCTCACCCATTATCTCATATAATCCCTTGAAAATACATGCTTTTTAATGGAAAAGCAGCTCCAAATATGGTAGACTTGAT
>JAKPQU010000432.1 GCA_029555925.1 Bacillota bacterium
AGTAGTGAGTCGTGAAGAGTGAAAAGTGAAGGATGAAAAGTGAAGGGGAAAGGGTGAAGGATGAAACTGTCTATTACTCGTCACGTATCACGCATTACGACCCCCCCGTCACGATATTACCCCTCCGGCAGAGTGAAGAAAAATTTTGTCCCTTCTCCTGTTTTACTTACCAGTCTTATATCGGAGCCATGTCCTTCCAGGTATTGTTTTATAATATAGAGTCCCAGACCTGTACCGGTTTTTTCCCCTGTAACCTGGGTGAATTTCTGAAAAAGTTTTCCCTGCTCATGTCCGGCAATTCCGCATCCTGTATCAGACACTTCAAAATCTACTCTTTCCCCTTTATTATATGCTACGATATTGATAAACCCTTTCTTTGTATAACGGAGAGCATTGGTTATAAAATTCTGAAATATTTGCCTTATTTTTTCTTTATCTCCATAAATAAGAGTTCCTTTTTGACAGGTAAAATTCAGTGTAATATCTTTTTCTACTGCTGCAGGCATAAAGGTTTTTTTCAGTTCTACCAGTAAATCTTCAAGAAGAAATTTTTCAAAATTATAGATCATTTTACCTGTTTCCAGCCGTGACGAAGCGACTATATTATTGATAAGATTAAGCATAATGTTACCTGAATATCGTATCATATTTATACATTCACGTTTTTCTTCTTCCTCTAAATCACCTTCTAAAAAATTTGTAAAGTTCATAATGGCTCCAAGAGGATTTTTTAAATCATGAGCAAGGATGGAAATAAATTCTTTTCGCGTTCTTTCTATTTCTTCTCTCATAAGTTTACGTTCCGTAATATCCCTGAGGGTTATAAGTATTACTATACTGTCATCTGTCCAGTTAATCATTCCTGCAGTTACATCCATTGAACATACAGAACCGTCTGACCGGAGGAATTTCTGTTCTTCTATAACAGAATCATAGATATTGATTTTATCTATATCTTTAGTGTTCTCAGGGGGTAATAAAGATGAGTAGTTTTTACCTGTTAAATCTTCATAACCAAGGACATGTTTAACTGCTGAATTTGCCCATATGATTTCCCTTGTTTTAGGTTCAATAATTATGATTACATCCGACAGTTCATTGCATATTCTTTCATATCTGTCCTGCTTTGTCTCTCCCATAATCTTCTCCTCTGTATTTTGATAAGATAATTACTGACCTGAGCATAAGCATGTAATAAACGTTTTCCTCCCGTCACGCGTCACGAGAGCATATATGTATTATTTATGCTCACCTCAGTATATGTATGATCATAGGCCACCGGGGCCGGTATATATCAAAAAAACATCATTCAAATTATTCCCCGTAGGGCCTGTTGTAAAAAGTTCTCTATGATGTTTTAAGAAATTATAAGAATCGTAGTTATTTATGGCTTCTATCAATCCCTTTATATCTTTTAATCCTCTGTGAGAAAATCCTCCGCTCCCGTCAGTAGGGCCGTCTGTACCATCTGTTGATGCAAACATAGCACAGGTGTCAGGATAATCGGGAATAATATCTCTCGTATAAAGAAGTGCTAAATGCTGGTTCCTTCCCCCTTTCCCTGAAATAGGAGGTATTTTAAAGGTTACCTCTCCTCCCAGTATGAGTAGTTTTTCTTTCGGGTAACTTTTTATTAATTCCTTCAGCTCTTTAATAAATTTTTCACCGGTCCCTGTTGTAGCAGGTGTTTTTATATATACTGTATTAAACCCTTCTTTTTTTGCTTCATCTTCCAGTATATGGCAGAATGTTTCATTATCAAGAATTATGGAGTTTATGTGTGAGGCATGACACGTAACGCGTAACGCGTGACGGGTAGATAGATTCTTATCTGTAAGTGTACTGTCACAGCAGTTTATGCTCTGTTGAAATATATGATCATCAGGAAAAAGAGTTTCAGAGATTTCTCCCTTTATTCCCTTAAGAATAAGATTTTTTACTGAAACGGGAATTCTGTCTGAAAGATCGTATTTGTCTATAATATCCGAGCAGTCTTTAAATGTTGAAATATCTCCGCATGTCGGGCCAGAGGCAACAGATGAAATATCCGAACCAATCACATCCGATATAATAAGGGAAATAAAAGATGCAGGATAAGCCATTCTGGCAAGGCCTCCTCCTTTAATTTCAGACAGATGTTTTCTTATTATGTTTATTTCCTGGATAGTTGCTTCTGTTTTTATAAGTAAATCTGTCATTACCTGCATATCGGAAAGACCTATACCTTTACGTGGTTTTTCGATAATTGCTGACCCTCCTCCGGAAATAAGGAAAATAATCAGATCGTCACGGGAAGCTTTATGTAAATAAGTTATAATTTTTTCCGCACCTTTAATAGAATTCTCATCAGGTACAGGATGACCGGATTCAATTATTTCAATATGTCCCAGAGGGAGACTGTGGCCGTATTTTGTTACTACTGTTCCTTCTGCATCCGGTATAACATCTAAAATCCCCTTTGCCATGGCACAGGAAGCTTTCCCGAAGCCTGCAATAAATATTTTCCTGAAATTAAATATTTTTATATGAGAATCGTGAAAGGTGAAGGGTGAAGGGTGAAAGGAAGACACGTTCCGATTATTCGTTGTAACTACCCGGTTATGGCTCTCAGTATTAATTTCCAGAGTATTTCCTGAATATTTAATATGCTCTCTTACCACTATACGAGGAGAAGCTTTCTTTATTGCTGAATTGTATATATTGATTAATTTGTTTTTTATCTCTTCTATTTTCATATAAGCCGTAATGCGTAATGCGTGATGCGTGATGTGTGGTTTTACCGGTACAGGGCGACTCCATGTGGTCGCCCCTGCTGCTCACTTTTCACTACTCACTTTCTTCCTGCCATAAAAGCTCTTGTAACTACTTCAAAGATCCAGTATCTTTCAGGCTGTATTACCATGTGATGAATTGTTTCAGCTATATCTTCTGGCTGTATCATGGCCTCTCTGGCAGTTTTATCAGGATTTGTTCCCATATTCTGATGAAATTCACTGCTTGTAGAACCGGGACACAGAACGGATACTCTTACATTGAATGGTTTTGCTTCCAGAGCCACAGATTCTGTAAAACCCATAAGGGCAAATTTGGAAGCACAGTAACCTGACATGTTTGCTATACCATTTCTTCCCGCACCTGATGAAATATTTATAATATATCCTTCTTTTCGTGTTTTCATATATGGCAATACATATCGTGTCATAAGAAAAACACCTTTTATATTTGTATTCATCATTTCATCAAACTGCTCCACTGTCATATCTTCTACAGGAACTTTATAACCAAGGCCTGCATTATTTATAAGAATATCTATATGGCCGTAAGTGTCTATAATAGTTGATACAACTGATTTTACCTCCTGATCTTTACTTACATCACAGGCATATATATTCAGATTAAGTTCCTCTTTTCCAAGTTCTTCTTTTGTTTTCCTTAATTTTTCTATATTTCTTGATATTGCTATTGCTATAGCTCCTTTCCCTGCAAAGAGTCGTGCCGTTTCCTTACCTATGCCGGTAGAACCGCCTGTAATTACTATGACTCTGTTTTTTACATTATTTTTCATATACTGTCCACTCTCCTATTTTTTTATTATTGACCTGAGTATAAGCATATAATAAAAGTTCTCCTCCCGTCACGCGTTACGAGATCAAATAAGTATTATTTATGCTCACTACAGTAGAGTATAGCTTAACCGGTTAAAATTTACAATAATTATAGTGTATTTCATAGCTTATTAGAATTTAAGTCGTCGTGACGCGTAACGCGTGACGCGTGACGGGTTTAATCCCTGCGCATCACGCATTACGCTTTACGCATTACGAGGTCATTATTTATGGATAGTTATGAAACTAACTATAAAAGTGAGCAGTGAGTCGTGAGTCGTAGGGGCGACCCCCTGTGGTCGCCCGGTACCGGTAAAACACTCATCACACATCACGCATCACGGATCACGCAATCACGAACCACCCGTCACGCGTTACGCGTTACGCGTCACGATTATCACGCATCACATAAAAGAATGTGTCACTTTACATATTTAAAGTCCCACTTATGTGTCATTGTTACATGTTTTTTTATAAAATTCACCTGTTTTTTTATCTTTAAATTTTTATTTCTCCCTGTTTTAAAAGGTTTTTTATGCTTTTCCTCTCTTTGAATTATTCCTGTGGCACATATATTGCTTAATAGTAATATAGAAAATATTTTTAAAACAGGAGGTTTTTATTATGCTGGATAATGTGAAAATTGGTACTAAAATTATAGGCGGGTTTTTAATAATTGCTTTTATAGCACTCGTTATTGGTATAATCGGATCTGTAAATTTAAATAAGATTGATAGGGCTGACACAATGTTATATAAAAATATTACTGCCCCTCTTGCCAATCTTATGAATGTAGCCGTAGCATTTCAGCAGGTCAGGGTAATTGTGAGGGATATGTGTCATACAAAAGATATTCAGGAAGCTAAAAAATACGGCGAAGATATTAAAAATTGCTCTGCCATAATTACTGAAAACATAAAGCAATTTGATGAAAGTATTATTTCCGAGGAGCTTAAAAGGGCAAATGAACGTTTTGCTGAAACGCGAGTCGTTTACAGGAAGCATCTCGGTACATTGACTGAACTTACCACACAGGGCAAACAGGAAGAAGCATTGATATTATTGAAAGGTGATGCCCGTACTGCAGCGGAAGCAGAGCAGGATGCTATAAATAAAATGGTTGCCATTATGCTTGAAGAGGCGAAGAAAAGTGCTGAAAATAATACAAAAACAGCCAGTTTTGCCATGCTCCTTATGATACTGGCCATACTCGTAGGACTTGTTCTTGCGGTGGGTCTTGGCATGTTCTTCGGGAAAAATATCAGTTCCACTATAAACAGTTCCATAAGCGAAGTTGAAAGATTAATCGATGGTACCCTTAACGGTAAACTGGATATGAGGGGAGATGCTGGAAAGATTAATTTTGAGTTCAGACCTATTCTTACGGGTATAAATCAGCTTCTTGATGCGGTAATAGGCCCTCTCAATGTGGCGGCAGAATATATTGACCGAATATCCAAAGGCGACGTACCTCCGAAGATTACAGATAACTATAAAGGTGATTTCAATGAAATAAAAAATAATATAAATAATTGTATTGATAATTTAGATTT
>JAKPQU010000213.1 GCA_029555925.1 Bacillota bacterium
TCTTTTTCAAAGGCAGGACATATTCTTTTCAAAAATGGTATGTAATCATCCAGAAGTTTCTGTATCGAGTAATTCATATAAACGTTTCCCTGTTCAAGGTATTTTAATATATAAACCATGTTGGAGCCATCAAAATACTCGGAAGAAAATAATCTTGTATGTTCTACAACTTCAGAAAAAGGATAAGAAAGATCACAGCTCTGAATTATATAATTATCACTCAGAGATCTATTTAATTCCAGAATTACAGAGAGTACATTCATATATTTTATTTCATTTAAATTCATGGCATATTCTACAGGAAGGTCCTTTACCATTTTCATAAATGCAGGCAGAGGAACTGTTACAATGACTCTGTCAAAATTCAGAAAATCTCTGTCAGTGGAAACTCTTATACTGCCGTCATGAGTAATGGAAATATTTTTAACAGCAGTGGCTGTTTTTATTGTACCGCCTTTGCCGGATATTTTCTCTCTCATGACTTCGAATATTCTTTGAAACCCTCCTCTGAGATATCCTATTTTTCTATGAATATTTCTATAACTGGCCCACAAATAAACAGCTCCCAGTTGATTGTAATCATTTTCAAATCTATTCTTAAGAATGGGAGTCCAGAAAGACCGGAAAACTCCGGAACCGCCTGATGAACGGAGCCATTTTTCAGCACTTATACCTTCGAGAGATCTAAAATCTTTTATCCGTCCGAGGCCTGTCATAGACAGGTAAAGCCTCATTTTATCGATCAAATTTAAAGTGCCTATAGAGAATACATCGCCCCTGCTGTTGAACGGATAAATAGCCCTGGAGAATAACCCTCTCTTTATATCAGTCCACAGCAGTTCCGAAGAAAGTGATAATCTCTCTATAAGTTGTACGATATCATCATCAGACTCAAGTATATAATGATAATATTTTTCTAAAAAGCCACCTGCCAGGAGAAAGGAACCGGAAAAACCTCCCAGTTCTTTTTCCTTTTCAATTAATACCACACTGTGTCCTAACTGTGCCAGATAATAGGCACAGGTAATACCGGTTATTCCACCGCCAATTATGCCTAATCTCATAATATTTAAGAATCTCTTTTCGTGACGCGTGACGCGTGACGCGTGACGCGAAGATTATAATTAATTGAAAATTCCTCTATCTCTAAATTATTTAGATAAATTGCCTCTACTTAATTTTCATCTAAACCTTTATTTTACACCATTAAAAATGAAAATTCCTCTATCTCTAAATTATTTAGATAAATTGCCTCTACTTAATTTTCATCTAAACCTTTATTTTACACCATTAAAAATGAAAATTCCTCTATCTCTAAATTATTCTTAAAAAAGAAAACAAAGGCCCCGTATAAAAGGAAAACCTGACTTTCTCAAACAAGAGAAAAAATCGAAGTTTTTAAAGAGCAGCATCTTCACATAAGTCAGATAAAAAATTCAACAGATTACTTTAAGAAAAAATGTTCCTGAAGTTCTTTCTGTTCTTTTTTGGATGGAGGAATTATTGAAATATTGCTGGGAGTAAACAGGAATATTTCTTCCTGGACTTTCTGGACATTACCTTCTAAAGCATAGGTTACACCGCTGATAAAATCTACAATTCTTCTTGCCATTTCCTTTTCTGCCTTCTGCAGATTGACTATTATAGGCTTACGGCATTTAAGATTATCTGCTACTTCCCTTGCTTCATTAAGATCCATTGGTTCCATAATGACTATATTCTGCTGTTTTGCCGAAGGTAAACTTATTACGTTAGATTTCTGTCTTAATCTGCTTGACTGAAAGTCCTGAACGTCTTCTATTTCTTCTTCTTCCTCGGCATCTGCCTCCATTTCAAAATCTTCCAGGGTAAAGAATTTCTTTATCTTACTTAAAATACCATTATTATCTGCCATACTTTCTTCCCCTCCTTTTGTCGTGGTTCTCCTAATAGGTTCTAGGTCCAAATATACCACTCCCTATTCTAATTAAATTGGCACCTTCACTCAGGGCAACTTTATAATCTCCTGTCATACCCATAGATAAATAATTCGCCTCAAAACCAAATTTTTCCTTTAATTCTATGGCAAGATCTTTTACTTTTCGAAAATAGGGTCTTGTATCTTCAGGGTCAGGTAAAAAAGGAGCCATAGACATCAGTCCTCTCACTTTAACATGAGGAAGTTTTAAAATCTCTTCCACTTCCTCAAGATGGGCAGGATTAAATCCCGTTCTGTTATCCCTCCCGGTAAAATCAATCTGTAATAAAATATCAAGAACTTTGCCTTTAACCCTGTCATTTAAAGCATGGGCAAGTTTAAATTTATCCACACTCTGAACAAGGGAAAATCTCTCTGCTACCTTGCCGGCTTTATTTGTCTGAAGATGACCTATAAAATGCCACCTTAAAGGCAAATCCCGAAGTTCATCCATTTTATTTATTGCCTCCTGAAGATAATTTTCTCCGAAATCCCTTATACCGCAATCGTAGGCTTCTCTTATTCTTTCGGAAGAAACACCTTTGGTTACTCCGAGAAGGAGGACATCTCCCTCACATGTTTTATATTTTTCTATATCCTGTTTTATTCTATCTATGTTTTCTTTAATAGACACCTTTTTCAATGACCAGTGACCAGTAACCAGTGACCGGTAGATGGTCACCTGAACACTGATAACTGATCACTGCTTAACCGTCACCGCCATTCCTTCTGTAATATCTCTTGAATCTACAATAACAAGTGCACCATCTTTAAGACCTTCTACAATAAACTGATTTCCGTCTTCAACCTTGACCCTTACAGGTGAAAATTTTGCCTTCTTATCCCGGTCAACTATATATACTCCAACTTCGCCATTTTTCTCGACCCTGGAAGTCTTTGGAAGAGATACACCGTTAACCTTTGAAAGAAGTATTTCCATAGAAACTTCCCTTTTAATAAGCAATGGATTTTCCAGTTGTCTGGATCCAAGAACTACGAGAAGTTCAGAACCCTGAAGACCTTTATCGTAAACCTTCTCAACAGAACCTGCTATCTGTGTATGATATTCAGGGAACATTATGACTCTGTCTTCCTTGGTGTCGAGATAATCTTTATTATCACTCGAAACCCTGGTCAATATATAATAGGGTAGTTCAATTAATTTAAAAATCTGTGAACCTGTTCCTACCTTCTGGCCATTTCTTATCTTCATAGGAGAAAGCTCTATTTTCGGAGTTTCCCACAAAGGAGATTTCAAAATATTGTCAGGTGAAAGTTTTTGTTCATAACCATCAAAATAATAACTTACTACACCGTCATATTCAGCAGAAAAATCCGAAGAAACATCTTTTTGCAATGTATTAATTATATTTCCGTTTTCCTTATCCAGCATATCGATTTTATTACTCATTTCCATCTGATATTTCCTGTGTTCTTCTTTTAAAGCCTGCCTCTTTAAAACTATTTCTTCTATTTCTTTTTCTACTGACCTGCTGTCATCGAGCTTAAAATTCAGTAAATTTTCTCTGAGTTTATCAATTTTTTTATTCAGAGCAAATATTAAGGTGCTATCCATTATTTTCCATCGACTGAGATGACGAAATCTGGACAGATTCAGTTTTACACCATTCTGCTTTATATCCATCCTTCTTTTTTTCAATGTACTTTCAAGTTCATAATTATATACTTTAGCAACCGGGTCACCTTTTTTAACCTTCTGGCCATCGGTAGCTATCTGATGTAATAAACCTTCCAGTCCCGAAGTAAAACTTTTTTCTTTCCGGAAAATCAGTCCGCGGCAACTGATAGTAAAAGGCACTTCTGTAAAATGAGCTTCTACTACGGCAATCCCCCTGGGTGGAATAAACTTCGACAGAGCAAATTTCCCAAGAAGAAAAACGAGAAAAGCAACCAGTAATACCAGTATAAGACGGGAAGTGATTATAGCCCATTTTAAAATTTTTCTTCTTGCTTTTCGGGCTTTCCGCCTCCTTTCACTGATCTTCCGAATTATCAAATAAAATCACGTCCTTAATTATATGAAAATCGTAACGCATAGAGCGTAACGGGAGGACAGAGATTTTCATAGTTGTGACTGAACATTATTTTAGTTACCTCTAAAGCCAGCTAAGCATACTATCTTCAGGCGGATTATCATCATCAGGTACATCCATTTTAGGTAATAAAAGTTCTTTATGCTTGAGAGCCTCTTCAGGTGTTATCTTACCTGATTTAACAAGTTCATTCAGAGAAT
Organism: Bacillota bacterium; assembly: GCA_029555925.1. Next base: position 4,212 of record JAKPQU010000213.1, read on the forward strand.
CTGAAAAACTCAATATTCCTTCATGATGGCCTTCTGATATAAGAGAATAAAGTTGTCCGTATTTTGTTTTGAATATCAGACTTCTCATATCAGAGTCAGACCAGATTACTTCAAATATAGGCATACTATCTGCCTTATCCAGCCTTACAAGTTTCTGACTGATTATGCCTTTAAAATTGGAGGCAAAAATATGACGGAAATAATGTTGATCTCTGCCTGTATAGAGACTTAAAAATCTTTCTATTGCCTGAACGGAATTTGTAGCACGAACCATACAGATAATAAGTTTTCCTGCTTCTGCGGCAACATTGACAAGCTCTACAGTCTGGCTGTCTTTAACTTCTCCTACCACTATAACATCAGGGTCCTGTTGTATGGCTTCATAAAGAGCACTGTAAAAAGAAGGTGTATCCACTCCGACTTCCCTCTGAGATATTATACTTTTTCTGTCTCTGTAAAGAAATTCTATCGGATCTTCTATTGTTATTATGTGCTGCTTCTTCGTTTGATTTATGAAGTTTATTATAGAAGCAACAGTAGTAGATTTACCTGCTCCTGTAGGACCGCTGATAAGAATAATGCCTGATTTCATGTCAAATATCTTCTTTATTTCGTCTACAGGCAGTCCCAGTTTCTCGAAGGTTGGCATTTCGACATGCATCATTCTTATAGCTGCACTGACCATACCTTTTTCATAAAAAGCATTGACACGAAAACGCATTCCTCCGGGAATAGAATAGGAAAAACTCAAATTCCTCTCATGCTTAAAACAAGTCCTCTGGGAAGATTTCATGACACCTGCTATAAGACGAAGGGTATCTCTCTCTGTAAGTGCCTGAGCTCCTACCGGTATCAGGCTGCCTTCGAGTCGAACATAGGGAGGACTCCCTACTTTCAAATGAAGATCAGATGCTTTATGCTCTACAAGAACAAGGAGAAGATCATCCAGATCCAGGGGAAGTTCTGATTCATCCGGGACTTCGAGTTCTTCAACCTGAATGGAAGGAGTTACAGCAGTCTGAGCAATCCTTCCGTAGCCATCTTTTAACTTACTATCTATACCGGATACTTCCTGTTTCAATTCATCTATTCTTGAAATAAATTGTCTGGCTTCGATTGAAGCCTTATTTATCTTTTCAAATACTTCCTCCGGTACATCAACGGCTTTAGCCTTCTGCAATGCCATTTCCAGTAAAACTTCCGCTTTATTTTCAACCTTACCTATATTAGCCTCTGTAGAATTTATTCTTTCCGTAAGATTCTCTAACAGTTCCATGGCTTTTTGTGAACGTTCCAGAGCAGTGGAGGTAGCAATGTTAAGTTTATCAAAATTCTGCTCCGACTGACTGGCCTGTTCAAAAGCATGTTCTGATTTACTTAAAATGTCATTAAATTTGCTCAGAGCATCAGAAAGCTTTTGCTCTGTATGTGCCACTTCCGTCGAAGCTCTGCCGGTAATCTCCTGTATATTTCCTGTCGCACTCTCTATAGCCGAACATCTTTCCTCACAAGATCGAAGTTTTTCCAGCATTTCAGAAAAGTTTTTGTCTGCCGAATGAATTTTTTCTGACACATCGGAAAGAATCTTCAGAGAGTTTTCTGCTTTTTCTTCGGAAGCTTTAGATTTGGCAAAAGCCTGTTCTGATTTTAATAAGTGCTTATCAATAGTGGATTTAAAATCATTTTTTCTGGCATGGAGTTTTTCCAGTTCCACCTTTATCTCCGCCACTTCTTTAGAAGAAGAACTGGCGCTGAGATGGGCTTCTTTTATAACATTTGATAATGCATCAATCTGTTTTGCAAATTCTTCCCCTCTCTTACAGGCACCATCGGCTGCATCCATAGCACGTTGAAATTTCCCCATAGCTTCACCGGAAATCTGTTCAATTTTTGACAATACATCCTGACCATTCTGAAGTATATCACTCAGTTCTTTTTTATAATTCTCAATAGATGATAAAATCTCTTCACTTTTTGAAAAGATCTGACCTGTATTTGCCATTATTTCATCCATTTTGGCAGATGCATCTGTTGCAGTGGACGCTGCCCTCTGTGCTTCAACAATAGCAAATCCTATTCTTGTAATAACTTCGGTAGACTGTTTTTCTGCAATTTTTGCTTTTTCCAGGGCTTTATTAAATTTATCCTGATTACTTATGAGTAAATCTTTTGAAACCGGGTCTGTAACACCTTTTACCAGTTCAACTTTAGCCAGTCCGTCAGAAATACCCCTTTCCATCATTTTTATTAACATCTGTTCTTCTTCTTCTATCTTTTCTTTTAAAAAGGATAAAAATTCATCTTTAACAGGTATTTTATCCTGAATAGCGGCTATTTCTTCTTGAAGAGCAGTCCTGAGATTGGCATGTTTAAGATCATCGGAAGATGATGAAGATTTAATATTTTCAACAATAGACATGAGTTTTTCTTCAACATTGCTGATTTTTTCATTTACTTTATGTTCTATAGACGATAATATGTGTGTTTCATCCACCTGAGAGGGGGGCTGAGATGAAGAAAGAGAAGCTTTCAATCTTGTTTCTATATCTTTTGTTCTTTTTTCAACTTCCGCTATGATACTATCGGAAAGTTGAGATAAAAGTTCATCTGTCTGCAAAGCAGGTACATCAAAGACATCTTCCCTCTCCTCTATAGATTCCAGTTCCACATGACCAGCTGTAAATGGAGTTCTTTCAGAATCAATAGAAGATTTATCGCCCAGTCCTGCTCTGGCTTTCAAAGATTCTATAACTTTTCTGGCAGGAGATTCGACTTCTGATGTTTTGGCTACAACCATACCTGTTTCTACATCTACCGAAGGTACAGGTTCATCGCCTTCACCGAAATTATCCCACACAAGATCTTCATCAGCCATTTCGTCAAAAGACAAATCCTCCCAGTCTTCATCTATATCATCAATTATATCATCAAAATCATCACCCTCATCATTCTCTTCAGATACGGAATCCATATCTTTATATTTTTCATCGGATTTTTTCTTTCCACCTTTTTTAGGTCCCTTCCCCTTTTTACTCACTTACATCACTTCCTTTGTAAAACTATGAGATCCTTCTTTATATTTGTGACGCGTGAAACGCGTAATAACATACCGGGTGCAGAGTTAAAATATTATAACAATAATGTTTACTAAAGGCAATACTACCTATAACCAGTCATAAAGGGCATGGCCTGCGCCTCCGTCACCGACTGCAGACGTATGGCCGTCAAGTTTTAGTCTCAATTCAGTAGGTTGTTCTGCATTAAAGAGGGCATCTTCCCTGCTTACAAGGCCTGCATCTACAAGTCTCATAAGGCTTTCGGTAAAGGTCTGCATTCCATCCTGCTGTCCTTCAACAATAAATTCATATATATCAGAGATTTTATTCTCTGATATTAAACTTTTTATTGTAGGAGTAACAAACATTACTTCAGTTGCAGGTACTATACCAGTTGCATCTATTTTAGTCAAAAGTTTCATAGCTATAACACCTTTAAGTGTATTGGCCAGAACCTGTCTGAATTGTTCCTGAGTTTTGCCGGTAAAAACATCCAGAACTCTTTCAATTGCCTGAACGGCATTTGAGGAGTGAATGGTACTGAATACAAGATGACCGGTTTCTGCTGCAAGAGCTGCTGTTTCAATTGTTTCCTGATCTCTCATTTCTCCGATGAGTATAACATTGGGATCCTGTCTTAAGGCCTGTTTCAATGCATCGGCAAAAGAAAGAGCATCTATACCGACTTCTCTTTGAGATATTATGGACATTTTATCTTCATGAACAAATTCTATAGGGTCTTCGATAGTAATTATATGAAGTTTTCTTGTTCTGTTTATCTGATTTATAATAGCCGATAAAGTCGTGGATTTACCGGCTCCTGCAGGCCCGCATACAAGCACAAGACCGCTTTTCAGTTCGCCGAAATATTTTAAACTTTCAGGTAAATTTAAATCCTTAAAGGATTTACCTCCCATACCTAGCATACGGAAAGCTGCACTTATTCTTTCCCTTTCATAAAAAGCATTTACCCTGAAACGTACCTTATTACCCGGAAGTGTATAGGCATAATTCAGACTCAGATTTTCATGGAACATTGCCCTCTGTTTTTCATCCATTCCTCCGAGTATTAAGCGCTTCGTATCATTTTCCGTAAGAGACTGCTCTCCGATGGGCAATAATTCTCTCTCAAGGCGAACAATAGGAGGACTTCCAACCTTGAGATGAAGATCTGATGCATTATGCTCCACAAGAACCTGTAAAAGGTCATCCAGTTCCAGAGGTAAATCGGAAATTTCCGGCACATCCATACCCTTTTCATATTGTTCCAGAATAGGATTAAAATAAGGAACTTTCAGCCTGTGAAGAAGATAAACAAATTCTATTTTAGGTATTGTCAACAGTTCGGCTGCCTTGTCAAAAGTAATCTTCTCTTCCCTGAAAAGTTCCACTACGGCAAGCTCAAGTATTTTCCTGGAAAGGGTACTTTCATCCTGTACGCCCAGAATATCCGCAAAATCAGGTAAAATATCGATTTGTAATTTATTCATAAAATTTCGTTCCTTTATATAAAAAGGAACCGATTCATCAGACCTCCTAACAATATTATATATGAACGGGGATTCCCAATTTCTTTGCACAGAGATTAAATAAAGTTTTTAATTCGTTAAAATTCAAATAGAAAAAGTATACTGTAGACACTATTGCGCCAAGACCTATGCCGGATCTTGTATTGACTCTTTCAATACTGTTAGCTTTACCGATAAATGGTACTTTTATTTTCAGAGCAAGCAATATTATAGCAACAATAGCACCGAGTTTTAATATAAAACTCATAAAACCATCTATATTATGCATATTTCCGGTTGGTATAATAACTTCAAGCCAGGAAATAAGAATAAACGCAATGGGAATGCTCAAAAAACGAACCATAACATCAAGAACTATATTTATATAATTAGTCAACATAGGCTGAATTTTAATTGTTCTTTTTTCAGAATGAAGGGTCCATACATCAACAGCCATACCTAACATTCCAAATAACACAGTGCCCGCCAGAAGGTAGATAAACCAGACAAGAACAAAGCCAGTACTCATAAAAGCTCACCTTAATTTTTTATTAAATAAAATAATCACTCCATATAATAACAATTCATAAATGCTTCTTCTGTCACCTATTCCACATTTTAGATCATAAATAAATAGAACAGGTTATAAAAAATTATAGATATAATTCTATTTATTATGCAAAATTCCTTTAAATTTTAAATCCTTCTATGATCTTGACAAAACTTTATAAAGTAATTACACTCTTATTGATTCTTTTATGATTTTACGATTTTAAATTACGATTATGAGGGATATTTTTATGAAAGAAGATCGTGCTGATGAGCCGTGTTTTACGATAAGTATAGTTTCAAAAATGGTAGAGATGCATCCTCAGACAATCAGACATTATGAAAGAATGGGTCTTTTAGAGCCCCAGAGAAGTGACGGTAATATAAGACTTTTTTCAATGAAAGATGTTGAACGTCTCAGAAGAATACAGAATTTTACAAGAGATATGGGAGTAAATCTTGCAGGAGTAGAAGTAATTCTCAAATTACTTGATCAAATAGATGATCTGAAAGATGCCATGGAACGAGAAATGAAGGATATGAGGGGTAAAATGGAAAGAGACATGTGGCAGAGAGAAAGAGAAGTAGAAGAATAATCTCACACTGCAGGTTTAAAAGAAAGCTATAACAATTATAGGATGATGAACGTGAACATTAAAAATTTATATAACATTCTTCTTTTAATATTTTTAATTTTTTTTATTACTTTTGTTGCATCAGGAGCTACAGAACATGATAACAGTAAAATGAGTTTTACCCTCCTCGGCAAAGTCTATGCTATAGCAAAAGAAGAATTTTACGGTCAGTTCAGCAGAGAAGTTATCCTTAAAGGCAGTATTAACGAAGTAAAAAATTTTATAAAAAAATCAGGAAAAAATCCTGACAGGGTACCGTCTTTTCAATATACAGGTAATGAAGAGAAAGATATAGACTCCTTTCAGAATATAATAACAAAAACTATAAATATTTACAAAGGGCTCAATGAAAAAGATATTTTAAGAGCTGCTCTTGACGGTATGCTTTCTTCCCTGAACGATCCCTATACTATATATATGGATCCGGCCTATTATAAACAGTATAACCAGACTATGGGTTCAAGTGATTACAGCGGCATAGGAATTTTTATAGAAATAAATGCAAAAAAGAATAACAGAATTACAATTGTAGAACCAATAGAAGATTATCCTGCCTATAAAGCCGGCCTCAGAGCAGGAGATGAAATACTCGAGATTAACGGTATAAAAACAAAAGGCCTGGATATAGATAAGGCAGCAAACCTTATAAAGGGTCGCGAGGGAACTGTAGTGGTCATAAAGATAAGCAGAGAAAAAGCGTCTCATCCCATAGAATTTGAAATAACAAGGGCAAAAATCCATGCAAAAAGTGTAGTGGCCAAAACACTGGATGGAAATATAGGGCTTATACGTATAAGGATCTTTGGAGAAACTACAAAAGACGAATTTGAAGAAGCTCTGAGTCAGATAGACGGAACAAAAGGTCTGATCATAGATCTCAGAAATAACGGAGGAGGCCTTGTAGAAGCTGCTGTATCGATATGCAGTCATTTTATCCCCGGTGGGAAAACAATAGTAATTATAAAAGAAAAAAACAAAGAAGATGTAAAAACATCTGAAGGGTTAAGTCCTGTAAATAAACCTGTTGTAATACTTGTAAATGCTTATACAGCCAGTGCCTCGGAAATCACATCCGGAGCTCTGCAGGATTACGGTATAGCAAGACTTGTAGGGGAAAATACCTTCGGGAAAGGTTGTGTTCAATCAATAACAGATTTAAAAGCCGAAGGAGCCGTAAAAATTACCATAGCAAATTATTTTACACCAAAAGGAAGAGCCATACACCACATAGGTCTCAAACCGGATGTTACGGTCGAAATGGATGAAGCACTTGCAGGCAGAAATAATGATGTGCAGTTGAAAAAAGCTATAGAAATGTTAAAGTGAGTTAGTCGTGAGTCGTGAAGGGTAAAGAGTGAAAAGTGAAATATTCACTGGTCACTGATAACTGTTCACTGGTCACTGATAAAGAAAGGTGATAAAAATGAGCATAAATTTTGCCCATATATATACTACGGCAGACAGGGACGATACTGTAAGAACAATAAAATCCTTTATGAAAGATAAGGGGTTTCTGGAAGTAAACCCTCGGGAACATATACCGGAACTGCCTGAAGTAGATTACAGTCTGATAGAAGAAAAAAACCTGAGATTCTTCATTATAACAGGGTCCATTAAGGGATGGACAGGGATATTTGAAGACGGAGGCACCAATGCACAGAAAGAACTCGCCAGATATATTTCAGGTGTGCTTAACAGAAAAACCATATGGACTAACTGCTCTGCTTCTACCTGCAATTACCTCTACACAATCTTTGATGAAGGAGAAGTTACAGAAGAATTTGCCCGGGGAGATGCCTATGATTACGATGAAAAAGGACAGTTAAAATACTTTAACTGCTATAATGAAGATGAACTTGTAAAATTTATGAACACCCTTAACATACCGCTTCCTTCTGCTACCTATGAAGAAATTATAAGAAATAATGTACCTTTAAATAAAGAGGAACTCGTTCATATAGCTTTCAAAAAAGAAGTAATTACGGAGGAAGAAGATTTAGCAGACGACTTTACTGACCTGGAAGATTACAGAGAAGAGAAAAAAAGCGGATTTTTCAATAAAATGATGGACAGACTCACTCAACCAATATGGGATAAACTGGGAAAGGATGTTTTACAGTTCCTTCCTCTTTTAAACAAAGCCCAGGAAATGGCCGGGCTGGCAAAAACTCTTATAGAACAGGGCCTGAAGGGAGATGAGCTCAGAAACCATCCTCACTATCAAAGGCTTACGGCACTGGAAAAAGAAATTACACAGGAACTTAGAAGTTCGTCCTTTTACACACCGGAAATAGAAGATATGATAAAACAGGGTATGGGGCTATCGCAAAAGATTCTTAAAGCCTATGATCCCCTCGAAGAAGAAATAAAGAAACTTAATCGCAGTGAACATTTAACCTTTCACGAACTTGCCATAATAGGAGAAAACCTTATAGCTCTATCGGCAGGTATAAAAATCGACAGATCTGATATAAGTATAAAAAGAATTGATAAGGCTCTATCATGGGCCGGTATTCCCCAGAAGGCAGAGCCTGAAAAATTCAAATATGCCACAGGTTCGCTCATAGGTGAAATAATTATAAAAAATCACGGCGGAGAATGGATTAAAGAGGATAACATTATAGATTCCTGTGTAAAAACAGGAAATAAAACAATAAACCCCTTCAGATGGTATGAAGAAAAATTAATCAGAGGGGAAAGAACCTATCTTTATGAACAGTATAAATCAGTGACCAGTGACCAGTGACCAGTGTGAAAGTTTAAAAATTATGAAAAGATATATTATTTATTTAATATTATTTCTGCTCTGTATAACAGGATGTAAAAGTGAAGCTCAGTCTCCCCTGCCTGCAGGTTCACCTGTCTTTCAGAAAAAAATAATAACAGTAAAAGACAGAACTATTACAGTGGAACTAGCAGACACATCGGAAAAAAGAATGACTGGCCTCATGTATAGAAAAAGCCTGAAAAAAAACGAAGGAATGCTCTTTATATTCTCCGATGAGGAAATTCGCTCTTTCTGGATGAAAAATACCCTTATACCCCTGAGTATTGCCTTTATAAAAGGAGACGGCACAATAGTTCACATAGAAGACATGGAACCACAGACAGAAACAACCCATTCGTCGAAATATCCGGTAAAATATGCCCTTGAAGTAAACAAAGGGTGGTTTAAAGAGAATAACATAACAGTCGGAGATAAAATACTACTCACTGCTCACTGATAACTGGTTACAGATAACAGATAATTGGTCACAGATAACTGCTCACTGCTCACTGCCAAAGGCATAAAGATGTCCGTCATCAGAAGCTATAAAAACCATACTGTTTGCGATGGCAGGAGAAGACATTATTTTCCCGCCTGTCTTATATTTACACCCTCTGCCCTTTTCGGCATGAATGGCATAAAACATCGTATCGGTAGATCCTATATAGACAAAGCCATTTGCCACAGCAGGAGAAGAATAGATGGTATCTCCAGTCTTATAGTGCCATATTTTTGTCCCTTTGAAAGCATCCAGAGCATAAACATTTTTATCCCTGGAACCTATAAATACCTTTTTATAAGCCACAGCAGGCGAAGATATGATAGGTCCTTCTGACATAAATTCCCATTTTATTTTTCCATTTGATGCATCAAGGGCTACAAGTTTATTATTTAAAAGGCCCGTATATATGAGACCATCCAGAAATACCGGTGAAGAATGTATTTTACCGCCTAAATTCTTTGACCATACTTTCTCTCCCGTAGTTCTGTTAAGACAGTAAATAGAACCATCCCAGGAACCAAAATAAACCCACTCTGAAACAATAAGAGGTAAAGAAGTAATCTGATCGCCTGTCTTATAAGACCATAGAAGTTCTCCTTTTTCCATAGACAGGGCATAAAATATACCTTTATCAGATCCTGTATAAATTATATCATCATAGCCTGCAGGGGAAGAATTCATTTTTGAATCTGCCTTAAAAGACCATACTTTTGTTCCTTTAGAAATATCAATTCCATATATAAATCCGTTACAGGCCAGATATATCATTCTGACTCCGGCAAAAGGAGTACCCCTGATTTCACCATCACAGTTAAACTTCCAGAGAGGTTTACCTTTTTTCTGACTTATAGCATAAAGGGTTCCTCCTTCATCACCTATATAAACATTCCCGTCTGCAATAACAGGTGATGAGGTAATTCTTTTTTTAAGGTTTAACGTCCACGTAAGAGAAAGGAAATTATTTTCATCTTTTAAACTGGAAATCTTCAGGTTCTCTTCATTCTTCTGAAAAGCACCATTATTACCTCTGAAAGAGAGCCAGAGTCTGTTTTCCGAGAGAGCATAAAGATTTTCAAGTCTGGCCTTGACTTTCTCATCAAGGTCATGAAATTTGGTGAACACTTCTCTTGTAAGGTTTAAAACCCTGTTGTAATGCTTTATTTTATAAGAAGCCCTGGCAAGACTGGCATAATAAGATACTTTTTCATGTTCAAGTTTGATAGCTTCTTCATAGGCCTTAATAGCTTCTCTGTAATCTTCGATTTTCTCATAAGTCTGGCCGAGCTTAAAGTATACAGAACCATCTTTTTCAATATCAATACTGTTCAGATATGCTTCCACCGCTTCAGGATATTTCTCTGTTTTAAAATATATATCCCCTGCATGGGCATAGTAGGCACCGTTATTCTTTACGAATTTAATGGCTGACTTTATAGATACTATGGCAGTTTTGAGTTTACCCTGTTTCAGTTCTTTTCTGGATTTCCTGTAAAAATTCTCTGCAAGTTCAATGCTCATCTCCCTTGTAACGGAAGGTAAACCACGGAAAAGCTCTATGGCACTATCATATTTATTACTATTTCTATAAATCCTTGCAAGTTTCAATATGCCTGTTTTATCACCGGGTTTTAAAGAAAGTAATCTTTCATACATAACCTTTAATAAATCACTATCATCTTCCTCATTAAAAGCTTCAATTAACGTAGTGAGAACTTCAGCATCGTCTATTAAAGGACTCAACAGTGCTATCTCTCTGCGGTGTTCCCATGTAGAGGCCCACGAGTTAATTGCTGCAAAAAAACATTTACAGGCATCCTTCTGGGATTTCTTTTTCAGGCAAATCTCCCCTTGAATTATATGAACATCCGGCAATGTTCTGTGAATTCCTTTAATTTTTTCAATATAATTGATGGCTTCATCTAGATGGTCATTATTAAGACGAATTTTAGCAAGCAGACAGTAGGATTGATACCATTTAGGTTCAATAGAGATAGCTCTTTTTATATTCTTTTCTGCTTCAATAAAGTCACCTTTTCTGACCAGTAACTTTCCGAGACCCGTATAGGCTTTACCGTAGGAAGGATTAATCTTTATAATCCTTTTAAACATATCTTCCGCTTCCTTATAGAGTTCTTCATGTAAAAATAACATACCCAAACGGTAATATGACTCGGGGAAGTCCTGATCTTTATAAATTGCATGCTCATAAAAACCTGCAGCTTCCTCCCAGTCATCTTTCTCATACAGCACGCCCTTAAGAAAAGCCCCTCTGGAGGAATCCTCATTCAAGCCGGCAAGAGATAAAATTTTATTATAACAGCTTTCCAGATCAGATTCTATGAAAGAATAAAGTTCGGCAAGATCTACAAGACGCTCAAAATCGCTGTTATCACAGGCCAGTCCGTTCAAAAGAGAGGTGATGCAGTTTTCCGTATCTCCCCTTACAATATATACGTCAGCCTGGCCAAAATATGCTCCGGCATTTTTCTTTATCATGAGGGATCTGGTAAAATAATCGAAACTATTATCATATAATCTGTCAACAAGAGCTTTCCTGCCGATTACCATAAACATATTGGAAAGGGTTAAAGCTATATCCTGTCGTTCGGGAGAAATTTTAACAGCTTTCTCATAACATTCACAGGCTCCCTGTATATCCCCTTTTTCTCTGAGAGCATCACCCAGGGAGATTACATAATTAATATCATCCGGCATAAGTTCAAGAGCTCTTCTGAAACTTGATATGGCTGCATCAGGCATGTTCTTTTCAAGCTGGGTTTTCCCTATGGTAAAAAATTTCCTGGCCTTATCTTCCGGAGTTTCGTGAAGTTTTTCATTTCTTCCCTGTAATTTGCTTTCACTATCTTTTTTCTTTTTACTGAGCTGTTCTTTTATTTTTCTCGCCAGTTCTTCCGACTTCTTTTTATCATCTCTCACAGGTGCAGGAACAACTTTTTCATGAGATTTATTCATCTCTTCAAGTCTTTTCAGAACTTCAAATTTAAAGGAATCATCGATTCTTTTTGTCTGACTCTGAGTTTTAAGTCTTTCTTCAATGGCTTCCATCTTTCTGGACTTCAGTTCTTCTTTATTTTTTTCCTGTGCTCTTGCCTCTTTTGCCCTGGCCTTAAGTTTATCTTCCATTTCCTGTCTTTTTTTACGAAGTTCTATTTTATGGGCATCGTGGTCTTCTTCACCAATTTTCCCTTTCCAATCGGGCATTTTCTCTTTATATAAAGGTTTTTCCTGGTGAGGCAAAGGTTTTTCCTTTACTTCCGGCATTTTCTCTTTATATAAAGGTTTTTCCTGGTGAGGCAAAGACTTTTCCTTTACCTCCGGCAATTCCTGTTCTTCTTCATCTTCCCAATCCCCTTCTTCAATATAATCCACGAGAGCTTTGCAGGAAAAAGAATAAACATAGCCATCCATAGAGGTTATATATATTTTTTTATCTGCTACAAAAGGAGAGGAAAACAGTTCACCGTCTATATCAAAATCCCATATTACCTGTCCTGTAGATATTGAAATAGCATTAAGTTTTTTAATTCTTCCTGAAGTTCCGAGATAGATTATACCATTATCTATTACGGGGGATGAGTAAATAGTGCCAGAAACATCAGATTTCCATTTCAAATTACCTGTCGTGGCATTGAATGCATAAATATTTCCGAGTACTGTGGCTACATAAACAATACCTTTATAGACAGGTGATGTGCAGCAAATTTCTCCGTCCAGCTCAATACTCCATTTTTTATTTCCGTCCAGGAGATTAAGAGCATAAAGTTTCTGATCCCTTGAACCAATAAATAATGTATCTTTATATAAGAAAGGAGTGGCTTCTACCGAATTACCTGTTTGAAATTCCCATAAAAGTTTGCCATTTTCTATATCAAGGGCATATATTTTAGAACCTTCGGAACCGAAGAAAACCATATTATTACTGATAGAAGGAGAAGTTTCAAGATAGCTTTCGGCTTTAAATTCCCATATTTTTTCTAAATTTCCCGGATTATAGGCACAGAACAGGTCACGCTGGCTGGCAAAAAGTCTTTTTTCCGTAAGACAGAGAGAAGATCTGTTAAAAAATCCGTCTGTCTGTAAAACTATTTCTCCCCTGTTTACATCAATTGCATAGAGATTTCGAAAAGACGAAACATATAATATGTCGCGGGAGGATATTACAGGAGAACATTCAATAGAAAGATCTCTTTCGTCCTTAAGTAATTTCTTCTTCCATTTCTCTTCACCTTTCTCTCCGTCAATTGCATAAAGATAACCGTCTGAAGAATTAACAAATAACGTATTTTTCCAGAAAAGTGGAGAAGAAATTATTGCATCATCTGTTTTAAATTTCCAGCAAAAATTAAAGGCAAATTTAGGATTATTCAGTTCTTCTATCTGCAGTAAATCTAACTTTATCTGTGCCGGTAAGTCGACAGAAAGTTTCAACAAGTTACCTGCCTTTCTAGAGTACATAAAAAAATACAAACTTCACTAACTTTCTCTTTCACATGAAAGAATCCTGCTAAATTATAATAAAAATGGTGGTAATTATTATTCATTTGATCCTGCAGTCTTAAGTATTTGCCTTGCTTCTCCGGAAAAATCGCCTTCAGGGCAGGCATCAAGATAATTCTTTAAATACCTTTTTGCATCATCCATGTTTCCTGATAAATTATAGGCCTTGCCAATCCAGAAATAAATCTCATAATTTTTAAACTCTTTAAATTCCATGGCATGTTGAAACTCAATTATGGAACCGGGAACATTCCCTCTGTCCATAAGTTCTTTACCTCTCGTAAAATGCCATTCTGATATTAAAGTTCTTCCGAAAAACATATACAAAACTGTGAGTATCACAAAAATAGCAATAATATTACATAAAATAATAATAAATTTACCGGGTTTTCTTTTATTATCATCCGTAACCTGCTGTATCTGTTTTAATCTCTCTCCCAGAGGCAGTAAATAAACATCTTTATTTTTACTGACAGAGGAAACCACGGCACTATATTTCTTATGAAAATCATTACGCTCCGGATCTTCTCCACGGGATTTGACCTTAAAAAGTTTCTTAAAACCATCTTCCCTTTCTCCGTCATCATCTGAATGTTCCTCACCGGGCATATAATATGCTTCTGTTTCAACATAACTATCAGAATTATCTATAAGTGACATGACAGGTATATGCTCTTCCCGGTCAGATACATCTTCATAAAGCTTTTTATTCTTTATAAAAGCTTCTCTGTCTTTACGAGCAAAGATTTCTTCTCTATAATCACCCCGTGTAAAATCTTTCTCTTCTCTGTCTTTACCGGGTTGTTCCTTTTTACAATCATCCCTTTCTATAAAATGTGGTTCAATTATTATGTTCTTAACTGCCTCTCTATTTCCAATGTCTTTACCGGAAATCTGTTCATTTTTCAGAAAAGGAAAAGATTTTGTACGTTCAAGTAGATTTGATTTCGGCCTCAGTAAACCCTTTTTACCGGCTCTTTGAGTTCCCTCCATCCCCCATGTGGCTACTTCGGAAATAGCCTGTAAAATTTCTTCATCTTTCTTCTGATATGTATCAGATTTCTTCTGATACGTATCAGATGACATATTCCCCTTAAAGTTCTCCCGTCCTGCCAGAAAATTTTCTAAATCTTCCTTCAAAGCATATACAGTCCGATAACGTTCATCCGGGTTTAAATTGAGTGATTTCATTATAATAAAGTCCAGAGCATCAGATATATTTTCATTTAATTCAGATGGTTTTATTAATTGCTCTCTACCTGAGATACGTTCTCTTGCATCTAAAGGGAAAGACTCGGTAAGGACAAAATAAATGGTAGCGCCAAGGGAATAAACATCAGATACTCTGGTAATATCCTGTTTATCATAATGTTCCGGTGAAGAAAAATAGGGAGGAACATTGTAAGAAACATGTAATGATTTAATATTCAAGCCTGCATATCTTGAAAGTCCAAAATCGACAAGCCATGGCTCTCCAAATTTATCTATAATTATATGTCCCGGTTTTAAGTCCTTAAAAATAAAATCCTCACTGTGAAGATAACTCAGAGAATTACATATTTTTATAGCCCATGTGACAACCTGCCGGACAGGGAAGAAACCTCTTGACTTTTCGCAGAGAGAATCCAGATTGTCTCCCTTTATATATTCCATGAGAAAATAATAGGTACCATCATAAGGAATAAAATCAAAGAACTTCGGTAATCCCTCACAGGAAAATTTCAAAAGCCTTTCCCCTGTAGAGGAAATTTCATTGATAATCTTCTGAATTTTCGGAGACGAAGAATAATACGGTAATATCAATTCTTTAATAACGTAAAGACCGCCGGAAGAAAGGTCTTCTACAAGGTAGACACTCCCTCCCTCTTCTCCTCCCAGTCTTTCTATAACGTTATAATTGGATGTTATTTCATCGGGAAGATTCATTGTTTTTACTCCGGATGCACCTCATGCTATAGCCTACAAAAATTTTTCATTATTCCTTAAATCTTTTACCACTTCTTCCAGAAAATTATATTCTCTTCCTTCTATATGACTTCTATCAATTTCAAGCTTTTCCATCAATGGCCGCGCTATCTTTGATGCAATAGATTTCCTGGCTGTCATGTCGAGCTCTTCATTTCTTAAAATTAATTCTCTTATAAGTGTATATTCTTGTTCCGTTATTTTTTCAAGACACGATAGATTTATACCGTTAGAAGACTCTTCTGGCCTGCTCAGAACAGGGGGAGGCATATCGGCATATTCCTTTATAACCATAGTTCCTGCAACAATATCACCGAGTCTCTTTTTATTTTTACACAGAACTATTGAAATAATACCTGTAAAATAGTAAAATGGTATAAAATCAACTATTCTTATTAAATTACGTATAAAAGATGAAGTAACTTCAACAGGAAATCCTCCATCCCTTATAACCTTTATACAGGTAATTCTTTTTCCCGGAGTTTTTCCATTCCATATGAGTTCAAAAAATATATGATAACCGGAAAACCCGAGTATGAATAGGAGTATGAATAAAAAACCTGTTATCCAGGAAGCAAATGGATGGAGACTATCTTTTACCGGGAAGAAAATTTTCATAAGACCCATAAGAACTATTACAGGTAATATTAAAACTATCTGAATTATGGTATCAATCAGTATTGCTATAAAACGAGACCCGAGGTCGGCAGGTTCAAGTTCAAATTCAACTGCTTCCGGTGTTAATACGGTAATCCTGTTTTCTTTCAAGTAATTCTGTCTCCTTAAATGCAGGAATAAAATAATGAAAATAGATCAATTTATAGAACAGAAAAAAACTTCCTGGAACCGCCTGTCAGAGCTTATTAAACTGGCAGAACAAAGAGGATTAAAAAAGTTCAACAGAAACAATCTTTTAGAATTAGGAAGACTTTACCGGCAGGTCAGTTCCGATCTATCCTACACAAAGTCCTCTTTTAAAGACAGAGAGATAATTAACTATTTAAATCAGCTAGTAGCCAGAGCACACAGCCAGATTTATCTGCCGGCACCATTTAACATATGGCATACAGCAAAATTTTATCTTTCTATCTTTCCTGATTTATTTCGACAGAGCTTTTCTTATATCCTTTTATCATGTATGATATTTGTTACATCATATATCTTTTCCTATGTAATTGTAAAAACCGATATAGGTACAGCAAAGATGTTTTTACCTGACGAATTTGTCATACCGGTAGAAGAAGGTCTGAAAGAAAAGCATGTAAAAGCTAAATTTCCATCTTCTATGGGGCCTGAATTATCAAGTAAAATAATGACAAATAATATATCCGTAGGATTCAGAGCCTTTGCGTTCGGAATAACTGCAGGTATAGGAACAGTATATGTATTAATATTCAATGGTTTTATGCTCGGAAGCCTTGCCGCCCTGTTCAATCATTACCATTATGATATGCACTTCTGGTCACTCATATTGCCTCATGGCATAACAGAACTTCTGGCTATATTCATAAGTGGCGGCGCAGGTTTAATCCTTGCAGACGGAATGATTAATCCCGGCGATTTAACAAGAGCAGATTCAATAAAAACAAAGGGGCGAAAGGCTATCAGACTGATTTTAGGCGTAATACCTATGTTTATAATAGCAGGCATAATTGAAGGCTTTATTACACCTATGGATATATCTCCTTATATAAAATTGATTTTTTCCGTATTTACAGGTCTTTTGCTTATTTTATATTTTTCACCGATAAAATGGCATGAAATACTTCGTTATGTAATTTCCGTAAAAGCTGACTGCTGATAGCCGATAGCTTACTATAATATTTCGCTTCGATGTCTTTACTTTTTTTTATTTCAAGTGATAATAGAAGTGAATAACCACAGAGATTTTTTAACAGATTAAATAAAAAAGTAAAGGAGAATGAACGATGGGTATAGGAATAGGAAATAGTACAGGAAATACGACAGTGGTAAATAATTATTTCGGTGGCGCATCCATGGGCGGTATGATGCAGCAGAATCCTATGATGCAGTTAATGCAGATGATGCAGGGGATTACAGGTGGGCCATGTCAGGAAATGGGTGGAATGATGCCCGGTATGATGGGTGGAATGATGCCCGGTATGGAAGGCATGGGAGGTATGATGGGTAACTGTCTGGGCAATTTTATGTGTATGCAGCAGAATCCTATGATGCAGATGATGCAGATGATGATGCAGATGATGCAGATGATGACCATGATGATGGGTGGAGGAGCAAATCCATTTATGGGCGGCATGATGCCCGGTATGATGGGTGGTGGCTTCCCCGGTATGGGTGGTGGCTTCCCCGGTATGGGTGGTGGCTTCCCCGGTATGGGTGGTGGCTTCCCCGGTATGGGTGGTGGCTTCCCCGGTATGGGTGGTGGTGCAGGAGCCTAT
>JAKPQU010000439.1 GCA_029555925.1 Bacillota bacterium
AAATCTAAAACTCCTTCAGGAAAGAGGAAAACTTCTCGGCACATCGATTTCAGGACTCATTATGATTGAAACTCTTAAAGCAAGCGGAACTGAAGCTGATTTTTATACAAGATGGTCAGGATATCTTACAAAATTAACAAACACAGAACAGAAGGTAAATGTATATACACAGTTTCTCTCTGTTATACCAACTTTTCTTACTTCTCTTAATACACTGGCAATTCTCGGTATAGGAGGTATGTGCGTGATAAATGGTCATATGACAGTCGGAGCCCTTGTAGCCTATCAGAGTTTAATGGGGTTTTTCATGGACCCTGTTAATAAACTGGTAAATCTCGGTTCTACACTTCAGGAAGTAGAAGGAGATATGACCAGAGTTGATGATGTATTGAGTTACAAAACCGACCCCGGTATAAGTGAAAAGGTAAAGCTTGATACAGAAGAAGATATAGCAAGAAAACTGCGTGGTAAAGTAGAATTAAAGGATGTAACCTTTGGCTACAGCCCTCTTGAACCTCCATTAATCGAAAATTTTAGTCTTTATATGAACCCCGGTTCAAGAGTGGCCCTTGTAGGTACATCGGGAAGTGGAAAATCAACTATAAGCAGATTGATTACAGGTCTCTATCAACCATGGACAGGAGAAATTTTCTTTGATGGAAAATCTGTAAAAGAAATACCGAGAAAAGTTATAACTAACAGTATTTCAATGGTTGACCAGAGTATTATGCTATACGAAGGAACAATAAAAGAAAATATTACCATGTGGGATAATATGATGAATGAAACAAATATAGTACAGGCAGCAAAAGATGCTTCGATTCACGATGAAATAACGGCAAGAGAAGCAGGCTATGAAAGTATGGTAGAAGAAGGAGGAAGAAATTTCAGTGGAGGTCAGGCACAGAGACTTGAAATAGCCAGAGCTCTTGCATCCAATCCTACAGTAATGGTACTTGATGAAGCCACAAGTGCTCTTGATCCTGTTACGGAAGAAAATATAGACAAAGCTCTGAGGAGACGAGGATGTACCTGTATCATAATAGCACACAGGCTGAGTACCATAAGAGATTGTGATGAGATTATAGTGCTGGAAAAAGGCAAAGTAGTGCAGAGAGGAACTCATGAACAGTTAAAAGATATTGAGGGGCCTTATAATAAACTTATTAGAATGTATTAGAATCGTGAGTTGTGAGGTGAAACCACGCATTACGTATCACGCATCACGCATCACGCATCACGATTCTAACGGAGAACTACAAATGGATAAAAATAATAATGATATAATAAATAATGAGAATAACAGAGAGGCATCTAATATTCCTCAACTCACGACTCACGACTCACGATTCACCGAATTAATAGAACTTGGAGGCAATAATCCCTTCCTGATAGACGATCCGTCACAGGCCTGGATTGTCAGGGAAAACAGGGTTAATATTTACTCAGTTTATCTTAAAGACAGAGAAATTACCGGCACAAGAAATTATCTCTGTACAATAGAAAAATACGGAGTATTTTTTGGTTTTCAGCCTGTGGAAGATTTTGGTATTCTTGCAGTAGGAGAATCAGGTACAAAGGTTTTAAAGATTAACATAAATGACTGTAAAAAGGATTTACTGGCTGCTTACGTTGATATATGGATGGAAACTCTGTCAAAGGGACTTGTCTACCTAAAACAGGTACAGCAAAAGTTTAAATTACTTGTTCCCGATGAAGAAATAGAAGTAAAGAAAGGGGAAAATCTCTTATCTTTTGACAGGGTTTTATGGGCTAAAAACCTTAAAGGTTCTTTTTCCATGTGGGGATTTCATGATTTGGCTCCTGTAAAAGTAGACCAGTCCTTCCCTGTTACAAAAAACATATGGTGGCATGCTGAAGAGGATTCCACATTAAAGACATGTACTACGGAACATAAGGTTTCAGAAGACAGAGAACTCAAGTTTCTTCAAAAATTTCACAGTAATGTAATAGAATTTCTGAAAATAAAACTGGTAGAAAAAAAGATAGACGAAAGAGAAGAACTTGAAAAAAAGGAAGCAAGTGAGGTTCAATTTTTCACAGAAGCAGTATCGGGACTTGCTTCAATTATGAAATCTGAAAAAAGTGATTATGGAACCAGAGAAGGAGAAGACAGTCTTCTGACTGCCTGTAAAATAATAGGAGAAAAAGAGGGGATACAGTTTCAAAAGCCGGTATTTTCTCAGGAAAATAAAAAAATGATAGATCCTTTAACTGCTATTGCCAAAGCATCAAAAGTAAGATACAGAAGAGTCTGTCTCCATGACAGATGGTGGCATGATGAAAGCGGATCTTTTCTCAGTTTTTTAAAGGATAGTAATAACCCTGTAGCAATTCTGCCTCTATCTTCCAATACATACGAAATGATAGATCCGAAAAATAATATAAAAGAAAAAGTAACAAAAGAAGTAGCAGAAAAACTTATACCTTTTGGTTATATGTTTTACAGGCCTTTCCCTGCCAGAGCCATCAAACCTGTTGAAGTTATGAAATTCGGCTTTCAGTGGGCTATGGGTGACGTTAAAATGTTTCTTCTCACGAGTATTGCAGTAGGGCTTTTAGGGCTCATAGTCCCGTTTACAACAGGCCTTCTGTTCACTTATGTTATCCCCGATGCGGCATATAATCAGCTTGTACAGATTATTTTCGGAATTTTCATCGGTTCCGTTTCTGTTACACTGTTTCAGATACTTCAGAGTATCTGTCTCATTCGTATAGAAACAAAGATGAAAATACCGATACAGGCTGCCATATGGGATAGAATACTTTCACTGCCCTGTTCTTTTTTCAGACAGTTTTCTTCAGGAGATCTCGCATCACGATCTCTGGGTATAGATTATATATCAGGTCAATTATTCAGCGGCCTCGCTCTTCCGTCACTTCTCGGTGCTATTTATGCTCTTTTCAACTTTATTCTCCTCTTTTATTATGACAGCAATCTTTCTATTGTTGCAACAATAATTTCCATTGTTCTGATTGTAATCATAGTTCTTACAAGTTATCAACAGATCAATTATCAGAGGGAACTCCAGAAAATAAGCGGAAAACTATCGGGGTTTGTATTTCAGTTAATAAACGGCATATCAAAACTAAGGGTATCAGGTGCTCATACACTGGCATTTACAAAATGGGCGGAATATTTCAGTCAGCAGAAAAAATATTCTTTTAAAATAGGACTTATTCAGAACTTTCTTGCAACAGTTAATTCTACATTGCCTCTCATTACAGGAATAGCTCTTTTTTCTTTTGTCATATATCAGGCATCAAATAATACGGGAACTTCTATGCCAACAGGCAACTTTATTGCTTTCAACGCAGCTTTTACAGCTTTTATATCGGCAATGATGCAGCTTGGTTTATCTATAGCTTTACTTATAAACATAGTTCCTGTATTTGAAAGAATAAAACCTATATTCGAAACTCCTCCGGAGATAGATGAGAATAAACTTGAAGCAGGTGATTTAACAGGTAAGCTTGATGTCCATCATTTAACCTTTAAATATAAAAAAGACGGCCCCGATATATTAAAAGATATATCCTTTCATGTAGATCCAGGTGAATTCATAGCCTTTGTAGGGCCTTCCGGCGCAGGTAAATCAACCATTTTAAGGCTTCTTCTGGGTTTTGAAAATCCTCTCGAAGGTTCTATTTATTATGATGAACAGAATCTTGCAGGTCTGGACCTTGCCTCTGTGAGAAGCCAGATAGGTGTTGTTATCCAGAACAGCAAGGTAATGTCAGGAGCAATTTATTATAATATTATAGGTTCATCACTTCTTACAATGGAAGATGCATGGGAAGCAGCAAGACTTGCAGGTATTGAAGATGATATTAAAGCCATGCCCATGGGTATGCATACAATGGTGTCAGAAGGAGGAGAAACTCTCTCCGGAGGCCAGAAACAGAGACTTCTTATCGCAAGAGCCATAGCCAGAAAACCCAAAATCATAATATTCGATGAAGCTACAAGTGCTCTTGATAATACCACACAGGCCATTGTTACTGAAAGCCTCAATAAATTAAATGCCACAAGGATTGTTATTGCCCACAGATTAAGCACCATAATAAATGCAGATAGAATTTATGTGGTAAAAAACGGACATATAGTACAGACAGGCACATATGAAGACCTCATAAATATAGAAGGCCCCTTCAAGGATCTGGCGAAAAGACAGCTTTCATAATACATAATGTAAAACTTTACACTTTTTAACATTTATTTACAATATTTTACATCTTTTTTTTATTTTCTAACAGGAGAAATTACTTTTTATGTTGAATTTCATGTCAGGAAAGTACTATAAGATATGTAAGAAAATTTTAATTTCCTAAAAAAACTAAGGAGAGGAGAAAGGTAATATTATGAAACCAGACAAACACAGTGCATTAATCCAGAAACTCTGGAAGGATAAGAAATTTAAAGAGGAATTTCTGAAAGACCCTAAAAAACATCTTGGAGAGGCATATGGAGCAAAACTTCCCGATGATATTCATATTGAAGTTTTACAGGAAACAAAAGGAAAACATTATTTTGTTCTTCCTGCAAATCCGGCAGATTACGGGAAAGACCTCAGTGATGCTCAATTAGAAGAAGTTGCCGGCGGAACAATGGGTATCGGTGCTACAATTACCTTCGGAACAGTAACTGCCTGCTAAGAACCGGCAATGAAATTATAATTTTATATTACTCTGGAATAATTTCCAGAGTAATAATTTTATATTCACTGTTTCCATTTATATACGGCATCTATGACGTGAAGATAAATGTGATATAACCTGAGGTACAAGATTGAAATTTAAATTAAAAGATTCAATTGATCTTATAGAAAAAACTGTTTTCCTGAATGAACGTATAAATGGCTCTTTTGCTCCGGAAGATGACCATAATAATAAACTCATTGATAGTTATATAAACAAATGGCAAGAAGTCGTAGCAAAAGGAGACCCTGAGACTTTTGAGAAAAGGCTCTCTCTTGATAATTTAGATTTAAATTCAGCAAGAAAAATTCTGGGGAAAATTTATTTAAATGAAAATCTGCCGGAGTGGACAGAGATATTCGAAAAAATTATCAATAAAGTAGAAGAATTTTCACGAAAAAAACACACTTTTCATGATTATAAAGGGAAAGGCAAAAATCCTGTTCCATTTCAGGAAATTCTTTATCCCTCTGTCTTAATAGCCAGAGAAGAACTGATACACAGAACAGGTAGAAGTTATCATCTGGCCGGTGAAGAAAGTCACAGCATCTTTGAACATAATCTCCTCATGTTATTGAGTAAGTTATGTTTCGAAACATTGTATTATGAATATATAATATACTGCACAGGCAAACAATCTCCTTACGAACTTTATCTTGACAGGCTTAACAGGAGAACAAACCCCGAATATTATAATAGTTTTGTAGAAGACTTATTTAACACTTCTCTTATAAATTTCTTCAAGGAATATCCGGTACTGGCACGTTTTGTTTCCATGTGTGTAACATTATGGATAGAAGGTACGGGAGAATTTTTCCGGAGATTGGAAGAAGACTTGCCTGAAATTTCCAGAGTTTTCTGTAAAGGTGAAGAACCTGGAAAGCTTGTCAATGTAAATTCAGGTATTTCTGACACACATAACAAAGGCAGGTCAGTAATAGCTATTACCTTCTCTTCAGGATTAAAATTGATCTACAAACCGAAAGACCTTTCTACAGAGATTATTTATTTTGATTTACTTTCCTGGTTCAACCAACATATATCACTGAAATTTAAAACGCTTAAAATAATTAATAGAAAAGATTACGGATGGGTAGAGTTTGTGGAGTGCTTACCCTGTAAAAACAAAGAAGAAGTAACCGGTTATTATACAAGGACAGGACATCTTCTGTGTATTATGTATCTCATGGGGGGAAATGACTGCCACTGTGAAAATATTATCGCTTCAGGAGAATATCCTGTATTTATAGATTTAGAAACACTGATGCAGGCAGAAACAGTACTGAATAATAAAGAATATAATGATAGAGCCATTACTATAGCAGATAATAAAATATCCAGGTCAGTTCTGAAATCAGGTCTTTTACCTTCATGGATATTACAGGGAGAAAAAGCCTATGATATAGGAGGAATTTCAGGGCCAACCAGTCAAAAAAATTCTATTCACAGGGGAAGAGAAAAATTTATTGATAGAAATGTAGTAATTGAAAGAGAGATATTTCGGAATACGTTTAATCTGCCTGTTCTTGACGGTGAATGTATTCTGCCTTTTAAATATATTGAGCATATAGTCCGGGGATTCAAGGAAATATATATGCTCCTTATGGAACATAGAGAGTATCTTCTTTCATCTCATAGTGTGCTGAATAAACTGAAGGGCAAAAAATTTCGTTTTATATACCGTGCTACAAGGATCTATGATCAGTTGTTAAAAAAACTGTTAATGCCGGATTTTCTGAGAGATGCTATTTTATTCAGCATTGAACTGGATGTTCTTACAAGAGCCATCTTAAAATTTGAACAAAAAGAATTATATTCTCTCATAAAATCCGAAATAAGTAATCTTCAGGGCCTCGATATTCCTGTATTTACCGGATATTCAGACAGAAATTGCCTGGTTCTGTCTGATGGAAAAACAATAGAAAACCTGTTCAGAGAACCGGCTTATAATCATATTATATCCTGTTTAAAAGGCTCAGGGGAAGAAGATCTGAAAAGTCAGATTTCTTTTATAAGAGCAATATTATACGAAGAGACAGATAAAAAAACTGCCGATATAATCATCGCAAATGATATAACAGACGTATCTTCCGTTAAAATTAGAGAGGAAGGATTTAAACATGCCCTGGTGCTTGCGGAAAAACTTGAGGAACTTGCTATTAAATCAGAATCGGGAGAAGTAATATGGATTGGATATGAATATATTCCGGCAGCGGAAATATTACAATTAAGACCGGCAGGTTATACTCTTTTCAGCGGATGTTGCGGCATTTCTCTTTTCCTTTCAGCCATTGCACATGTTACGGGAAATAGTAAATTCCGGCACCTTGCCCTGTCTGCCATAGAAGGCACCTGCAGAGATATTAAAGATATGAATACAGATAATACATTGAAGGAAAAAATTCTGGAAAACGGTACAGGCTGTGTGGTCGGTCTTGGTTCTATCGTATACAGTCTTGTATCTGTGAGCCAGTTTCTCGGAGTATCGGAACTTCTTGAAACAGCTAAAATAGTATCTTTATTGATAAATGATTTGATAAAATATGACAGACAATTTGATGTTACAGGCGGAGTAGCCGGAGCTATACTGAGCTTACTTAAACTCTATGATGAAATACATGAAGTTGAAATTCTGGAAATAGCAAAAAAGTGCGGGAAACATCTTCTGGAAAACAGGGTAAAAAGTTCTTCCGGTTATAAAACATGGGAGATCCCGGGAAATCTTTCATTATCAGGCTTTTCTCATGGAGCTGCCGGTATAGTTTATGCATTGCTTCGTCTTTATACCTGTTCAGAAGAGAAAGACTTACTGGAAGCTGCCAGAGAAGCAATATTATATGAAAACACGCTCTATTCAAAAGATTACGATAACTGGTCAGACTTGAGAGAAACTGAAGATATGCCTGAAGAGAAAAAATTTAAAACATCGTGGTGTCATGGTGCCCCCGGAATTGGCCTGGGAAGAATTGGCGGTCTGTGTGTTCTTGATAATGACTCTATAAGAAGAGATATTGATATAGCCATAAATAAAACCATTAAAGAATTAAAGACCTGTGATCATCTATGCTGCGGAAATATGGGACTTGTAGATATTCTGCTAACTGCAGGTATTAAACTTGACAGGAGTGATTTAAAAAGAGAAGCCTTATTGAAAACATACCGGGTATTATCAGGAGTAAGAAAGAATGGTATGTTTAATACAGGTTATGAGATTGATTTTACACCCGGTTTTTTTCAGGGAATTTCCGGAATTGGCTATGAACTTCTCCGTTTAAACAATCCGGATATTCCGTCAGTATTATTATTTGAATGAGAAATACTATCAAACAAGGAGCTATCGGGAAATATATCATGACGCGTCACGAAAGCATATATGTATTATTTATACTTACCTCAGTAGAATTACGACACTCTAAAAAATTTCTGGGAGGAATAATTTATGAAAATATTATTTATAGAGAATTTTCAATATATCCATGCTACCTATAAATATCCCAATATACCACTGGGATTATTGAGTCTGGCTACAATTTTGAAAGAAAAAGATTATGATGTCGAATTAATAAACTTCAATTATTTGTTTCTAAATAACATAATAGAATATGACTTTAATACGGCGAAGAAATTTGACCTTATGGCCGATTATATAATCAATAAAAATCCCGATATAGTAGGATTTACAGCTCTATGCAACACCTTTCACAATGCTCTGTATTTATCGCGGCTCATTAAAGAGAGGAATAATAACATCAAAATAATAATGGGAGGCCCTCATACATCGCTTTTACCTGAAACTATTCTGGAAGATTACCCCTGGATTGATTTAATATGTGTCGGAGAAGGGGAAGGCAATATTGTAAGTATAATAAAAGGAATGGAAGATAATAATCTCACATCTGTCCCCGGCATTGTATACAGGAAAGATTCCCGGATTATAAGAAATCGTGAAAGTGAAATGATAAAAGACCTGGATACTTTGCCTCTATTAAATTATGATTCCATCCTGGATTTTAAAGACATAAACTTTATTGACATAGAGGCAGGGAGAGGTTGCCCTTACAAATGCACTTACTGTGCGACAAATAAATACTGGAAGTATAATTTCAGATTAAAATCTGTAGAGCGTATCTGTAAAGAGATAATGGAGGTAAAGAAAATTCTGGGTAATAAAAAAGCTTTTTTTAATTTTATCCAGGATAACCTTACAACAAACTATGATTTTATAATGAAGTTATGTGATAAACTGGAGGAACTTCATATTGAATGGGGAGGTAATGCAAGGCTGGATACGTTAGATGAAAAGCTCATTAAAAGAATGGCAGAGACAGGCTGTACCAGGATTCTTATGGGACTGGAATCCGCCTCTCCGGCAATGCAAAAAAAGGTCAACAAAAATCTAAACCTCAAAAATGTAGATAATATTATTAACCTCCTGGAAAAATACAGGATAAAGCCTCTTATATCATTTATGTACGGATTCCCCGGTGAAACAGAGGAAGATCTACTGCTTACATTAAATATGCTTACTTCTATACTTAAAAAAAATATTTACGTTCATTTACATTCCTTATGTGTTCTACCGGGAAGCCAGTTATTTGAAGAATATAAAGATAAACTGGTAGAAAGAGATTTTTATTCCACTGTCATAGAAGCTTCTGATCTGGACATGTTAAACTTCCTGGAGAGGAAAAACAGGGTATTATTTTCTCAGTTTTACATACTTGAAGATTCACTTGTAGATAAATATTTTCTCCTTGCAGGATTTATCAATCAAATCTTTATAAAATTATATCCTTTTCTACCGGAGACTTTCGCCATGTTATTAAAGGAATTTGACGATAATTTATTGTCTTTCTATAAAGATTTTGTAGATAATACAGAAAAATTTGCAAATTTTTATGAGAATAACGATCATATGAAGGTCATAAGAAAAAATGATACCCTGATAAGAAATACTGATCTGATTGAACATTTAATAAATTTTCTCACAGAATATATAAATAATAAATCTTTAAGTGATTTTACCTTTAAGATGATTTCTCATAAATTTTGCGATGAGCTGGAACTTCTTTCAGAGAAAACAGATATTAAAAAAAAGGGAAAGGTCTATTCTCCGTGGTTCAGGAGAGACTGAGAGGTCTGTATGTTTATAGCTTTATGCAACCTTAACACTATGTTCTATAAAGAAGGAAACTTTGTTTCTTTAACCCATGCTTATAAAGCCAGCACCTGTCCTTATAATATTTATCTCCTTGCTTCTATTATGGAACAGGGAGGATATGAAATTTACATAAAAGACTGGACAGGAAAACAATTTGAACTTTCGGAAATGGCAGAAGAACTTCTCAGGTTTGACGTAATCATGATGTCAGTTAATTCATGGAACTGGTATCCTTCCGCCTGTCTTATAGAAAAACTCCGCTCTATAAGAGATGACCAGATATTTGTAGTCGGAGGCATACAGGCAACACTTTTCGGACAAAAAATCATGGAAGAATATCCTGTAGATTATGTAGTAAGAGGAGAAGGAGAAAAGTCTGTAATTCCCCTTCTCAGGCTCATAGAAAAAAAGGGAAAACCACAGGAAGTTCCGGGGCTGGTATACAAGGAACATGGAGAAATAAGGTTAAATCCCCTGTCTCCATTAATGACACCTGAAGAAATATCACTTCTGCCGGTAACCCTCTATGAAAAGCTTCAGGAAGGTACACATAGCTGGCTTTCCATAGAATCTTCAAGAGGATGTGTCAACCGCTGCAGTTATTGCTCTACCCCATATCAGAGAAACTGGCGTCCTCTGAGTGCTGAACATTTTGTTCATCGTATAAAAGCTTATATTCCCTATCTGGAGAAGGTATTAACAGGGAAATTTGTCTTTATTGATGACAGTTTTATAATAGATGTTAAGAGAGCAAGAAAAATAGCTGGACTCCTGAGGGAAAGACAGATTGACATAAAGGCCATGTGGAACGGACATGTAACGGAACTATTTGAGAAAGAAATGCTTTCCGAACTTGCTCCTTATACAGAGGTCATACTTGTCGGGGCAGAATCTTTTCATGAGGAAACTCTGAAAAAAATAGGGAAACATTTTACGGCAGATGATATTATGAAAGGTATAAATGTAGCCATGAAACTCGACCTGGACAGAAAAGTATTATTTTCGTTTATTATCGGTTTTCCCTGGCAGAACAAAAAAATGATTATAGAAGAGATAGATAAAATTTACCTTCTTATATCTATAAGCGGCGCCTGTGCAGCTATTAACTGGCTTATATTGAATCCCGGTTCCTCTTTATGGAATGAATTTTACAGAAAAAAGAAGACACCTTTCCGTAATTATCATAAACTTTATGAAGAATGGAAAAAAGAGGTATTTCCTTTAAGTGAAGAGGAAGTAGAGGAAATACGGTCTTATATAAAATCTTTACAGGATACTATTGCCGGAGGAGAATATAGATTCAGGCTTAATGATTTCAGGTAAAAACCAGAAGATTATAAGTTATCGTGACGCGTGACGGGTTTAATCCCTGCGCATCACGCATTACGCTTTACGCATTACGAGGTCATTATTTATGGATAGTATAAATGCTTATGCTTATATCAGTATTACCGATTATCGTTGCAAAATATCTTGACCTTTTCA
>JAKPQU010000442.1 GCA_029555925.1 Bacillota bacterium
TAATCGTTTATTTCCCCGTACAATACACCGAGATTGGAAAAAGCAGCACTGTGTTCGGAATCTATGGATATTCCTTTATTTAGTTTTTCTATGCCTTCCCTGAAAAGACCGAGTTTGCCGCAGCAGTAAGAGAAATTAATATAACCTTCTATGGCATCAGGGTTCAGGTTTATAGCTTTTTCGCACTCATCCTTCATTTCTTTATATTTATTAATTTTTCCGTATAAATGGCCAATATTTATATAGGCTTCCACCAGTGAAGGGTCTTCTTCCAGTGCTTTTTTGAAATGTTCAAATGCTCTTTCAATATCTCCTGTTCTTCCGTAGGTTATGCCAATATTACAGTAGGTTTCTGCAAGACCGGGGTCTAATTCCAGTGCTTTATGAAAATATTGCAGCGCTTTTTCGTAATTTTCTTCCAGCATGTAAATATATCCCATGTTGGAAAGAGAACTGGCAGACCTGCTGTCATATTTAATAGCTTTTTGAAAGGCTTCTCTGGCAAGATCATAAAGGCCTTCCTTTGTATAAAATACTCCCAGATTGCTCTGAAATTCACTTGCCTGCTTTTTTTTATCCATATTCTTTCTCCCATGTAGTTTAGTGTTCCCCTATATATTAACACAATAACAGAGAGAAAACTATAAGGTTTCTTATAATTTCTATAAAGGGAAGAAACGGGTAGATAAAGAATTTATATGTAAGTAACGGAAAAGCGAGGTTTTATGAAATGAGATTTCAAAAAAGGATAACAATTACAAAAGGTCTGTCTTTAAATATTTCTCCGTCAGGTTTGAGTTTCACTGCAGGCGTGAAAGGTGCTTCCATTAATGTGGGATCAAAGGGAGTGTTTTTAAACACAGGTATACCGGGAACAGGATTGTCTGACAGAAGGCAGATACTTGGCACTTCCGGCAGAAAACCGAAGAGTAAAAGAATTAAAAGTAATGCTATAGACATGAATATTTCCCTTGATATGGATGATACAGGCAAAATTTTTATCTATGATGAACATGGGGATGAAATTACAGATGAAAATCTCATGAGAAAAATAAAGAAAACCGATATCTTTAAAGAACTCTCAGAAGATCTCTGTAATAAAAAGAAAGGAGAAATAGAGGAAGAAAATTCAAAATTTATACATA
Source organism: Bacillota bacterium (assembly GCA_029555925.1). The sequence goes on from JAKPQU010000442.1 coordinate 1,146, forward strand.
TATTTAAATATACTCCCGGAATGATGGTAGACGGTTTTCTCCCTATGGCAGAAGAATATGAAATAAAGCCTTATTCTGTTCCCGAACCGACTCTGGATGAATGCCGTGCCATGCTTGAAGAAAAGGCAAAAAAAGAAGTATCAAGCCTGCTGTTCTGGACAAATGATGAAAAAAGGCATGAATATGTAGAAAGCCATATGGCGACAGAATATCAAAAATTACTGGAAAAATGGCAGAAAGACAGAGATGATTTCGAAGCCAGAGAAAAAGAAGTTAAAAGAGCAGACGAGTTAAAGAAAAAAGAAGAATACGAAAAAATACAAAAAGAACTTCACGAAAAAAGTGCCTCTCCGGAAGATTATATAAATAAATCTATTGAACATTTATTGAAATCTATTGCTTTACCGCTGGAATTTTCACTCGATTATGAATATGACGGAACTAAAGGTTATCTGCTTGTAGACCTCGATTTGCCTGAAATTGAACATTTGCCTCTGAAAAAAGTATCGATACTGTCAGGAGGCAACATATCAATAAAAGATAAAACAAAAAAAGAACTGAACCAGGATTATTTAACATGTGTCTGCGGACTTGCTTTTTTCTTTGCAGGTACTTTGTTTAATATAAGCACTGATATAAAGAAGATATTAATATCTGCCTATACACAGAGAGTCAATATAAAAACAGGCAATAAAGACAATGAATATGTATATTCTGTTGTTTTCGATAGAAATATATTCTCCGGTTTGAATATAGCAAATATTGATCCTCTGAAGGGATTCGACAACTTTGAACATATAATAAATGTGACATCTTCAGGCGAAATGAAGAGAATAGAGCCATTCCATTCTATAACGTGAGTTTTATAAAATATTTTCTCAGTAATCTATATTTACATAATATTTTTCCCACTGTATAATTTATAGTGTATTTCATAACTTATTAGAATTTAAGTCGTCGTGACGCGTAACGCGTGACGCGTGACGGGTTTAATCCCTGTGCATCACACATTACGCATTACGAGGTCATTATTTATGGATAGTTATGAAACTAACTATAATAATATAAAACACAATTTTGGGGAGGTATTTTTATGTTAATAGTTCATGTCTTTGTCCATGTAAAAAAGGAATTTATAGAGGCCTTTAAAGAAGCTTCTGTAGAAAATGCAAAAAACAGTGTCCACGAGCCGGGAATCGCCAGATTTGATGTGATACAGCAGTCAGACGATCCCTGCCGCTTTGTCCTCATTGAAGTTTACCGCACTGCAGACGACCCTGCAAAACACAAAGAAACTGCACATTATGCAGCATGGCGTGATACAGTGGCTCCTATGATGGCAGAACCGAGGTCAAGCGTAAAATATACAAACATATTCCCCGATGAGAAGGGATGGGGTTTATCCTATGAAATTTGAATTTGCCACAGCTAACAGAATTGTGTTCGGCCCCGGCACTATAAAAGAAATACCGTCTCTTGCAGAGGCATTTGGCCGGAAAGTATTGCTGGTTACAGGAAGTAATTTCGAGAGAGTTTCCGGATTAATTGGCCTTTTGAAGGAAAAACATATTTCACCTTTTATCTTCAGCGTGTCAGGTGAGCCTTCTATAGAGGTAGTTACCCTTGGCACAGCCATGGCACGGGAGAAAAAGTGTGAATTTGTCATTGCCGCAGGTGGCGGAAGTGTCATCGATACGGGGAAAGCTATTTCCGCCATGATGACCTCTGACGGCCATATCTTGGATTATCTTGAAGTCATAGGAAAAGGTAAAGCTCTCAGAGCAATTCCCGCTCCTTTTATAGCCATTCCGACTACTGCAGGAACTGGCTCTGAAGTTACTAAAAATGCTGTTCTGGTTTCACAGGAACATAAAGTAAAGGTAAGTCTGAGAAGTAATCTCATGATACCTAAAATTGCAGTAATAGATCCTGAATTGACTCTGTCACTTCCTCCTTCTATTACAGCTACTACGGGACTTGATGCTCTCACACAGCTTATAGAACCGTATGTGTGCAACAGTCCCAATCCGATTGTAGATGCAATCTGCCGGGAAGGCATAAAGAGAGTTTCTCTGTCAATAAGAAAGGCGTACAGTAATGGCGATGATCTGTCTGCCAGGGAAGATATGTGTATTGCCAGTTTATTCGGAGGCATGGCTCTAGCCAATGCTAAACTCGGTGCAGTCCACGGGTTCGCAGGAACCCTTGGAGGCATGTTCAATGCTCCTCATGGTGCAATCTGTGCACGATTATTGCCTGCAGTTATGAAATTTAACGCAGAAGCTCTGAATGATAGAGAACCTTCTTCACCTGTTATCAGTCGTTTTACCGAAGTAGCACAGATACTTACAGGCAATATGTCTGCTACAATTACAGATGGAGTGGACTGGATTTATTCTCTATGCAGAGATTTTGCCATCCCATCTCTGTCCGGATACGGTTTAAAGGAAGAGCATATAGAGTCTGTTGTAAGACAATCAGAGAAAGCAAGCAGTATGAAAGGTAATCCTGTGTTGCTTACAGAACATGAATTGGCCCTTATCCTCAGAGAAGCTTTGTAAAAAGTGAGAAGTGAAAAGTGAGAGTTCCCATCTCACCTCTCACTTCTCACTTTTCTAGAAATAGTTACGAATTTACCTGTTCCGGCAATTAGAATCTCTCTTATGCCTCAGCCTTAAAAAAATAACTCTGCACATTTTGTAATGCTTTATTACACTTTTTTACACTTCTATAAAACTTTAATTACAATTATATCTTATTCTATTACCATAAAATTGCAAATATTAAGGAGGTTTTTACATGCATTATCAATTTAAAGCCATGCAAAAAGCTATGGCATCTGTCGGGGTCAGTAACAGCCTTGCCGACAGGCCTGTTTACCGTCAATTTAAAGAAATAGCCTCTATTACAGATCCTGCCGATGTGGACAGAACCGTTATCGATAATAGAATTAAAGATATAGAACGTATAATTACGAACATAAAAAATACACGTATTTCATCTGAAAAGGTCATGGTAGTTATGGAACCCATTAACAGACAGATAATAGAAGCTCTTGAAGCATATCTGTCAGCATGGAGAATGATGATAACCTTTCACGATGAAAAACTCCTTGATAAGGTAAAGGAAGAAAAAATAGAAGAACAGATAATTTCCGATGAAGATACGGATGAGTGCCCTGATGATGAAGAAGATTGTGAAGAGTCGGAAACGGATAAACTATATAATAGAATATTGCTGCTGGCCGAAAATGCGGAAAATACTTTACAGGATGCAGAAAAATTAATGAAAGATACATTTGATGATAACAATATGGATGGAGAATAGTTTTGTTGCAAAATATTACATGTTGTAACAAATTGTTGTGATTTTGAGAAAATTTCGTAATAACTTCATTCTAAAATATTGGTAGGAACTATATTATTGATCTTCAACAGAAGGAGGAAGAACAGATGTTTGGTGGTCTGGGTTCAATAAATAGATTTAACATGAGCAGTATAAGCTCAACAAGTTCGACAACAGGTTCAAGTACATCCTCGTCAAGTCTTGACGAAAAATTTGCGGAATTTGTGGAAGGTTTGAGTGACGAAGAGAAAGAAGAATTGGAAAGCAAGTTATCTCAGGGGCCTCCGCCGCCTCCGCCACCCGGTATGGGAAGAATGTCTTCTGTCAGCTCTACTCAGGAAACATCTCTGGCAAGTGAGGTTCGTGAGAAATTTGAAGATTTTATGTCAGAGCTCAGTTCCAGTGAAAAGAAGGAATTACGTAATGCCATACAGTCAAACATGCAGGAATTGAGTATGTTTGGCGGTATGGGCAGTATGCTCGGTGGTATGAGTATGCTCGGAACTATGGGCAGTATGTTTTTCAGTTAATTATTAATTACCGATCTTTTTTGAGTATGTTTTATTAACCCGCCTTCTGGCGGGTTTAATATTTTCTTATGAAAGCTATTGTCAAAAAAATTAAAATTTAATACAATATATTACTGAATTGAGCATAAATAATTAATATTTATAGAGTTTCATAACTATCCATAAATAATGACCTCGTAATTCGTAAAACGTAATGCGTGATGTGCAGGGATTAAACCCGTCACGCGTCACGCGTTACGCGTCACGTAGTAAATTTTATAGAGAGAAGGTTTTAGCACATCATGACTAAGATTGTATTCTGTAATATCCTTATCCTTTTATTATGTTTAAACTATGGATACAGTGCCGCCCTTCCTCAGGCCAAAGGGCCTGATGGTGAAAAACTTGCCGGTATAGCTCTCGGAGATAAAGTGTCGGATGTTATAAAATTGCTCGGAGATCCTGAAAAGAAAACGGAGCCTGTAGATGAACCTGCCACCGGCTATAGGGTTCAGCAGTATATCTATAAAACGAGAGGAATCAAAATATCTGTTGATTTGAATGAGAAAAAAGTAATTTTTGTAACTATAGAATCCCCATGTGTAAAAGGTACTCTCAGGGATGTTAAAATAGGAGATCATGAAAGCAAAGTAAGAAAAAATTATCTGTTATCAGATTCACAAGGCCATGCCCTGGATAAGTCGAGCCTGGCAAATAAAAGCGCTTTTTGCGGCGATGTATACTGGGCCATAATGTTCGTTTTCGATAAAGCAGGTAAAGTAAAAACTATTTCCATGGGAGCTTTTGCAGAGTAGGATACTCTCTCTAAACATATGGATAATATTACATTATTTTTTACATATATCATAGCCGTTATAACCTTACCTGCTATAGTTATTGCTCTTGTAGTCTATGTAGATTATAAATTAACTCATTATGTATGGCAAAAATTTGCCGGTCAGGAAGGTCTTACATTTCACCATGGCAATTTCCTTGGATTTAAGGATATAAAACCTTCGGTGAAAGGATTATACAGGGGTCTTGATTTTAATTTATCCCTTGTTGATATATCTGGCAGAAGAAAAAGTGTCCATACAAGTATAGTAATAAAGCTTCCGGATAAGAACAGTTATAATTTGTCCATCTGTCCTTCATATCCTTTTCAGAGATTTGCTACAGGACTGTTTGATTCGGCAGCTATAACAAGAAGTTTTTCTTATGAAGAAACCGTTACAGATGATGCGGAATTTGATTCATCTTTTATAGTGACAGGCAGCTCTGATTTAATGTCATTGTTCACTCCGGAACTGAGAAAAACCTTACTTGCCATAAGAGACCTTGTAAATATCAGGATAGACAGAGAAACAATAATTTATGAAACACAGGGCGTTATAAGAAATCTTTCTTTCCTGAAGTGTATAACTGAAATTATGTACTATATGGCTGTTAATATCTGCCGTATTAACTCTGAAAAAGATGTTTCCAGGGAAAAGGAATTACAGATAAAATAAAACTTACTTTCAGTCTCCTGTTAAAATAAAAGGAGCCCAGAAAAAGGGATGGTTATATTTTCTTTTTGTGTCCAGTTCTGCAAGTCTGAGTGCTTCAGATTTTGTTTTTCCTTCTTTCAGATAAAAGTTGACTGACAAATTTTATCAATCTTCATAACTATACTTTCGCACTTTTTATAAAACCTTTGATTTTATTGACTTCAGTTGAAACATAAAATTTAATACCAAATTGCTTTAATTAAAGCGAATAATTTGAATAATAGGTAAATACCGTCTGCCTGCCTGATGCTCCTCCGAAAAAAATCTAAACTGGAACGTTTATAACAGTTACCGCTTACATCATGCTACTTTGCATTATAATTCAATAAAATATACCTTGTGCTGCCGTGATATTTTTTTCTCCGGAGCATTAGGCAGGCAGACTACTATGTCTAAAGCTAAATAGTATAATAAATTCAAGGCTTTTTCTGAAATCTGCGAAAGTATAGTTACAATTTATTACATTATTTTACACATTAAGAAAATTTTCTTAATATTTTTACGTTATTATATGAGAATAATGGAAGCTGATACGTCACTCTAGGTCAGGTGGCCATAAATAAGGTATAAAATTTGCACATATAAACCTGTGTGCCCGCTAATATCCTCGCGTCACGCGTCACGCGTCACGCGTCACGATCTATGAAGATGCTCTGAATTTTTAAAGTAAGGAGGCAGGCTTTGATTTTACTGAATTGATAAGCCATAGTTTAAAATGAGAAATCTGTTGAAAATTTTCGGAGGATATTTATTTCTAACTTTAATTTTTTCATTCTTATTCGTCGTACCTGTCTGGGGCCAGAGCCAGGAAATTGTAGTGCCGGATAAGAGTGTATCTTCTTCATTACAGCTAGAGAAGAATGAAACATATTTTCAAGAAGGTATAATGGTGGATAAGACAGTTGAAAAATCCGAATCTTCTCTCCCTGATATAAAATCTGAAGACGATAAAGCTCCTGTTCAGAACCAGAATTTTTCCCGTCAGAATAAAATAAGTGCAGTTGAAATTCAGGGGAATAATTTTATTTCAAAAGATACTATAGAACCGTTTATCTCTATAAAACCCGGAGATAGTATTTCTTCTGATGCGTTACAGAAGGATCTTCAGGCCATCTACAATACGGGATATTTTACCGATGTAAAATTCGATCCCGAATATGATGAAGACGGGATGAAAGTGATATTCAGGGTTCTGGAGAATCCTCACGTGACTGCCATAAAATTCAAAGGAAACGAACTGGTGTCATCAGAAGAGCTTTCTGCTCTTATGAAAACTAAAGAAGGAAACATATTTAATTCGAATGACTTTGAAGAAGATCTGAGAAGTATAAATAACTATTACACGACCGATCTCGGTATGACAGGTATTGCTACCCATATAACCGATGTTGAGAATCCGGAAAAAGGAGTTTTTGTTCTGTCCATTTCGGAAGGTTTTAAAGTTACTGCCGTAGATTTTGCCGGTAATACTGCCGTTTCGAAAGAAGAACTTTCCTCCATAATTTCAACAAAGCCCGGAGATTATCTCAATATAATGGCAGTCAACAGAGACCTTAAAAAAATATCCGAATTATATGATGAAAAATATTCCCTTCTTCTGGATGAACCTCTTATGATTGATACTTCTCCTTCTGGCGTGTTAACCTATAAGATTAATGAAGTTGTGATAGATAAAATAGTTTTTTCCGGTAATACCGATACAAAAGATGATGTCATAAAACGGGAATTAAAGACTGAAGAAGGAAAATTGCTTGATAAAAAGGTTCTTTCCGAAGATATTAAGAAACTGAATAATCTCGGTTTTTTCGATGAGATAAACGTTGAACCGAAGTCGTCCGGAACTCCCGGCCATATGATTTTAGACTTCAATCTGAAAGAAGCCAGAACAGGACTTGTAAGTGCAGGAGTAGGTTTCAGCGGGCAGGGCAATGAGGGCATTTCAGGAAGTATAACATTGTCGGAAAAGAACCTTTTCGGTACAGGAAGAAATGCGCAACTGGTTCTTGAAAGAGGCTCTCTTGTGAGTAATTACAATGTGAATTACGGAGAACCATATCTATGGGGTACTAAAACAGCCCTTAATCTTAATCTTTTTTACTGTGATTATCAGGAACAGAAGCAATCTGTCTATAATATTTCAGGACAGACCTATGCTTTATACAGATATAAAAGTACAGGAGGCATGCTGACCTTAAGCAGACCTGTGATGGATAATTTGACTCTTTACGGAGGCCTGAGCATAAGCAATATTCAGACTTATGCCACACCTACGGAAGAAAATCCTGTTCTTGCCACTACAGGTACTAATGGTGACATAAGGAGTTTATCCTTTTCGGCTCTTTATGATACAAGAGATCTTTATATGAATCCTCATACTGGTTTATATAATAATTTTTATATAGAACAGGCAGGCTGGCTTGGCGGAGATTTCGATTTTACCAAATATTATGTAGATAGCAGAAAATATGTTCCTCTGGGAAACAATGTTATTGCTTTTAGAGCCCTTGCCGGAAGCAGTTCAGGGAGCCTCCCTCTTTCGAAACAGTTTGCTCTCGGAGGTGATAATTTAAGAGGTTATGAAGCAGGTGAATTTACAGGTGATAATATAGTTTTGCTGCAGGCAGAATATCGTTTCCCCATACTGAATACCAAAATACTTCAGGGAGCGGTTTTCTTCGATGCAGGGAATATTTCTACTCATGACTCCACCAAAGGTTTATTTGAGAGGTTAAATACCGATCAGGGAATTGGCGTGAGAGTAGATGTCCCTGCTCTGGGGCTGGGTACTATAAGACTTGATTATTCCATCAGGAATGACAACGGTGATAGTCGTCTGAATATAGGACTGGGACAGTCCTTTTAATAAACAATGGGGCTATAGATTTATAATTTGAATTTTTAATAAAAAAATAACACTTCTCCTTGACTCCCGGGTTTTTGAGAGATTACCCGGGACTTTTTATTCCAGAAATACACTCCAGAGTCTTGATATTTCGGGTGTCATAAGTGCCAGATCTCCTATTTGTTGTGCTATTCTGGCTTTTACTTTTATTTGTTCCGGTAACATGCTGTCTTTATTTATTATATTTAACTGGACCATATGAAGTTTCTGCAGAATAATCTGGAGTAACATAGGACTCTCTGAAATACCCGGGGAAATCTGATGAGTTATATCATTTTTCATTATCATCTGATCTACCAGTAAAGGATTTATATCACATAAAATTAAAACCTGATTTGCTATATGATTGATATAGGTGATGTTATTTCCTTTATTATCTACCGTAACATTCATGGTTCCCACTCCTTTTCTCTCCCGTGTGTCTGACCTGTGACCTGTTGTCATAGAAACATTCATATTCTACTGCAATGATTGCAACTTTCTTCTTCCCTGCCCGGCAATTCAATGGAAATTATGTCATTCATAAGTTTTGAAAAGAGTGCTGTCATTTACTGACCTGAGTATAAGCATGTAATAAAAGTTTTCCTCCCGTTACGTGCAATGTCATTAAGTTAAGAAAAAAAATTTTATAAATTAATATTACCCTTATGGAATAACGTCTTATTTCCCTCCCTTGAGGGAGAAGGATTAAGGGAGGGTGTCTTTTAAGTTCATAATAACGTAATTATAACAGGAAAAAAGTAAATAGAAAAGAATGAGTAATAAAAAAAGTGAAGTGAAGTGAAAATGGAGATAAAAAAAATCTATAGAAAATGATTACCTTGA
>JAKPQU010000464.1 GCA_029555925.1 Bacillota bacterium
TGCTCCTCCGAAAAAAATCTAAACTGGAACGTTTATAACAGTTACAGCTTATATCATGCTACTTTACATTATAATTCAATAAAATATACCTGTGCTGCCGTGATATTTTTTTCTCCGGAGCACCAGGCAGGTAGACTACTAGGTATAAAGCTAAATAGTATTATATAAAATTACCTGCCATTTTTAAGCATAATATTGACTTTGCAGATAAAATGGCCATATAATAGTAGATACTTATGTGAGCATAAATAATACATAACTGTCCTTGTGATGCGTAACACGTGACGGTGGGTGAAGATTTTTATTATATGCTTGTGCTCAGTTCAATAATTTTATACGAAAGATGTATTTATGAAAAGTAAAATACTTCTCCTGTCAGCTCCATTTTCGGCAAAAAGTTCAACTGGCCCAAAAATGGAACATCATGGACTCTGTTATATAAAAGCCTGCCTGATGCATCATGGTTTTCAGGTTCATATGATTGATGGAAATGCCATGGAGCTTCCATGGCATGAAGCAATAAATCAATTGAATTTTGATGATTATTTTCTCACAGGTTTTTCCGTCTATTCTACGAATTACAATAACAGTGTAAAACTTATCAAAGCAATAAGAAATTCCGGCTACAGCGGACATATTACCATGGGAGGCCATTACCCTACCTTTTCCTGGAATATGATACTGAAAAATAATACAGGTCTGGATTCTATTATTACTGGAGAAGGTGAAACTTCTGCTGTGGCTCTGGCAGAAGCATTGAAGTCCGGTAGAGGCTGGCAAGATATAGAAGGACTCGCATACAGAAAGGATGAAGAAATTATCTGTAATCCCTGCGGAGCTCTTATAAATCCTCTTACATTTCCTTTCCTTCCCGATAGGTCTTCGTATGGAGATTTATTAAAGAAGCAAAATTTTGCCACTATTTCATCCAGCAGAGGCTGCTGGGGAAACTGTACATTTTGCAGTGTGAGAACCTTTTACAAACTCGGTCATGGGCCTTGCTGGCGTCCGAGAACAGCAGAGGATATTGTAGATGAGATTGAATATCTTACTAAAGATGGTATTTCAAATGTTGCTTTCTGTGATGATAATTTTATGGGAGTCGGGAAAGATGGTAAACTCCGGGCAAGGAGGATTGGAGAGGAAATAATCAGACGAAATCTTGATATAGCTTATGCCATAGACTGCAGGCCCGATGATGTTGATGAAGATTTACTTTCTTTTCTCTCAAGAAGCGGTCTTGTAAAGGTTAATATAGGTATAGAATCTTTTGTGGAAAGGCAGCAGAAACTTTACAGTAAAACTATATCCCATGAAATGATAGAAGAGGCAATTCTTTTACTCAAGAAACAGGATTTTCTGATTGGCCTCTATACAATATTTTTCGATCCCTTCGTAACATTTGAAGAACTTTCTGTTAATTTTAATAAAGCTCTTACCACAGGGCCTGAATATTTCCCCGAATTTGCGACCTTTCTCCAGGTATTTCCCGGCATACCTCTTTATGAAGACATTAAAAAACAGAATCTCCTTGATACTCACAGGGTTCTTGTAACAAAAGACAATGAATATTGTATTAATTACAGATTTCAAAATCCGGGAATAGAGGAGTTTTTTGTTATGTGTCTTCATTTTGAAGCCATCCTTAATGATTTGCTTGCTCCTTTTACAGGAACATCTCTTCTTTCACCTGAAAAATATTATGATCTCTATAAACATATGAGAAAGCTGGCCTGTAACTGTTTTTTAGAAGGAATAGAACAGAGGAAGTGGCAGGAAAGTGGCTATCTTGAAGGATGGATAGAAAAGGGAAAGAAACTGGTAGAAGTGAAGAGTGAGTCGTGAAGAGTGAAGAGTGAAGAGCAGGGGCGTTTAAATAAACGCCCGTGATTAATACGCATCACGCATTACGAACCACCCGTCACGCGTAACGGGCAATGTCATTAAGTTAAGAAAAAAGATTTTATAAATTAATATTACCCTTATGGAATAACGTCTTATTTCCCTCTCTTGAGGGAGGGATTAAGGGAGGGTGTCTTTTAAGTTCATAATAACGTAATTATAACAGGAAAAAAGTAAATAGAAAAGAATGAGTAATAAAAAAAGTGAAGTGAAGTGAAAATGGAGATAAAAAAAATCTATAGAAAATGATTACCTTGA
>JAKPQU010000467.1 GCA_029555925.1 Bacillota bacterium
ATAAAACTTTTGATATAAGAACAATAATCGGCGGTTAAATTGTTGTTTAATTCAAAAACATTCATTAATATACCTCCAGTATCAATTATTCTCTATTTTAAATTTAGATATATATACTATAGAATCCTTCAAATTAATAAGGGACTGTAAAAAAACAACCCTGGCAAAGTGTTAGAACGGTTATAATCCTCGCGTCACGCGTTACGCGTTACGCGTCACGATATAGACGTAAATATGATTGGGTTATTTCTTGACAACCCCTAATATTAGATATAACAAAATTAACAACATCGGTCTTAAATGCAAAATCTACTGATATTACAGCCTTCCCAAAGGCCAACAGGGGCAAAAAACAACTAATGAAAATCCTGTTTTAAAAGCTATCATAGCTCTTGACAGATCTCTTATATTGATATAATATATAAGTATAATATATTAATATAAGAGGTGAATATAATATGTCAAAACAATATGATAGTCTCACCAATTTATTAACAAAAAAAACTTTTTTTGAGTATCTGGAGGAAACACTTCAAAAACACAGTGACACAAATATTGCTATGGCTCTTATGGACATAGACATGTTCAAAGAGTTCAACGATAAGGAAGGACACCTTATGGGCGACGAAATCATAAAGCAGATAGCGGAAATACTCAAAAGCAATGCAAGACCGGGTGAACTCATAGGACGATACGGAGGGGACGAATTTATTTTATATTTTCCCGATACAACTTCCGAAATGGCTCTTATTTTTCTGGAAGAAATACGTAAAATGATTGCAGAGACAGAGCTTACTCTGAGAGTACAGGACAGATATCTGAAAAAGAAAATTACCATCAGTACGGGTGTGGCAGTATATCCGAAAGATGCAAAAACTGCAATAGAACTCCTGAGAAAAAGTGATGAGGCACTTTACAGGGCAAAAAAAGAAGGAAGAAACAAAGTCTGCCTCTCTACCGGTGAAGAGAGAATGAAGTCGAAGACCAATTTTTACAGCACCCATCAACTGGAAAGACTTTCACTCATAGCAAAGGAAACAAAGAAAAGCGAGTCTTTCCTGCTCCGTGAGGCTCTTGATGATCTTATAAAAAAATATACCGATATAAAACAGAAAGAACATACCCTTCTGGAAGTTCAACTGGGGAAAGGTCTCCTGGATTTAGTAGATCCTTCAAAAAAGGGCCCCCTTCTTGAAGCAGTTACTGTCATAAGACAGGATATAGAAAAAGAACTGGGCTTTATTCTACCGGGAGTGAGATACAGAGACAATCTCTCTCTAAAACCTCTGGAATATGTTATTATAGTAAGAGACAACATAGTAGCAGGGAAAGAACTTTCAGAATTCAATGAACAGAGTAAAGATGTAATAGCAAAACATATGAAAGAAACTTTTAAAGAACATATAACGAGACTTTAGCAGTAATGGTGAGCAGTGAGTAAAGCAGGACAATTTTGCTCACCACTTTATATGAGAATCGTAACGCGTAACGCGTAACGAGAGGATTAACAGTAATTTGTTATGAACTACACTATAATATTCTCTAAATATAGTGTATTTCATAACTTATTAGAATTTAAATGATTCGTAATGCGTAATGGGTTGTTATCCCTTCGCATCACGCATCACGCTTTACGTATTACGAGTTTATTAATTATGGATTGTTATGAAACTAACTATAATTAATCTCACTATTCCAAAGGAGCTTTCTTATGCAATATACTGCAGGGCCATGGCTTTTTGACAGAGGACTCATATTAAGTCTTTTCGGTGATATTCTGGCAGAACTTCCATGCCGGGATGAATATTATAGAGGGAATGGAAGTCTCATGGCTTCTTCTCCGGAAATGTATAGATATCTAAAGAAAATGATAGATGCTCTGGAAGAAGCAAGAAATATCATAGACGAAAAATTGCCTGATTATGACACAGAAAAATGGGATAAAATTCTGCAGGCAGCCAGAGAGGTAATCAATATAGCAGAAAGTCCTTGAACAGTTCTCCAATAATCTGCTATAATATGCAGATCTTAAGAATGAATATATTACTGACCTGAGCATCTGTAATAAAAGTTCTCCTCCCGCGCGTTACGCGTTACGCGTCACGAGAGCAAATATGTATTATTTATGCTCACCACAGTAAATAAAATGACAGAGGAAAAAACAAGGTGAGATATATAGAGCCGGTATTCAGACCTCCCTCTGAAGGAGACAGTTATATACTTCAGATTACGTACGGATGCAGTCATAACAGATGTTCTTTCTGCGGAATGTACAGGAAAAAACATTTCTCTATAAGACCCATGGAAGAAATCCTGGAAGACATAAGAGATGCATCAAAGGTAATGCCATGGACAAGAAGGGTTTTTCTTGCAGACGGGGATGCCTTCATATTAAAAACAGATTTTTTAGTCTCTGTGCTGGAACACTTGAATAAAGGGTTTCCACATCTCCAAAGGGCCGGCATATATGCAAATCCTCATGGCATTTTAAGTAAAAGCAATGAAGAACTCGGAGAATTAAAAAAATTAAAACTCTCTATAAGCTATCTCGGACTGGAAAGCGGTCATGAAGATACATTAAAATCGGTAAATAAAGGTTTTACAGCAGAAGAAATGATAAATTGTGTCATAAAAGCACAGGAATGTGACATAAAAATGTCTGTAATAATACTGCTCGGTCTCGGAGGAAATACACATTCAAAAGAACATGCCCTGAAAACTGCAGATGCGCTTAACAGGATGAATCCGAAATATCTTTCTGCTCTGACTCTTATGCCTGTTCCCGGAACACCGCTTTATGAAGCATATAAAAAAGGAAATTTTATACTACCGGAAGCAGAAGATATGTTAAAAGAACTGAGATTGATAATAGAACATCTGGAACTGAAAGGGACAATATTCCGCTCCGATCATGCCTCCAATTATCTCCCTCTGAAGGGCCGTTTCCCGAAAGATAAGGAAAATTTACTTTCTGATATCCATTACACTCTGGAACATATAAATGAAGAATTCTCTATTATACCCGAATTTTTAAGAGGTCTTTAGACACACATCAAAATCTCTCATGCTATCGTCCAGATCCTTCATAAAAAGAGGATCCATGGGAGCTTCTAACATAGTTTTATAAAGTCTTTCCTTTTCGATTTTCTTCGAATATTCCTCTAAAGCCTGTTTTACACCGCTATTTAAAGAAGGAATGTATTTCTCTCTGGCATATTCCTTAAATTTTTCCAGCAGAACTACAGGTATTGAGAAAGTAACATTTTTTAGATTTCTCATAGAATCACCCCAATATAGGGAAATGAAAACCCATCAACAATCCTAAAAATTTTCATTTAAAAACTCAATAGCCACCCGTGCAAGTGCTGCTGCTCCGTGAGCCATGGCTTTTTCGTCAAAATCAAATTTCGGATGATGGTGGGGATAGGCAGTATTCTCTCCCTCTCCCCTGCCTCCGAGGCCCATAAATACGGAAGGAACTTTACTTGCAAAATAGGAAAAATCTTCTGACCCCATGATGGGATGTTTTTCCCTTTTCAGACAGCCTCCAGGCATGAAATCTTCAAGATAGTTCCATACTTTATCCGTTAATGTTTCATCATTTATTCCCACAATATATCCCGGTATAAAATTTACGGAACATTCTCCACCTGACATTTCCGCAGTAGATTTAGCAATTTTCTCAAGCCAGTAGCGAAGATCTTCTCCTACTTTATCGTTTAAATAACGAATAGTGCCTTTTAAAAATACCCTGTCAGGTATAATATTGCTCTTTGTTCCTCCTTCTATAATACCGACTGTAAGAACTGCAGGTTCGATGGGATCTATATGGCGGGAAACAATATGGTGTAGTTCCACAACGATTTTAGAGGCAATAAGAATTGTATCTACAGATTTATGAGGCACTGCGGCATGACCGCCTTTCCCTGTTACGGTAATTTCAAAATCATTCTGTGCGGCATGACTCGGGCCCTTAAGAAGCATCACCACACCACTTTTCGTAGCTGAATCTATATGAAGTCCTATCATAGAATCTACGGCAGGATTTTCCAGGACTCCGTCTTTTATCATAGGAAGTGCTCCGCCGATACATTCCTCTGCAGGCTGAAAAACAAGTTTTACGAAACCGGGAAATTCTTCTCTGAGATCGTGGAGAATTCTCGCTGCTCCCAGAAGCATTGCTACGTGACTGTCATGGCCGCAGGCATGCATAATACCGGGTTTTTTAGAAGCATAGGAAACGTCTTTCTGATCTGTCAGGGGAAGAGCATCCATATCGGCACGAAGACCGATACATTTTCCTTTACCGGCTTTACCTTCAATCAGGCCTGCTATACCGGTTTTACCAATTCCTGTTTTATAGCTTATGCCAATATTATCTAACTGTTCGCCGATTAATTCGGCCGTGTCATATTCTTCCATGCCAAGTTCAGGATTCTCGTGGATCTGCCTCCTTATTGAAGTCATAAAGGGCAATAATTCTTTTGCTTTTTCTAAAATATTTAATGTATCTGCCATAGTTAAAACCTCTTTTCGTTAAATCGTGACGCGTGACGCGAGGAATAAGATGCCGTCATAAATAACAATTTAACACAAAAAAAATAAAACTCTGTCAGATAAATCACTTTAGTGAAGGGTGAAGGGTGAAAAGTGAAGGGGATTGTTGAATATTAAAGTTCAAATATAACCTGCTATCAATTTTACTGTTTACAAATTAAAGGGATATCACAAAAATTTAAAGAATTATAAGTAGATGCTTATTATCGCGTCACGTGTTACGATCTCAAAGGAGGTTATTTACAATTTGAGAATATAGTAAAACTTTCAAAAAAGAACTAACAGGCATGACCGGAGCGATCACAACCAGATATGAGAATCAGTACCCAGTGAAGTGGCAAACTTCATCATTCTCATTTAAAATATGAAAATGAATAGACAGTGAAGCATAAGGCTGCATCATTTTTATATAAAAACCTTAAAAAGCTTGACAAATATAGTGCTTTTTGATATAGTCTAAATACAAACTTGAATGTTTAAGGTGGTGAGGCATAATGATACATAACATTAATAAATTTAATTTAATATGTAGTTTAATTGTGCCCGCCACCAGAAAGATTTAATATTTAATATAGATTATATAACCAGTTAAAACCGGTGGCGTTCCACCGGTTTTAATTTTTTACAGGACTGCGGGCAATGCAGTCCTGTTTTATTTATCCCGCGTCACGCGTTACGTGTCATGAAACGAAAGGAGTGGTATTGATGACGGTCCGTGTAAAAAACATCAGAAGAACTAATTACCATATTTTAAAAGGAGAGATAAGAAAGAAATGGAAATTAAATCAAGGCGTGAAGCCAAAAAAATTAGATTTCTTTTAGGAAGGACTTCCCACGAAAAATCAAAGGAAGCCAAAAAATTAAGAAATTTCAGAAAATCCAATAGAATGGAAGATGTAAGACAAAAAAACTGGATTGACATATATGATGAAGATGATGACAGTTATGATCTTTCCGGCTTTGAGAAGATAAAGAAGGTTACAGGAAAATATGAATATGAAAACCCTGATAAGTTTTTTTCCCGTGCCGATCCGTCCCTGGGAAAAAGAAAAGAAAAAGCCATTGCATCAAACTTTGACCAGATTGTGATAGTGGCTTCTGTTAAAAGTCCGCCCCTTAAAACCGGACTTATTGACCGTTTTCTTCTCATTGCAGAAAAGAAAGGTTTTGATGTTCTCATATGTATAAATAAGATCGATCTCACAGATGATAGCTCCGAATATACGGATGAGATGGCTGTCTATAAAGCCCTTGGTTACAGAGTAATTCCTGTAAGTGCGGTAAAGAAAACCGGTATAGAGGAGCTTAAAGAATATTTTAAAAACAGGCGCAGTTTATTTACAGGTCATTCAGGTGTAGGGAAATCATCTCTTTTAAATGCCCTGGACCCTTCGTTAAAACTGAGGACAGGCGAAGTAAGCGATTCTACAAATAAAGGGAAACACACCACTACATCTACAAGATTGCTCAAACTTAGTTTTGGCGGAGAAGTTTTCGATTCTCCCGGCATAAAACAGTTAGGTATTTCAGATATAAGTAAAAAGGAACTTCCCGGTTTATTCAGAGAATTTAAAGATAAAATAAATCTCTGTAAATACCCTGGTTGCTCCCATATAGAAGAGCAAAACTGCGCCGTAAAAGACGCTCTTTTATCCGGTGAAATAAGCAGGGCAAGATATGACACATATGTAAGGATAAGAGAAAGTCTCGGATAAACAATAAAGGGCTGACCGATGGGTCAGCCCTTTATATATCAGTAAAATTTATTTATGTTCTTTTAAATATTTTACTGCTTCATCTGCATCTACAAAACCTGCGCCCTGGTCGACAGGTTTATAATTACTTCCCATTGAATCTGCAGTCTTCATAAAAGCTTCTTTCCTGTCGGCTGGTGTGGAATTCGGCACTGCCTGTTTCAATAATGCAGCAAGTCCTGCCACTTCAGGAGAAGCAAAGGATGTTCCCGGCCCTGCCAGAGTATCTGCAGTGGGTTTAAACATTGGAGGTAGATTGGTCTTTACTACTTTTTCCCTTTCTTTCGGAGAAAGACTCATGACATTAGACGGTAATCCCAGTGCCTGTATCAGGTCAGGTTTATTTGTAAAAAGGGTAGTAAGCTGATCAGGCGTCATATCTCTTATTGTCTGAAGTGTTTTACCTATATTATCAAGTTGTGAATTCGGAGCTGCCCAGGATGTTATAAATTCTCCCGGTGCTGTAATATCAGGTTTTACAAGACCGTCTTCAGTGAGACCTCGGCTTGAAAAATCGCTTACTTTATTCGGATTGAGTGCTGCAGCTACAGTAAGTACTGCCGGATCGTCTGCAGGAGAGCCTATGGTTTTTGCTCCGGGACCTGAATTGCCGGCTGCTGCTACTACATCCATACCGAGTTTTATAGCCTGTTCCACGGCTTTATTGATGGGATCCATGTTAAATGGCACGCCGTCAGGGCCTGCTCCGAGAGACATATTTATTATATCGATACCAAATCTATCTTTATTCTTAATAGCCCATTCAATACCTTTTACTATGTCGGAAGGTCTTCCCTGTCCCTGAGAATTCATTACCCTTATACCTACAAGTTCTGCGTCGGGAGCTATTTTATTGGCATCCCCTGCGACATGAGTTCCATGTCCGTTGGGATCTATTGGTTTCGGTGATTTCTCAACGACATCTACCCATGCTTTAAGAGGTTTTTCAGGATGATTGTATCCTGAGTCAACAATCGCTATTGTTCGTCCTTTACCTGTAAGCCCCTGATCGTGAAGCTCTTTAGCTCCTGTCCATTCTATATCCTTTATCTCGGGCATATCCCATGGATTACCTGCTCTGGTGACAGAAGATGTAGTTACAGGAATACCCGGAGTGAGATCTCTCGGAGAATCATCATAGACTACAAATCCCTGTTTCTGCAATTTGTCTATTTCTTCAGGTGTAACCTGTGCAGTAACACCATTTATAAGTTCTAAATTATCTTTAAGTGCTATTCCTTCTTCTTTTACACGACTGGTCATATCTTCTACCGAAAAATGCCCTTTCATGACCTTTGTATCGGGCATTATAATAACATCCTGATGTGGAGTTCTTGTGCTTCCAAGTGCCACACTGTCAATAACTTCTTCTTTTGTTTTTGAAGCGGAAGAATTCATAATATCTACTATCTTATTTAACTGGTTGAAGGAAAAACCCTTTACTCCATCTATACTCATCAAAAAATCACTCCTTTTATTAATTCTTTTCTGTATTTTATTATATCACATCACTGATATTTTCAAATCTAAAAGTCAGAGAAATTTGTTAAAATTTTGTTAACAAATTGACATTTTCAAATCGTGAAGTGTGAGGTGAAAGAGAACGTCAAAAAAATTTTCTATTTTTAGAAGAGGATTTTTACAACTTTTTACAAACTTTAATATCTCTTTAAATTATTTATGATGTAATGTATAATTGATAGATTATCATTTTTTTATAGTTAGTTTCATAACTATCCATAAATAATGACCTCGTAATGCATAAAGCGTAATGCGTGATGTGCGTGGATTAAACCCGTCACGCGTCACGCGTTACGCGTCACGACGACTTAAATTCTAATAAGTTATGAAATACACTATAATAAAACATATTATAAAAATCAAGGAGGTTATTTAAATGGGAAAAAATTATTCAGTAATCTTTCTTCTCCTGTTAGTTATTGCGTTATCCTCAGGCTGCGGAGGAGATAGCGCAGTTCCTGTCATTAACACCCCGACACCGGTCACAACTCCGTCAGCAACACCTTCTGAAAGCGAAATTATATCCACACTGACTGAATTAGAATCTCAACAGGCTCTTATTTCAGCCAAAAACGGCGGCACTGTATCACTCGGCGATGTAGAGATAGAAATAGCAGATAATTCAATGAGTGAGGACACTTCCGTAGAAATTTCCAGGGTAAGCATTAACAGTAACGGTGCTCTTAAAAGCTCCGATGTTACTACAGGATATGAAATATCTACAGGCCTTAAAGATGAAGATGAAGAATTAACAGAACCTGCGAAAGTAACATTCAAAAATGTAAGCGCCAATCAGCGTCCTGCCTTATATAACGGTCAGTCATGGTTTCCTGTAGATGATTATGAATATGACCCCAATACAGGAGAACTGAGTCTCTGGATTAACTTTATAGATAACGATACCAATGAATATATTGAAAGCGGCGGTGAGGAATCCTCCGTAGAAACGCCTATTGTAATAGCACTGAATAATGACACAGGCTATGATAAAGAATTGATAACCAATAAAGGTCATTTCAAAATATTTTATAATAATGGTGAAGAAGACTACGTAAAGACTATGGAGCCCATCCTTGAAGAAGCCTATGGGTATTATCAGGCACTTGGATATAAAGAGCCGGTAAAAGCACTGATTAACCAGAAAACAGGAACGTCAAAATATATTTATACCTATGTTTACAATACTATGGGTAACAAATATGACGGTTACAAAGGTGTGGCCTGGACTGCCGGTTATCTCGGATATAATAGGAACCTTCTGGATTTAAGCAAACCGGTTAATCAAAGTACCTTCTATCATGAAATATTACATTTAATTCAGTATGCTTACAGCGGGGACAGAAGCACTTATAAAAGCTGGTTCAGTGAAAGCATGTGCACTTCCATGCAGTATTATGCCATCAACAGACCTGCGGAAAAATACGATTTATCAGATGGCAGGTGGAATATAAATCTTCTCTGGGATGAAATTTTCAATCAAATGAGTTCGAACAGTCAGAATAATTATAATAAATATATTATCTGGAGTTATATGATGAACAGGTCAAGCCTAAAAAATAAACTCTTTCAACATATGATGACAGACCTGAAACCGGATGATATTGTGGAAGCAGAAAAACTTAACATGGCCTTTCAGAAGAATATGGGGAAAAGCCTTCCCGACCTTATGAATGAACTTATAGAAGACTATTATATTTACGGTAAATTTTTTAATAGCGACTACTTTTCAAAACTTTCCGATCGTTCTTCCGGCCAGCCTTACAGTACTATTATAGACAGAGATAGCATCAATCCCAACAAAGAGTCCGACGATTATGATATAAGTCCTCTCTCTATGAGATATATATGCTATAAATCCGGAAATTACGAGGGGGATTTTGAATTAAAATTCAATAACCTTTCATCAAACTGCAAAATCAGGATTTTTCCGATGAAGAAAGACAAGGATGGAAGTTATACCATATCTCCTGTAGAAGAAGTCACAGGCAATGTAACAAAAAAATATACTTTTGGAAGCGATATGACCCATATTTTTGTCCTTATAGAAAATACATCTATGAGTTCAAATGCTAAAGTAAGTGTTTCTATGTGGAAATCGTAATTAGAGTGAGCTCTAATTATAGTTAGTTTCATAACTATCCATAAATAATGACCTCGTAATGCGTAAAGCGTAATGCGTGATGCGCAGGGATTAAACCCGTGACGCGTCACGACGACTTAAATTCTAATAAGTTATGAAATACACTATAAAGGAGTGAATAATATGCACAAAAAATATGTTCTTATCGCAGTAATTTTTGCATTATTCTT
>JAKPQU010000472.1 GCA_029555925.1 Bacillota bacterium
TTGAAAGTCACAATCCCTTTTTCATCAGGTCAATGATTCCAACCGCACATTGTACCGCTCTTTACAGAGCAAGCAATTCCACTCCTGGATTCGAGGATCACATATATATTTTTTTCTATCTTTTTGCACCCTATCCCCCCCTATCCCAGGAACCCTTATATTACAAGGCTTTTCAGATTCGAGGATCGAAAAAGCAAAACCCTTATGAATACTCATTCTTGATTTTTTCTTTGAGATCCTCGAATCTATGATTTTTTTCATGGAATTTATGGTCTCTTTCTGTTACTATTTCTCTATAAATTTATATTCCACATAAGTATATTCCACATAAGAGTTTGTTTTTCCTTCTTGTTAATCAGATTCAAAAAAATTCCATGACTGCTTCCCCAGTCATAACCCGCTATCGGATTACAACAGTGCTTTAAAGTTTTAAGAAAATTTTTTAAAATTAGGGTGAAGAGAGGATAAGTTCTCATTCTTAGTACCGTAACAGGTAAAAGGGTATCCATAAAAAGCTTCTGACTGGCAGGCTCTGGAGAAAAAAAATCAGGTTTTTATATAGAATTAAACATTAAATAAGGGCTAATTTATTGTCTGTAAAACAAATTAAATAAGGCAGATTATTTTTCTTCGTAAGAGCCTGTCAGGCAGAAGCTGATAAATGGTTACACATTTACCTGTAGCGGTACTTAGAAGTATGAGAATCCGTTCCTCCCGTAACGCGTTACGATTCTCATATAAATCCCTGTAAAAATTTATCGATATAAATTATTGTATTTTTAATATCCTTATCTTCTCCGGCACATACAACAGTCACAAGAGACCAGTTTTTTTCTCCTTTCATGGAAGACATAAACAGGTCTGAAAAAGAAGTAATCTTATTATTTTTATTGAAAAACCAGTAGTAAAGAGTTTCTTTATTATTATTTTTAATAACGGTCATTTTAACTGTTTTAAATTGCTCTGTTATATTTATAATTTCTTCACTGTATATCAAATACCCCCAGGCTTCATAACACACTCTGGGAGAATGGAGGAGCCTTGCATCATCTCCCGAGGATATGACTGTTACGGTAAAGGTTCCGTAATTTTCTTTTATTATCTTCGTACCTGTAGTTACGGCAAATTTTTTTTCTTCTTCCGATAATACCACAGGAGTCCCTCTGTGATTTTCTATCACTTCAGGCAGTTTCAGAGAATATTCATTTTTCTCCGATGTCTTTTTTCCGCCTGTAAACATAGAAAAAATTATAAGAAAAAGAGCCAGTAATACTTCCAGGATGATGTTTTTTTCCATAATAAATATACTCCCAGTATGGCTATTATAAAATAGAATATACCGATAATATTATGAAACATGAGACTTTCTTCGCCGTGAAGAAAAATTCTTAAATATGCTATGGATATTATTCTGAATATATTGCATATTATGGCAGTAATAACGGATAAAGGTATTAAGAGAAATATTTTCTGTTTCATAAAGAGTCCGAGAAGAATAAGAAAAAAAGCTGTAAAAAAAAGATATTTAGAACCGGAACATGGGGCACCGACTTCCAGCCTTATTTGATTTAAAAAAATCATTGTCCCATGTATTTCAACAGATACTCCTCCCATGCGAAGAAAAAAAGCTGCCACTGAAGTGCTCACCCTGCGGAGAAAAAATCCGAAGAACATATTTATATGATGTGTCCAGGGCAGCATGAGGAACAGTATAAGAATTGCCGGAGGATTTTCTCTTATGTTTTCCCTGAAATAATAATATATAAGCAAAGAAAGAGAGATGATAAAAAACAGAGCAGAAATAATATTTATGCCTGTATGCCTTATGAAGACACTTATGACGGACATTATGGCTATGAGAAGCAAAATAATATTATTACTTTTTTTTACAGAAAAATTTCTCATATAAATGAGAAAAGCTATAAGCGCAATATATCCGTAAGAATCATAACCTTTTCCCGTCCATGTTACAACTAACCAGAGAACCTCGTCTCTATAGAAAAATAAAAGAGCAATAAAAAGGAATATGATTGATGCTTTTCTGCAGTTCCTCTGGAACAATATCAATAGCCCTCCACAAAAAGTGAAGGGTGACCGGTGAAATCCGTGCCGGACACCCTTCATGAGTTACGCGTTACGTGTCACGACCTTACCCGACCTGTAATAAATAACAAGAGCAATTAAAATCATAACGATAATCATAAACACTGTTTCCGGCTCCGGTATGGACGGAGCAGTCATTTCACCGTTATAATTTCTGTCTATACCGAACTGTTTATACTGTTCCTGTGTTTCAAGCACTATAAGTGCCGTATAAGGTGAAACCATATAATAATCCTTTGCCAGTTTTACTGTTTCACTGAATTCTTCATCGGACAGTTTATTTGCAATCTCCCTTTTACGGGCTTCTACAAGATAATTTAAAGCCCATAATCTTCCTATATGATCATCGCTTACTTCCCTGTGTTCTTTCTTTAAATTGACTTTTCTCAATATATGTCCCGTGTCTTCTTCTTTTATAATGACAGAAATATCCTGTTTATATCCCTTCGGAAGTCTCACATAAAAGAATGCAGGACTTGCGGGAGTTATATCGATTTTACTCGACGGAACAGGTATTACAGATTTATCTGAAGTAATGCATTTACAGGTAATGTTATATTTTCCTCCCTGAAGAGCACAGGTTTCAACCTTTGAAAAAGCACCGTCCAGATTTTCCGGAACATTTACCCTCAGAGAGAGGCCGTTTACCTGCTGCACAAGATCTGTGACAAAGGAATTATCGTCATAATTAATTACAATCACCCCTGCCGACAGTCCTTCATATCGTCCCGCTTTCTCTATGCAGTATTGTCCGTACGTTATAAGAGGATGGCCGCTGTGAACTATACCGAGAAATACGGGCTTCAGGTCGTAGTTCTCAGGGAAAAAGCTTCTGTCAAGAGCAGGTACTATATCCATTCCTCCGTATGCTTCTAATCCATTTATGAATTCTGACGCTTTTTTCCTGTTTTCTTCCGTAACACTCACAGGAGACGGAAAGAGATTTTTATTTTCAAAATTTGCGGCTATAATATTAAATCTGTCATCAGGGCCCAGATTATTTATAGATTTTATTATAGCTTCTTTTGCGCCTTTAAAAACCCCATCTTTTTCCATTTGAGCCGTACAGTCAATGAAATAGGTAACACTGACCGGTTCACTCTTCATATTTCTGAAAGAGGGATAAAAAGGTATCTGGTAACAGGTGAAATTCTTACTCGAATAGGCGAGGATATCTGACTGTTGACCTGTTTTTTCAATCAGAAGTTCAAAATCATCTGACCTGAAACCGTCTATAGCGATTTCTGCTCTTTTTTCATATCTTCCAAGAGAGGAAATTTTCATATCCTTCGAGGTTCCAGTTACTGAGAACATTTCCCCTTTAGAACTTACATCTATGATTGCAGAAGTCTTTGCTTTTTTGTCTATAGAAAAATTCCTTGTATGGAACATGACAGGTTGAAAAGACATGCCCTTTTCGCCCGGACAGAGAGGAGACGAAACACCTATTTTTACCTTCCTGGGAAGATTTGTTTCTACAGGAAATACCTTTAATGAGTAAAGATTTCCTCCGAGCCATGTAACAATGGCAGGGTCACGCTGTTTTGAGACTATGCTATTATAGGCTGTTTCGGCTTTTTCTTTTGCGGCTACAGAAGCGATATGTTCTTCTCCGTTTATCCAGAGAGACATTTTAGTAACTGCTCCACCGGGAGGAACTCGAAATTCACAGGTCATTTCCTGTTTGTTCCATTTTGATGCCACATCAAGGGTTATTTCCTGATAGGAAAGCATACTGTCCAGATTGACAACTCCATCATAGTGGCACCCTGTCAGGTAAACACCTGTATAATAACCGTCATCGGTATATTCATCAAAATATCTGACATTTCTGTAGCCTATTTTTATTTTTTTCAGTCTTTCTTTCTCTGCTATCTGAATTTTTTCACCATAAAGAAGATAATATAATGTGGCAGCCTGATCACCGTAAATATAGTTAGAATAATTCTCCTGTTTCGGTATTAAATATCCTGCCAGAATGTCAAAAGGAGTTTCATTATAAGCATAAATATTTACAAGGGCAGTTTTTATACCGCGTTGTTTTAACAGTGATTTATATATGTCAGCCCTTTCTTCTTCTTTACAGTTAACAGCTCTGTATATTTCCCGTCTTGTCACATAGGACATACCTGTTCTTACACCGCAGTATAAAACTGGTAAAATAATAGTAATGAGAATACAGGAAACTATAAGTAACGTTTTATTATAAAATTCCTTTGCCATAGTAAAATTTCTTCTGAAGGCCACTGTGAAAACCCAGAGAGAAAGGAAAGGAGAAAAGCCCAGTATGCCCAGGCCATAAAATATTATGGCAATAGCAGATATTGGTATCAGAGGAATAAACCCCAGTGAGAACACAGAGGAATAAACCACTCCCAGGAATGTGGCATGGACAGTAAACAGGAGCAGTAATTTCGGGCACGGCCCTTTCCATAATGCTGTAATGGTTATGCCGATAAATCCTATAAAAAGAGCTGTATAAAGCTCGGGTGAATAGAAACATACAGGGAAAGGTATAAAATAGAGGTTTGTTACAAAAGCTCCTACCGGCAAAAGGACACCGAATAAGATCATAAGGAACCTGTAAATAGAATCATGCCTGTCAACAAAATAGGCCCAGTAATTTCTTTGACTGCGATTATAGTTATTTCTTTCCCGGTCAAGCATTTCTCTTTCTTGTTCCGTTAAATTTTCTTCCGTCATAAATTTTCCTCCTTTATAAATCGTGACGCGTAACACGTAACGTGTTATTACTCCTTCGCATTACATATTACAGGATCATTATAGTTACTTTCATAACTTATTAGAAATTAAGTGCTTCGTGACGCGTCACGCGTGACGCGTGACGCGAGGATTATCTACAATTTGTTATGAACCACACTATATTTATGGATAATCTGACTGTATAGTTAGTTTCATAACTATCCATAAATAATGACCTCGTAATGCGTAAAGCGTAATGCGTGATGCGCAGGAATTAAACCCGTCACGCGTCACGCGTTACGCGTCACGA
>JAKPQU010000504.1 GCA_029555925.1 Bacillota bacterium
ATGAAAGATTTACTGGAAGAAACCTTTGATATAAATCTTCAAAAACATTTTACTGTACTTTCGTTTTTGTTTATAATATTTTTAGTTCTCACATGTTTTTTTCAGAAAAGAAAGGATGTGAAGTAACAGTGATTAGTGATCAGTGAAAAGTGAAAAGTGAAAATATTACTTTACATGGTAATATAACTGATAACTGGTAACTGGTAACTGATAACTGACAAAAATGCCGTTATCTGTCGGAGATGAACTTAAAGGAAGATATAAAATAAAGGGAACCCTTGGTAAAGGGGGCATGGGGTCAGTATATCTTGCAGAAGACTGGCTTCATAAAAGAGACTGTGCCGTAAAAGAAATGCTTGATAATTTTTCCGATGACCAGGAAAGGCAGGAAGCCATAAGACGTTTTCAGAATGAAGCACATATTCTGGTAACTCTTGAACATAAGAATATCCCGCGGATAATAGATTATTTTATTGAGAAAAACTGTTATTATCTTGTTATGGATTATGTAAAAGGCAAAAACCTTATGGAACTTATGGCAGAAAAGGGAAGATACCCGGAAGGAGATGTAATAGATTTAGGTGTTCAGATCTGTAATCTCTTGATATATCTTCATGAACATAAACCGGACCCGATTGTATTCAGAGACATAAAACCTTCAAATATAATGATAGACCAGCAGGAAAATATTATGCTTGTAGATTTCGGTCTTGCAAAAATATTACAGCCGAAGAAAACAGGAACTATAACCGGCACACCCGGATTTGCTTCGCCGGAACAATATCAGGGACTTGCCTATCCTGTGTCCGATATCTACTCCCTTGGAGTAACCCTTTATTATCTTATGACAGATAGAGATCCGCAGCAAAATGTTCCCTTCAACTTTCCTCCTATAAGCCAGAATCCGTCAGAACTGGAAAAAACTATAATGAAGGCAATTTCTATGAAGATAGAAGATAGATACCAGAGCGCGGCAGATATGAAAAAAGCCCTGTTGTTATGCAGAAAAACAGAGATGAAAATGTTTTCTCCCGTTAAATCAGAAGATTTTGTTAAAGAAGTTTCTTCTGTTAAATCCGAAGAAACTGTCAGAGAAAATCTTACCATTGATGACCTTTCTAAAGATTTTAAAGCTGCCGACGGCGTTACAGAATTGACTCTTTCACCTGTCAAGAAGGGCAGGAATGCACACAAAATTATGAATATTTCTTTTTATTTCATAATGGTATCAGTCATACTTGCCATTATATATTTTACCGGCAACAGTTATTATACAGACAGAAAAGCAGATATTTTATGTGACGAAGCCAGGGAACTTTATAAAAAAGAAGATTATGACGGTGCCATAAAAAAATATCAGGAAGTAATTGAGCTCAGGAGTGATTCTTTAAAAGCACACAGAGGAATCGGTGAAGCTTATTTAAAGCAAAAAGAATATGATAAGGCAAAACTTTCATTTGAGAGAGCTATGGATATTGATAAAGATGATGAAACATCACATCTGGATATGGCACGGCTTTTTCTCGCGAAAAAAGATGTTTTCAATGCTCAGATATGGTATAAAAAGGTGCTTGTAATCAATAAAGATAATCCTGAAGTCATTAATGGCCTGGGAGATTCTTATTTTGTCCTGAAAAATTATAAAGATGCAATAGATGAATATGAAAAATTGCTCGAACTGGAACCTAACAGTGTGCCGGTTCGAGTAAAAATAGGGCTTACCTATAAGAAAAAGAAAGACTATACAAATGCCATGAAATGGTTTACTCTGGCTCTTAAAGTTCAGGATGATTACCATCAGGCAAGGCTGGAAATGGCTGACATATATATTACAGGCAGAAAATATGATAAAGCCATAGAAGAATATAAAAAGATACTTGAATATAATCCCGATAATATAGATGCCACTAACGGCATAGGGGAGTGTTATAAAAGAAAAGAAGATTATGACAGTGCCCTTAAATGGTTCAAGAAATCTCTGGAAATGGATAAAAATTCCGTAGAAGGACTCCGTGGCAAGTCCGATATTTATATAATAAAAAATATAAAACTTGATGAAGTTCGCGCCAATATAAATAAAGCCATAAAATTAGAACCAAATGATCCTTTGAATTACTATACAAAGGCCAATTATTATGTGATAAAAAAAGATTTTTCCTCTGCCATAGAATATTATAAGAAATCCATTAAATTAGATCCTGATATATATTATGTTCATTATAATCTCGGCAGGGTTTATGCATATCAGGACCATTACGATGATGCTATAAAAGAATATAAAAAAGCTATTGATATTGATCCTTTAGATCCTTATGTTCATTATAATCTTGGCAGAGCTTACTATAAAAAAGATAATATGGAAAGTGCCGTAAAAGAATATTTTATATCCATAAAACTTAAATCTGATTATGTTGAACCATATTACGGACTTGCTTTGATATATCTTAAATCAGGTAAATTTAAAGAAGCTGCCGGTTATTTCAATAAAGTTATAGAGCTTGATCCTGATTGTGAACTTGCGGAACAATCCAGGAAAGGCCTTACTGTCATACAGTTTTATGGGATTAGGTAGAAAAATTTTAAAAAAAATCCGCCTAAATTATATTAGAACATTAAGATATTTTGTTATAATATATTTACCGGGGTAAGCATAAATATTACATAGTATGCTCTCGTGACGGGTAACGCGTAACGGGAGGAAAACGTTTATTATATGCTTGTCAGGCCAGTAAAAAGCTTATAAAGGAGATGGTTTCTGTGAAAATATTAGCATGTCATATGATTTTATTGTTATTGCTCTGTTCCTTTTCAGTTGCAAAGGGTGAAGATTATTTTGATTATAAATATTATGACGGTAAAGGCCTTGTTACATTTTCAGGAATGACACTTATGTCCATAACAGATAAGGCTGGTAAACTGACACCTTATGACAGAGCAAAGGTAATAGCAGATAGATTGAACTACCTTCTGAACAGCGGAAAGAATTCACCGGAATCCTTTGTCGTAGGTTATAACGGCGGAGAGGTACTTATTCAGTCTGTTGATCCTTCCGGTAAAAATACTATAGTAACAGTTGACGGCAATATGGCAAAAAAATTTCGCGGAGCCAGCGGAAGCAGAACTACCCTTGCTTACTGGTGGCTTTCACTGCTCAGGGATAATTTACTTATAACCCAGGGATTACAGCCAAGATATGCTGTACCATACGGGAAAGGCTATGCTCTGGAAAGAATTTACATGAAAGCCATCGAACACGGCGATTATGAAGGAGGCCCTATAAGTCCGTCTATTCTACAGGATACAGTGAGAGAACTGTCATATAACGATCCCGCTTTTATAAATGATATTAACCAGCTTTATACATCAATACCGGCTGAATTTAATCTTGCCTCTGCACGTTCTATAGATAAAGATCTTTCATATAATTATTCAACTGATAAACCCAGCGTACCGGGCCCGGATTTTAATGAAAATCGATATTATGCGAGCACTATTGAATATACCGCTCCAACGCCGAAACCTACTCCTAAAGTAAGTGTTTCCTATAGTGAAAAGCCAAAAGTAACTCCAAAGCCGACTCCCAAGGTTACCTACGTTCCGCCGCCCCAAAAGACACCGGAGCCATATTACAAAGAAACCTATACTCCCACCTATTATGAACCGCCTGTTCCTTCTGTGCCTGATTTCCCGTCTGATGCACCTCAGACATTACCGCCTAATATGCGCATGAAAAATCTAAATATCACATCTGATGGCCTGTTCACTACTTCTTTTGAAGAACAATCAGATAATTCTATATCTCAGGTTCATTATATTCTTCTGAATTCCAGTAAAGAAGAATTAGAGAGCGAAACAGTAACAGCCTTTCCTTTTAAATGTAATTTGAAGAAAAAATCAGATGCGAAATTTTTTCAGGTGAAAATAGATTATAAAAACGGAAGGTCTTCCTCAACTGTTTATAAATTGAAGTAATTTTTTAATGAGTGCCGAATCGCGAAGTGTGAAGGGTGATGCGTATTTAAACACTTCACACTTCACTCAGTTACGTCTTTTACGCCTCGAAAACCACAGAATGTAATACGATCCTGGGGAGCAGCCCATCTTCTGTTTGAACATTGAAAGAAGTAGTCATAATTTGCTTTCCATGAACCACCTCTGGCAATCTTATATTTACCTGTAGAAGGACCCTGTGGGTTTGAAGAGGGACCTTTTGTGTAATAAGTGTCTTCATACCAGTCATAACACCATTCCCATACATTCCCCGCCATGTCTTCCACTCCATAAATACTTGCGCCTTCGGGGATTATACCTGTAGGTATGGTGCCTCTGTTGTTATTTATATTCATCATACGGGCTATTATATCTTTCCTGGTAATATTAAGATTATTACATTTATTGGGATCCCATGTTTCTCCCCAGGGATATAAGAGACCTTCCGGCCCTGCAGCAGCTTTTTCCCATTCTGCCTCTGTAGGAAGCCTTTTACCTGCCCATTTTAAATAAGCACATGCATCATTCCAGGTAAGGCATGTTACAGGATAGTTGCCTGCCCCCGAGGAATAATATTTTCCATAGTCTCCTTCAGTTTTGTATTTAGTTTCTTTTACAAATTTTTCATACTGGAGATTTGTGACAGGGTATTTATCTATATAATAATCATCAAGATAAACTGTATGCCTGGGATTATTCTGGCCTCCCTGCTTCCCCATAAGGAAATTACCTGCAGGGATTAATATCATATCCCCCTGATCAATTTCATTTTTTATACTTGCAGGAAGAACTCTGGTAACGGACGGCTTTTTATCCGGTTTCTCTATATAATCTTCTTCATGGAGTTCAGGAAGCAGACATGTTAAATTATGTTTTCTGGCTATTCTTATCAGTTCTTCTTCATCCATCTCAGGAAGTATCTTTTTTAATTTCATATGTTCAAGAAATTCTGCAATTACAGCACAGAAACATATCAGATCATATTCAGGAGGATATGCTTCCAGTATTGTTTCTTCCAGTGCATAATCGGGTATTCCCATACTGACCAGCCAGGGGGTAAATTCAAGGTTTTGCAGATGATATCTTCCTTCATCAGGATATTTTCTGCATATATCAATGAGTTCATTAATATCATATGCTCTGGAACCGTTTCTGAACGTAAAAGGTTCAAATTCTGTCTTTATTTGTTTTTTTGCAGGCGGCTCTTCTCTGTAGGAATGATCTACGAGAGGTAAATCGGTTGATTTATAATCCTTTGTATCAGGTATTTTCATTCTCACTGTTGACTTTGTCTGTATTATAGAAGGTAATTGCATATGAGTGTTATAATCGGATGTTTTTATACTTACCGGTTCACCAGAGGTTATTTTAGAAGGCTCTGAAGGCTCTTCTGTAATTTTATCTTTTCCCGCCCTGGATGGTTTGTCACCGCATTTTTTACAGAATTTATAACCTTTCTTATTTATTGTCAAACAGATAGAACATTTCTCTCCGTCTTCACCTGATAGAGCTATCTTCATTTCCATAGCACTGGCAAATCGATTCTTCATATCAGGTTGAACTGCTTTTTGTATGATAAGATCTATCCTGTCTGAAACAGAGGGATTAATAGAACGTGCAAGAGGAAAAACAAAGGGCATTTCACCGGGATAACGGTTTGTCAGAAGGTAGTGCATTGTAGCGCCCAGACTGTATATATCAGAACGTGCATCTGTCTGACCCGAACCATATTGCTCTGGAGCGGCAAATCCTGCAGTGCCTATTGCTCTTGTATCTCTTTCTTTTCCTTCTTTATAAACCCTTGTAGCTCCGAAATCAATTACTTTAATGTTACCTTCTCTGTCTACCATAAGATTATCAGGTTTTAAATCTCTATATATAATAGGAGGATCCTGATTGTGAAGATAATCCAGGACATCAGCAATCTGTATCGCCCAGTTAACAACTGCTTCTTCAGGCAGAAATTCAGGCATAGTTTGTTCAATTATATGTTCCATTACCCTGCCATCAATATATTCAATTACAAGATAACATGCCCCGCTTTCTATGAATAACTCATAGGCTTTTACAATATGGGGATGTTTCAGGCGAATTAATGTTTCTCTTTCCTGAGTAAGACATACCATGAGTTTGAGCTGTTCTTCTCTATCAGTAGATGCTGCTTCTTTTATAATATACCATTCATTATCATTGATATCCTGGGCCATATAAATAGCACCCATCCCACCTGCAGTGAGATAGTAAAGGGAATATTTATTATTTATAATGGTTCCGTCTGAATGGACCATAAGGGTAACACCCTGGGAATCTACTTTCCCGTCAGGTGCAGGAATTCTATTTGAAAACATAGATAAGGAAGGGACAACTGTCTTGTAAGGATTAATATTGCCGGTAGAACCTGTTGTTTTTCTAAGTGGTTTTCCACAGCTATTACAGAAACGACTTGTCTGGTCATTTATATTTCCACAAAAAGTACACTCCACAAGGTAAAATCCTTTCTGTATTAGTAATAGAGTTAAAAAGTCATTAATTTATTCTGAATTCCCTTTTTTAATTCCTCTATTCTCTAAAAATATTATATCATAAAAAATATCTCTGCTCCAAATATGGATAGTGTTTTTTAAGACAGGTAGATTCACTTCTACTGAAAAAGATTTACACAAAATTTATGACACAGTCATTTTTTTATCTATAAAAACCTTACGTTTTATGTAAAAGTTTATTTACTTTCCTCACGTCAAGCATTATACTATAAATTAATTTTTGTGTCGAGTGTTGTTAAAAATATTCTAAAAGAGTAATACCGATTGTCTTGTATTTATCTTAATGTCTTGCTATAATTATCATAGTTTTATTTTTAACAATTATATAATAGTTATATGAGTATTTTTAAAAAAATAAGAGATTTATTAAAAACAGATTTGCTGGCATGTATTATAACAGATAGGCCTGTTGATACGGACGTGCCATGTACTGATGAACATGGTAAAGATGTTGCAAAGATTTATTACAGCGGTGCCTGGAAAGAAGAAGGAGTCGCAAAGTGGGCTTTTTTTGAAGAAAAAGACAATACCTTATACAGCACTGTTAAATTAAATGAAGATATTGCAAAAGACGATGGAGAAGCATTATGTGACTCTTCAGGCCGGAATAAAACAGAGGAAAAGAAAGAAGTTACAGCGGAAAAGTCTGAGGAAATTATAATAAAAGAAGTTTCTTCGGAAGAGAAGCTTATAGAAGAGGTCGTTTCGATTACTGAAATGGGACGAACTCGAAGTCGATATCAGACAGAAGAGGAATCTGTAACGGACGGTTTAATAGATCAGAGAGAAGTTACAGGTAATAAGAAAAAGATAAAAGTTTTTTTTGCTGAAGATAACAGAAGTTTTCAGATAATTATCCAGAAGCTTCTGGAGAAAAGTGATGATATGGAATTGCTGGACTGGGCTACAGATGGTAGAGATGCTGTCGAAAAAATAAAAAAACTGGATACAGTCCCTGATGTTGTTTTAATGGATATTGCTATGCCAAGACTGGATGGTATATCGGCGATAAAAGAGATTTTAGCCTTTAATAATTCTCTAAAAATAGTTATGTTAACTGCTTTTGGAGATAAATTACATGTTCAGGGTGCTTTCGATGCAGGTGCTACTGGATTTTTAAGAAAAGATGCAGGATTACCGTTAATCAGAGAAGCTATAAAACAGGCAGCCCGCGGAGGAAGGCCTGTTCATAAAGAAGTTGCTCATTATCTTAAGGAAGAGATGAATTAATTATTAGATGAGTAAAAAAAATTGGACAGATATATTTAAAACAGACCTGCTGGCTCTTATAAAAACTGATAAAGAAACCGGTGAGGAACTTACTATTGAAGAAAAAAATCGCAAAGTAGGTGATATGTTTTTTAAAGGCGCCTGGAAAGAAGACGGTGCTGCAAAATGGGCTTTTTTTGAGGGAAAAGAAGCGAAAAATGCAGAAAATCAGGAAGAACAGCAGGATATAGAAAAATTAAAGATACGAGAAGTAGAACCTCCTAAAGAGGCTATCCAGAAAACCAAAAAAATCAAACCAGATGAGGTTGTTTCCATTACTGCCATAGGCAGAAATCTTACATCCCGTTATGAAACAAATATGTTAGAACCTCCTCCTGCAGGGAAAAAAGCTATTACCTGGAAAGAAGGTCAGAAAATAAGAGTCTTCTTTTCTGAAGATAATCAGAGTTATCAGAGAGTTCTGAGCACAATCCTAAACAGATCACCAGAAGTAGACGTTATAGGTTATGCTTCCAATGGTATGGAGGCAGTTGAAGAGATAGAAAAACTTCAGACCCCTCCTCATGTTATTCTTATGGATATTGCAATGCCACGCCTCGATGGAATACAGGCTACAAAAAAACTTTTAGAAAGTAATCCTGCTTTGAAAATCGTCATACTTACAGCCTTTGGTGATAAGATGAATGTTGTAAATGCTTTTCGTGCCGGTGCAATAGGGTATTTAAGGAAAGACTCGGGAATGGCTGTTATTTTAGATTCAATAAAGCAGGTTGCCAGAGGTTATCCTCCTCCTCTGCAGGATGATATTGCTGCATTCCTGGTAGAAGGTGCAGAAGAGGCACAGGCAGAAAAAGAATTTTCAGATGAACTTCAGGTTGTTGAAAGTACTTATGTGGATAAAGGTGAAAAACAATCACCGGAGGAAGAGGAAGAAGAAATAGAAGAAGAAGTTGAAATAGAAGAAGTTGAAATTACAGAAGAAGAGTATATAGATGAACTGGCTGATGAAGTGATTCAGGAACTTGTCGAACTTAATATACAGCAAATGGATGAGAAGAAATTAAGAGAAATCATAGAAGGAGATACTGTAAGAAAGATTACGGATAAATTTATAAGTCAATTTGATGAGGAAGAAATCCCTGAAGGTCTTACAAAAGAGTATTTGTCTGTAGAAGTAGCAAAAAAAATAGTAGAAAATTTCAAAAGTAAATTGTCCGGGACAGGGAAAGAAGTAAAAAAACAACTATCACCCATTCAGGAAAAGATTTTGCGTTATAAAAATATGGTCAGAGAAAAACCGGAACATCTTAAAGAAGTAGCAGGTTTTTATGAAGAACTTAAAAAAGCAAATCCTGATAATGAATGGGCAGTAGAAGCTCTCGGATGGTCTTATATAAAACAGGGCCTTTTAGATAAGGGAATCAGAGAATATTTGAGTATTCTTGAAGGGGATATTTTAAAGAAGAAAACTAAGATGATGACTTTGTTTAAATGATATGAGGAATATAATATATGAAAAAATTGTTTTGTTTATGTTTTTTGTTAATTCTATTATCTTCTAAAGGTGTAGTGGCCTCCACTTATTACCCGTCTGTTATATTTGAATTTGAAAAATGTATAATTATTGAACTGGATACGCAGAGATTACATTTTTATAATTTATGGGGGTCTTTTCACAGGGAATTTCCATGCTCTACCGGAGCAGGTGGTACAACTCCTTTAATGAATACAATGGTATATGCCAAAATACCATGCCCTGTATCTGTGGCTTACAATGCTCAGATGCCGTACTGGCTGGAAATAGCCCGGAGCGGAAGTTATGGCATTCATGCTCTTGACCTGTGGGAAAATCCCTATTATCTTGATTATCTGGGACAGCCTGCATCTCATGGATGTATAAGGCTTTCGCCGGAAAATGCAAGATGGCTTTACGAACATGTAGAGATAGGTATTCCTGTTTTTGTTCTTTATAGAAAGTAAAATTGTGAAGGGTGAAAAATAAAGAGTGAATGGTTTATTCTTCACTTAATTTACATCTTTTGCACATCTGAAACCGCGGAAAGCGCTTTTATTTTCAGGAAAACCCCAGTTGCGGGAATCACAGGTGCATTTATCCTTGGGATCATTATAAGAGCCGCCTCTCAGGGCTTTTTTATCTCCTTCTATACTTATATAGGGGCCTTCATAGGGATAGGGAAAATACCAGTCAGATGTCCATTCCCATACATTTCCTACTGTATCCATTATACCGTATATACTGTCTCCCCGAGGATATTGTTTTACATCTGTTGTATTTCCTCGTTTGCTTTCCCTGGAATTTAATTTTTTTTCATCCCATAGATTTCCCCATGGCCATTTTCTTCCATCTCCTCCACGGGAAGCTTTTTCCCATTCAGCCTCTGAAGGCAGACGTTTTTTAGCCCATATGGCATAGCTGTCTGCATCATACCATGTAACATTTACGACAGGGTGGGATTCTTTACCTTCTGTAAAATATTTCTCCCAGTCACCTTCACTGTTATATCCTGTTTCTGCTACGAAAATCCTGTATTGTTCATTGGTAACAGGAGTAATATCCATATAAAATGCTTCGGTGTAAATTCTGTGCTGTCCTTTGCGGTTTATTTCAAAATTGCCTTTTCTTGTACTGTCATATTCACATTCCTGGCCGCCCATCCAGAAATAACCTGCAGGAATTAATATCATTTCAGATGAAGACGGATGTATATCGAGTTTTTCCTCACCGGGGATAATAGATGAAACCAGTTTTTTAGTTTTTTCACTTCTTTTAATTATTGATATTTTTTCCTTCTCAATCGGGACAGAGACTGTTTCTTTTTTTGCAGGAACTTCTATAATCTTTACTTCTTCCGGCTGCGTTTCAATTTTTTCTTTCTGAGTTTTTTCTCTGTATGGAACGTTCGAAACTGTTATTTCTACAGGTGGTTGTTTTTTATCTTTATCAAGGAGTTTCCTGACATCTTTCATCATTTCCATGGCAGATGAATACCTTGCATCAATGTCTGTCTGCACAGCTTTTTCTATTATTTTTTCAAGGTCTTTATTCAATTCGGGAATGAATTTTGTTACAGGATCAAACTGAAAAGCCATAGGAGCAGGCATGATACCTGTAATAAGATGATGCATTGTTGCACCAAGAGAGTATATATCACTTCTTGGT
The DNA here is from genome assembly GCA_029555925.1 of Bacillota bacterium. Next base: position 10,945 of record JAKPQU010000504.1, read on the forward strand.
TCTACCATACCTTTGAATTGTTCCAGGGGACTGTATTGAGGAGTACCTATTTTGGTTTTCTTTCCCTCTTCTTCAACAGTTCTTGCTATGCCGAAATCTATAAGCATAGCTCTCTGATCCCTTGTTCTGATCATAATATTTGCAGGCTTCAAATCTCTATAAATTATCGGAGGATTCTGTGTGTGTAAATAATCCAGAACATCAAGAATTTGAAGGGCATAAGTAAGAGTTTCCTCTGTTGAAAGTTTTTTCTTTTCTTTTAATATTGTATCCAGATCTTTTCCGTCTATAAAATCCATAACAAGATAATACCGTCCTCTTTCAATGAAAAGATCTGTAACACGGGGAAGATTTGCATGATTTAAATTTGCAAGCATTTTTCCTTCTTCATTAAATCTTTTAAGGCTGTATTCCTGCTGTTCTTCTGTTGAGAAGGTGGCTATTAATTCTTTTATGGCACATAATTCAAGCATTCTGTGATCCCTTACTTTATATACAGCACCCATTCCTCCTGATTTAATAAGGTTTATAATCTCATATCTATTAACCAGTATTGTACCGGTAGATAATATACCTGTAAAAGCTATTTCTATAAAACTATGGCCGCATACAGAACAAAATTTGGCGGAAGATCTGTTGGGATTTTTACATTGGGGGCAGAATTTTACGGGAGATTTACTCTGGTTATCGTCTTCCAGAAGATCAAAACCGCAGTTTTTGCAAAATTTTGCATCCATTCTATTTTCATTACTACAATTAGGACAAATTTTCGGATCCACTACAATCGATACCTCTCTTTATGAGATCTTTGGAACAGAGAATTTACTGAGATGATCATAAATAATACATATATGCTCTCGTGACGCGTCACGCGTTACGGGAGGAAAACTTTTATTACATGCTTATGCCCAGGTCAGTAGATTATTATTCTATTTAAATATCTGAAAATCCTTCATTCAGAGTTATTCTAAAAAAAACGACTTATTTATTATAAAAAGGGGAGTTCTTTAAATTCAATCTTTTGCATAAATCTGTAAGATTATTATTTTTTAATCCCAGATTTCTCGGATTATAACCTGCCTGCATTAATTTAAGAGCTATAACAGATGAAGAATTTGCATGATCTATTAAATCAAGTACTTCATCAAGGTCATTTCCTGCAGCTATTACACCATGATTTGCCCATAGAAGAATCCGAAAACCATCTCTGAAAGCTTTTACTGTTTTTGCTGCAAGTTCTTCACTTCCCGGTATCTCGTAATCCAGGAAGGCTATTCCTTCCGGTATATTTATTATAGTTTCCGGTTGCATTTTCCATATAAGTTCGGAAAATTTTTCAGAAGACTGGTATTCAGGTATTAATGACAGAGTTATCATGTCAAGTGGCTGTGTATGCATAACTACCGATACCGGGTTACCTGTTTCTTTTCTTACATTATAAGCTCCGAGATGAGACGTAAATTCTGATGTAGGAAATCTGCCTGTTTTACATCCCCATAGCACGTTATAACTTTCTCCTCTGTCATCAATACGGACTATACAGAGATTTTCTTCCGGTGCATTTAATATATCTCTCATTCTTCTACCTGAAGCTGTAACTATATAATAATCCCCTGCCAGCATCGGAAAAGGAGCAGGAAATTTCCTGCTGTTACAGTGTACTTCATTATCGATCTCTTTAAAATCCTTGAGTTGAACAGATATATTACCTGCATTACCTCCTGCCCAGTCTCTTTCCCAGAAGTAACTGCCTACACGACCTATATTATCTATAAGTTTTTGCAAATCGAAATCTAAAGAAAAATAACTCATGTTTTCAGCAAGTGACCGGTAAAATACCGAATACTGCTGCCACCTCCATTCTTATGTGCAGTGACCGGTTATCAGTGACTAGTTACCAGTGACCAGTGACCGGTTATCAGTTACCAGTGACCACTCTTCACTTTTCACGACTCACGACTCACGACTCACGACTCACTATTATCATACAAAATTTTACCATATATATACTCTCGGTACATCCCAGTTAATTCTTGTTACAATTTCATAATTAATTGTCCCTACTTTTTCTGCCATATCTTCTGCAGTTATTTGCTGTTCACCCTGTCTGCCTATAAGCACTACTTCATCTCCTGCCGTAACGCCCGGAATATCAGTAATATCTACAATAGTAAGATTCATACATATTCTTCCCATAACAGAAGCTTTCTTACCTCTTATGAGAACTTCTCCGCAATTTGAAAGTTTCCTGTCAAATCCTTCTGCATAGCCGACAGGGATTACAGCTACTCTGGTCAGTCTTTTTGTTTCATAGGTACAACCGTAACCTACACAATGTCCTGCCGGAATATCTTTTACCTGTACGACAGTCGTTTTAAACTCCATTACAGGTTTTAAAAAATAGGCCAGCAGGTTTACACCTTTTGCCTGAATATCTCTATCTGTAAGAATATCTAAAATATTCTGTCCTTTGGCTATCATTAGAATCTTTGTTTCTTCGGCAGGCCAGAGACCGTAAATAGATATACCTATCCTTGCAATATCAAATCTCGTCTCAGGAAGTAACATGGCTGCCGCACTTCCTGCCATATGTTTCAGAGGTATTTTTATATTTTTCCTGTCAAGTATATCAATTAATTTATTAAATCTCGCCAGTTGCCTGAGTGTATAACTCTGGTCTATTCCTTCTGCATCGGCAAGATGAGTATAAAGTCCTTCTACATTAAGGCCCGGCATTTTAAGAAGTTTTTCGATGAAATCAGGTGCTTCTTCAGGTGTTACGCTCAATCTCCCCAGACCTGTATCGATTTTCACGTGAACCGATATCTGAATATTTTCTTTTACTGCTCTGTTTGATATTTCCCTTGCAAAAGGCAGGTCATATACTACCAGTGTTGCCCTGTATTTTATTGCCTCATCTATTTCTTTATAAGATATAGGGCCCAGAATAAGAGCAGGTTTTTCTATACCTCCTTCACGAAGCTCAATGACTTCTTTCATAGTAATTACACCAAAGCCGTATATATTTTTAGCTACAGGATTTTTATCCTCATCTGTAAGAGCTTTACATACAGGGACAAGACCATGACCGTAGGCATTGCTTTTTACTACAGGCATTATTTTTGTGCCGTTCCCTACGATTTTATTTAACTGTTTGATATTATATATTAAATTGCTCAGGTTTATTTCAACCCTGGTTAAAGACATTTTTTACATACACCTTCTTGTTTTTTTCGTGACGCGTAACGCGTGACGCGTGACGGGAGGATTGTATAAATCCTGACAGGTCACTGAAAATATTTTATGAATATTCTCTATTATTTCCAGTAAACCTCTATAGTTTTTTATAGCATTCATTTTTTTTACCAATTCCATTTTTTACGAATTCCATATAAAATCACCTGTCATTTTTAAACACAATCTCAGTTTTTTATAATCATGGCAATAATTGAATTTGTACGGGATAAATAGTATAATTGTATAAGTTTCATCTTTCGCGTCAGGCCTTACGCGTTACCCGTTACGATAAAGAAAGGATCTTTAATATGGCAGTAGAAGAAAAATATAAAAAAGAACTATTAGTATATTATGATGAAAAAAAGATGGAAATAAAACAGAGACTGAAAGATTTTGAAGAAATTTATAAGCATGGAACGGATAAAGATATATTTCTGGAACTTGTATTCTGTATCTTTACTGCAGGAGCAAGTGCCAGAATGGGACTCAAATGTGTTGAAAAAATAAAAGATATAGTAATGACTGCTTCCGGGGAAGATTTGCTTGAAAAATTGCGGGGCCATCATATGTATCCTGATGCAAGGGCAAAATATATTGTTCATACAAGAAATTATCTGAAAGAAACTATAGATTTTAAATTAAAAGAAAAAATAGATTCTTTTAACGATATGATTGAAAGAAGAGATTTTTTTGCAAATAATCCGGGGATAAAAGGTCTGGGTTATAAAGAAGGAAGTCATTTTCTTCGTAATATCGGGTTTAAAGGCTATGCCATTCTGGATAAACATATTCTCAGAAGTCTGGCTGAATTCGGATATTTGGAAAGCCCTAAACCTCCTTCTACAAGAAAAAAATATCTTGTTATAGAAGAGATTTTAAAAAAATTTTCAGAAGATCTTGGTGTGGATTTCGATGAACTGGATCTTTTGCTGTGGAGCAGAAAGACAGGTGAAATAATTAAGTAGTGAAGAGTGAGGTGTTAAGAGTCAAGAGTATAAATCCTTCACCCTTCACCCTTCACCCTGCATTATGAAAGGTTTATTGCTTTATAACGGAAAAATTTATAGTGACGGCAGGTTTTTTTCTGCTCTCTATTGTATGAATGAACACATAATATCGGCAGGAGAACTGGAAGAAATTGCTTTTCTCGTTAAAGAGGAAGATATAAAGATAGATCTCAAGGGAAAGACTGTTCTTCCTGGATTTACAGACTGTCATACTCATTTTACCGAATATGCCATTAATAAATACAATAAATGTAGAATAGAAATAGATGATAATAACAGTTTTCATGAAGTACTGGAAAGAGTGAGAAAAAAATCTTCAGAAATTCCTTCAGGAGAATGGATCACCGGGTGGGGATGGGATAAAAATAAATGGTCGTCACAGGAAATTCCTCATAAAGATTATCTTGATAAATGCACTGAATCTCATCCTGTAGCTCTTGACAGTAAAGACGGACACAGTCTCTGGTGTAATACGCTGGCTTTAAAGATTGCAGGTATAGAACACATTACAGGGATTTTGTATGAAAATGAAATAAGTCCTGTAAAAAAAGCCATAAAGAAACCTTCCGAAGAACAGTACAGAGAAAGTGTAAAAGAAGCCATTGGAGAAGCCCACAGAGCAGGTCTTACCGGTATCCATATCTGTGAAGGAGCTTTTGAATTCAATGTTTATCAGGAATTATACAGAAGGTCTCAACTGCCTTTCAGGGTTACATGGCATTTTCCTTTGGATTTACTTGACAACATGATAGATATCGGGATTTCTTCCGGATTTGGAAGTGATTATTTAAAGATTGGCTGTGTAAAGATTTTTACCGATGGTTCACTGGGATCTCAGACAGCTTCTATGTTTGAACCTTATGAAGGTATGTCTCATTGCGGTATGCAGATTATGACAGAGAAAGACCTTGTACCTGTTATATATAAAGCAAATAAAAACGGAATAAGCTGTGCAATACACGCCATAGGTGACAGAGCCAATCATATTGTTTTGAATGCTTTTGAACATTCGGGAAAACTGATGGGCGTCAGCAGACAAAATATAAGAAACAGGATTGAACATGCCCAGATATTAAGGCCGGAAGATATACCCAGATTTGCAGCGAATAATATTATTGCATCAGTTCAACCGGTTCATATAATAAACGATATCCCGCTGGCTGAAAAGTACTGGGGGGGGAGGAGCAGATATGCCTATCCTTTCTCTTCATTACTGAAGAATAACTGTCATTTAATATTCGGCTCAGATGTACCTGTAGAGAAATTCAATCCTTTCAGTAATATTTATGCTGCTACTGACAGGAAATATCTCAATAGAGTTGAAGCAAAATCCTGGTACAGAGAAGAGTGTATACATATTAAAGAGGCAATTGAAGCCTATACGTCAGAACCTGCACTGGCTTCAGGCGATGAAAAAAAAGGTTCCATTTCACCGGGTAAACTGGCAGATTTGATAGTAATTGACAGAGATATTTTCACATGTGAAGACATCTTAAATACGTCGGTACATATGACAGTAGTGGCAGGAAATATTGTCTATAATCGTGACGCGTAATGCGTAATACGTGATGCATATGTTCACACCGGTACCGTGCGAACACAGTGGTTCGCCCCTACTACTTACTTTTCACTCTTCACGACTCACTGAATCTGTTGAAGCTGTTTGATACTTTCAAGTTTTTCTGCCGATATAAATTTAAATATTTTCTGGAGAAATTCTTGAATTTTAAATGGTTTCACCAGATAGTCACAGCAGCCGGATTTCATTGCTTTCATTATAGAGTCTGTTTCATTCAGAGCTGAAAAAGCAATTACCGGTATATGAGCAGTTTGTTCTGACTTTTTAAGCTTTTCCGTAACTTCATAGCCACTGATATCGGGTAACATAAGATCCATAAGAATAAGGTCAGGCTGTCTCTCCTGTGCAAGATTAAGCCCGGAAATTCCGTTTTCTGCTTCTATAATATCAAAATTATGTTTTATTAAAATACTTGACGTTACTTTTCTTGTTAATTTATTATCTTCCACTATCAGTATTTTTATATTATCCCCTTTTATGTTTTCTTCTTTAATAGAGAGTTCTTTTAGTTTTCCCTGAATCTGTTCCATTTTCCATCTTTTTTCACTTAATTCTTTACTCAGGGGCTCAAGCTCTTTTCTGGTAGCTTCCAGTTCAGTTGTTAATACCTCTTTATTTTCTTTTAAACTTTTTACTTCCTGTTCCAGTATTGTTTTTTCTTTGGTAATTTGTTCTAATTTTACCATTTCATTCTTAATTACGTTCTCTTTTATCTTTAATATTTTATTATTACTTTCGAGTATTTTGCTATCTTCTAGTATTTTTGCTTCTTTTTCCTTGAGTTCTTCTTCAAGTCTCAATAATTTTTCTTTATTTTTTTGCATTTCATTTAATTCGAGTTTTGTCTGAGTTTTTATCTTTTCCAGTTCTTCAATATACTCTCTGGTTTCAATGCTATTATTTTCCAGGAAAGTAATTTCTCTGAATATTTCTTCTTTTTTCTCCATGTTTTTATTTAACATTTCTTGTATTTCCATACTGATATGATGTGTTTTTTCTGCAACCTTAACTTCCATGTCTTCCAGCTGTTTTTTCAATTCTTCTTTTTTTTCTTCGTAATTCTTTAATTCTTTCTCGTATAATTGGTGCAGTTTTATTTTTTCTTCCTGCAGTTTTTCTATTTCTCCCGAGATTTTTTCTCTGACTATAGAAGCTGCTCTTACTTTTTCATCCATTCCCAGTTTTTCTTTTTCTAATTCGTTTAATTCCTTATGGATTTTTCTTTCTGCCATCTGCATTTTATACATATTAATAATGAGTCCCAATCCACTTTTATTTTCAAGGCTGAAACTTTCAAGAATTTGATGTTTCTCGACTATTTCTCTGGGATCGTACATATAGACAAGGTCGCCTTTTTCTTTCAGCAATATATCCAGCTTATTCAGATCTTCTTTTAATATTAAGCAGGGAGGCACTCCTTTTATATCAGGAAAAGTAAAAAACGTAACTTCTTTACCAGTGTCATATAATCTCAGTTTGAACACATGATGGGAACAACTTTCAAATTTTATAATCTTTGTGTATTCCGAGGTTATTCTGAAGGAAGAATATATGCTATCACTGTCTTTTAATAAAAAATCTTCTTTAATATTAAATTCAATATTTTCGAGTTTTTTTACAGAACGAATAAAATGCAGGGGAGGGTAATTTACCGGTATGTCAAATACATATTTAAATTTTTTCGAATCCATTATTTCAATAGAGGCACGATCTATTTCCAGGAGATTATCATAAAAAGAGAATCTTATAATTTCATTTTTTCTGCTTACATTTGTATACTGGTCGAGGGTTAAGCTTATATGTTTTTGTTCACTGCATTTTTTCCATGGCAGATTAGAATCCTTTACGTAAACAGGTAAAACAACAGCTTTCCCGGTGTTTTTATCAATATCTGTTACGATACCTAAATATAACATAATCACCCTGCATAAAAATATAAGTAAGGTATTTATATGAGAATGATGAAGTTTGCCACTTCACTGGATGATGATTCTCATTTCTGCTTATGACCGTTCCGGTCATGTCTGCCAGCTAAAGATTATGCTATCAGTAAAGATTATAAATATCATAACAAGGTGATCTTAAAAAAAATATTTTTTAAGATCACTTTCGTAGAAACTGGCCGATGACCGTTAATACATGAACGCTTACAATAATACCATAGTTGCAACTTTTTGGCAAGAAAAGGAAAACTATATAATTTTTTAAATCTAAAGGAATATGGTATAATATATATAGTTAATTTTATAAGTCTCATAACAATACATAATGATATTGAAGATGGTGAAGGGTTATTGGGAAGTAGCATAAATCTTACAAAATTATTTTGTCGGGAGTTTTTATGAGAAATAATGATGAAAAAGTAATTCTTCCGAATAATTTTATTTTAAGAGATAGATTTAAAATAATTCGTCATATTGGTGGCAGAGAAATAAATAATCTCTATATGACGAAAGATCTCATTAAAAAGAATTACTGGGTAGTAAAAGAACTTATAAATACATTTATTTCTTCCGAAGAAAGACAGGAAGCGATAAAGCAATTTGAGTTTGAGGCAAAGTTATTAATGGAACTGGACCATCCTGAATTACCTAAACTGGAAGATTATTTTGAACAGGATGGCAAGCATTATCTTGTAATGGAATATATAGAAGGAGACGGGCTTGAAACAATAATTGAAGAAACTCCGGGGTTCCTGGATGAAATTCAGGTAATTGACTGGGGGAGAAAATTATGTAATGTTCTATCTTATCTTCATTCTCAGAAGCCAAACCCGATAATTTTTCGGGATCTGTCCCCGGAAAACGTTATGCTCACAGATAATGACGAAATTAAATTGATAGATTTCGGCATATCTAAAATATTTGATCCTCAGACAAAAACTATAGCAATAGCGAAAAATATAAATCCTCATTTTTCTCCTCTCGAACAGTACAGTACAAGATTGACTGATACAAGAAGTGATATTTATTCACTCGGTGCTACACTCTATTATGCCATAACTAAAACCTTACCTATGGATGCTATTGATCGGTCTATAGGTAAACTTCCTCTCAAACCACCAAAACATTTTAATAAGAATATATCAGATGAGTTGAATAATATAATTATTAAAGCCATGAGTTTAAACAAAGAAGAGAGATATCAGAGTGTAGAAGACATGAAGAGAGAATTTGACAGTATTTATAAAAAATTAAAGCCCCATGAAACCGGATATGAAACCAATGTTTTAGAATCTTCTAACACTGGAGAAATAAAAAAGGAAATTAAATCTCATAAATCTGTAAATTCTTCAAATCATATAAAATTTTTATCACCGAAAGTTTATCTGTTACCTGTATTAGTATTAGTTATATTATTTATATTTATTTTTCTTAATAGCCATAATAAAGATTATGTTTTTATCTGTAATTTTGATAATAATGGCGATGCATCGAAACTTGTCTTTCTTCTTAGATCAAAAGGGTATGACGGGAAAATCTCATACAATGAAAATCCTCGCATAATTCTGGAAGAAGGTTTTAGAATTGTCAGTACCATCGAGAATGGTAAATCTCCGGGAGAACTCAACCGGCTTTCGACATGTCTTAAAAAAAAGGGAGTACCGTTTCTTATTTATAATTTAAAAAATGAAGGTACTATATTAGTAATCTCAGAGAATTTTAAAAATAAAAAAGCAGCTGAAGGGAAACTTAAAAAACTGGATATAAAGGGGCTTAAGGTGGAAACATGCGGATTTTTTATTGGTAATAAACCTGTTTATTCTGTAACAATACCTATAAAAAACCAGGGAGAGCGCAATAATATACTTGATTTTTTGCGTTCAAAAGGATATAATCCCGAAAAAGGATATTATAATACAGAATAATGATTGAAGGAATTATTAATTGTTTTAAACAGGATGGTATAACCTCTTTTGGAGTTGTTAATTACCTTAAGAAACATCTCCATGTAAAGAAAGCAGGACATAGCGGCACCCTTGATCCTATGGCTCAGGGAGTATTGCCTGTTTTTATAGGCAGGGCTACCAGATTAATTGAGTATCAACAGGATCTACCTAAAATATACATGGCAGAAATGGTTTTAGGAGAAAAAACTGATACTCAGGACAGGACAGGAACGGTTCTGGAGAAAAAGGAAACAGGTACAATAAAAAAAGAAGAAATTCTTTCCCTCTTTGAAAAATTTACCGGGCCTATTGAACAGATACCTCCTATGTATTCTGCAGTTAAATATCATGGAAAAAAACTTTATGAGCTTGCAAGAAAAGGCATGGAAATTGACAGACAGCCAAGGAAGGTATCTATATATAGAATTACTCTTCTTGAGCCTTATTGTGATACTGTTCCTTTTGTGTCTTTTGAAGTGGAATGTTCATCAGGCACCTACATAAGGACTCTATGTGACGATATGGGATATGTTCTTGGATGCGGGGCATGTCTGAACTCGCTCGTAAGGATTTCTACCGGCTCTTTTCATATAGCTTCTTCCTATAAACTTGACGAAATAGAAGAATATTACCGGAGAGGACATATAGATGAAATACTCCTTCCTTTTGATTATTCTGTAAAACATCTGCCTTCTGTTACGGTATTACCCGATTTTGAAACAGATCTTTTAAACGGAAAACGTCTTAATTTAAGCCAGATTGAAGGACATGACTTATTGCCTTCACAGAAGATCTGTATATATAATCGTGATAAATTACTTCTGGCTATTTCAGAGCTTCAGGAAGATATGTCCCTGAAACCGTTAAAGGTTTTTAACAGATTATGAAAATACTTGAAACAATTGAAAAATCATTGAATCCCTCTATTATTACAGTAGGTGTCTTTGACGGAGTGCACAGGGGACATCAGGAAATATTCAGGAAATTGATAGAAGAAGGTAATAAGAAAGGTTACGAAAAGATTGTTTTTACCTTTAAAAATCACCCTCTTAATATTATAGATTCTGCTTTACCACCGCCTCTCTTAACGACTTTTGAAGAAAAGCTTGAAATTATAAGGTCTTTTTCTGTAGATACCATGATTGCTATAGAATTTGACAGACACTTCGCCGATTTGAATGCAGAGGATTTTATAAGATCCATATTGTTGGAAACATTAAATATGAAAGAATTAATACTGGGGTATGATGCTACATTCGGAAGAAATAAGACCGGCACAGTGGAACATATTATGGAATATGGCAAATTAATGAATTTTTCAGTCCATGTATTGGAACCGGCTTATTCAGACGGGGAAATAATAAAAAGTTCACTCATAAGGTATTATTTACTGAAAGGAGATGTCAAAAAAGTAGCCACTCTGACAGGGAGATTTTATCGTCTGACCGGCAGGGTTGTCAGGGGAGAAGGTATAGGACATAAATATGGTTTCCCTACTACCAATCTGGAGATTTCTTCTGAAAAATTATTACCCTTAAAAGGCGTTTATGCGGCAAGGGTATATTATTCCGGACAGGTTTTATCGGGAATAATTAATATAGGGAATAAACCTACTTTTGGTGTTCATGACATCTCTATTGAAGTATTTATATTAAATTTTAGCTCCGATTTATACGGAGCGTATCTTACCGTTGAACTTCTGGATTTTATAAGAGAAGAAAGAAAATTTTATGACCGGGAAGAACTTTATTCACAGGTCAGAGAAGATATAAAAAAAGCCGAAATAATCTTTTCTCTTTGTTGAAATTCCTTATAAGTAAAAAATTAAACCTTATATGCAGGGAAAGTCATGAAATAATAGAATAAATAAGTAAGATATATTATCAGGAATTACATTAACAGTTTCCTGCCCCGCGTCACGCATTACGCGTCACGCGACACGATAATAAGTTTCCTGTGAAGGAGGAACGTTTTTTAGTGTCACACAGTGAAAAAGATGGTGTATCAACTCCTCAGGCAAGTATACTGGTAGTTGACGATGAAAATACAATCAGAGAATTATTATATCGTCTTCTCCGTTCTAAAGGTTATCATGTTGTAACTGCCTCTGATGGAGAAGAAGCCCTTAAGATATTAAAGAGAGAGCAATTTGATCTTCTGTTATCAGATATAAGAATGCCTGGTATAAACGGGATAGAACTGCTGGAACAGGCCATTGTGTTAGCTCCTCATTTGCTTGTAATTATGATGACAGGTTTTGGTACAATTGAACTGGCCGTAAATGCAATGAAAAAAGGGGCCTATGATTTTGTTACAAAACCTTTTATGATAGATGAAATTACCATGGTTATAGAAAGAGGTCTTAAAGAACAGAAAATCAAGGAAGAAAATATAAAATTGAAAGAGATAAATCAGCGCCTCATAGAAGCTGAAAAAATAAAGACAGACCTGATAAATACAATATCCCACGAATTTAAAACTCCTATAACAATAATTAAAGGTTATATATCTATGATGCTTTCCGGAGCTATGGGAGGCCTTAAACCTACCGTAATAGAAGGGCTTAAAGATATTAAGCAGGCCAGTCTTAAATTGGAACATCTTGTCACAAATTTAATAACCCTGAGCCTTAAAGAAAAAGAACATATGGTAATCGATAGAAAAGAATGTGTAATAGAAGATATTTTAATGAAGATAATAAGTGAGTTCAAAGAAGAAATAGAAGAGAAAAATATAGAATTTACAGAATATAATAATCTGAACAGACGAACTCTTTATGTTGATGCTGCGAAACTTTCTATTGCTCTCAGAAATTTGATAGATAATGCCATAAAATTCAATAATAACGGTGGTAAAATTACCCTGACTATAGATACACCTGAAGATAATGTGCTGTCTATTAATATATCCGATACAGGAATTGGTTTCCCTATGGATAAAGCAGAATCTCTTGTTGTACCTTTTACACAGGCTGATATGTCAACTACCAGAACCTATGGAGGCACAGGACTCGGACTTGCCGTAGTTAAAGCCATAGTGGAATCACATGAGGGAAAGCTTTCAATATTATCAAAAGAAAATGTTGGAAGTGAATTTAAAATAACCATTCCCGGTTGTATATGCAGATAGATTAGGGGGATACTGTTCTTGCAAGATGAAGAGATAAAGAAGATTTTAGATGACTATAATTTTTTTTCTCATCCTTTAAATGAGCAACTTCTTCGCTCCTGTTTTCATGATCTTAATAATCTTATCTGCGGTATATCAATGTTTGCTGAATTAATAGAACTTCGTTTTAAAGATGAAAAATGTCAGAAGATTATAAAAACGGCCTGGAAAAGTCAGGAAATAATAAAAGCACTTCAAAATTATACCTTCTGTTATGATATATATAAACCATATGACATAAATTCCTGTATTGAGAGCTTTTTTATGATTCTTTCTCATGTAAGAGAATTCAGCAATATAAAATATACATTAAATCTTGCCAGGAATCTTCCCCACGTTAACGGTAACAGGTATTTATTTCAACAGTGTCTTTCTTTGCTTTCATCCCGGTTTTCCTGTAACGGAGATATTCTTGTTTCAAGTCAGATGAAAAAGTCTAATGTAATAGTCATAATTCATCCTGCAGGATGGACAGATCTTGAAGAATTTAAGGGAAGTGAAGATTGTACCTTCTGTAATCGTATAGCCCTTCTCCACAGCGGTTCTTTTGAGATAACTCCTGAATCCGCAACATTTTCCTTCAATATGGACTGAATTTTTTCAGCCTCCTGCAATATATATAAGTACCGCTCCAGGTAAATTTATATGAAAATGATGAAGTTTTCACCTTCACTGGATGTTGGTTTTCATATTTGGTTGTGACCGCCCCGGTCATGTCTGTTAGTATCTATTTATCAGCTTCTGCCCGACAGGCTCTGGAGAAGAAAAATAATTTGCCTTATTTAATTTGTTTTACAGACAATAAATTAGCCCTTATTTAATTTTTAATCCTATATAAAAAACTAATTTTTCTTCTCCAGAGCCCGCCAGGCAGAAGCTTTTTACGGATACCATTTTACCT